>JACMND010000077.1 GCA_014378705.1 Pedobacter sp. | reverse complement strand
CAGTTGCGCACTGTAATTACTTGAGCCTAACAGCCAAACAGGAACATCCATACCTTCGGCCTGGATTGCACGCACTTTAGAATATTGATTATCTTCTAAAAAGTATGTTTGTAATTCTTGAACGTCTTTCTGAAAGTGATCACTCCCCGCATCCTGATATCGGCGCAAAGCCATAGCTGTTAGCTGATCTGTACCCGGAGCTCTGCCGATACCAAGATCAATGCGGTTTGGATATAAGTTAGCAAGTGTGCCAAATTGCTCAGCAATAACAAGCGGGGCATGGTTTGGCAGCATAATCCCACCGGAACCTACCCTAATCTCAGATGTTCCGGCTGCGATATAGCCGATTAAAATTGAAGTAGCTGAACTGGCAATACCAGTCATGTTATGATGTTCGGCAAGCCAGTAGCGTTTAAAACCTAAATGCTCTGCGTTCCTGGCAAGATCTAAACTATTTTTATAAGAATCAATTATTGATTTTCCTTTTAGAACATGAACCAGGTCTAGTACAGAAAGAGGAATATATTCAGATGTTTTTGTGGATATGTTCATGGTACAAAGGAATTAAAAAGCTTTTAAAAGTGTTAAATCGTGCTTGTAAAATATTTGTAAAGATGATAAATGGACATATAAGTGGCTCAAAAAATGACAATTATTTTAAGACCCTGATTATTAAATTTTATCTTGCATACTTAATTTTCTTATTGCAACCCCAAAAGTTTTAGCTGGCGATTTTGAGAATTACAATAAGTAATTGCCGTTCTGTTTTTTATAAGATGTTTGAAGTTCTGTTTCAAAATGTTAAAGACAAAATAAGCTTAACCTCCGATGAAGAGGAATTGGCTAAAACTTTATTTATTCCAAAAAAACTTAAAAAAAAGCAGTATCTGCTACAGCAAGACGATGTTTGTAAATACCTTACCATAGTTGAAAAGGGGGTTTTACGATCTTACACTGTTGACGATGCCGGGACAGAACATATTCTTCAACTTGCTCTGGAAGGACATTGGGTAACAGATATGTACAGCTTTTTATCACAAGAGCCTGCCATTTACAACATTGATGCGGTTGAGGATAGTGAATTGCTATTAATTACCAACCGATCATTGGACGAACTGTATGAAAAGATACCCAAATTTGAAAGATTTTTTCGCCTGTTGGGACAAAAAAATATTCTCTCCCTCCAAAGGCGATTAACCGGTTCGCTAAGTTTTACAGCAGAAGACAAATACTTACAATTAACAAAAAATTTTCCTGATCTCCTAAACCGCGTACCGCAGCACATGATTGCTTCTTATCTGGGCATTACCAGGGAAACGCTAAGCAGAATCAAAAAAAACCTTTTAAAAGATCATTAACTTTTAAGCAAACTAAAAGTTAATCATTGATTTATGTCACCGGTATTTTATATCCTAAATCAATGGAAAAAGATAGCCTTTGACTTAACATTGTAATTAAAATTAAAACATGGCGCTTAAACAAACCGTAGCAATTATAGGAGCAACTGGCAACATGGGTTCTGTTATAGCGAAAAGCCTGGCAAACGGTCCTTATCGCTTGTTGTTAATGGCAAAAGATACCGTGAAGCTTCAGCAACTTTACGAGGACGTTCATGCTATAGCCAATGAAGTTGAGCAAGAGATAATTGCCTGCCCTAAAGACGCATGCTGGGAGGCAGACCTGATTATCTTTGCTGTTCCTTATTCTGCAGAAGCGGAAATTGCCGAAAAGATAAAGCAGTATACTACCGGAAAGGTAGTGGTCAGTATTTCAAATCCGATGGATAAAACGTTTAGCAAACTTCTTACTTCATCATGCAAAAGTGCGGCAGAAGAACTACAAGACCGCTTGCCTTATTCTAAAGTAATTAAAGCGTTTAATACCACTTTTGCCGCTAATTTTGAGCACCCGGTTATAGATGGAAAACAGGTTGATGCTTTTATAGCGGGAGATGACGAGGAAGCTCTGGGGATTGTTTCCAATCTGGTAAAAACCGTGGGTTTTAACCCCATTATAGCGGGGGATCTTAGTGTAAGCAGGATATTGGAAAGCATGCAGTTGCTTCTGGTACAGCTCGGGCTTAGATATAATTACAACTGGTTAGCAGGATGGAAAGTGCTGCATAAATAAACTATATAAAAAAATTTGAAAATGACAATGAAAGTAAATATCTGGTCGGATGTAAGATGTCCGTTTTGTTACATAGGCAAAGTTAAGTTTGAGAAAGCGCTGGATCAGTTTCCGCATAAAAATGAAGTTGAAGTTATCTGGAAAAGTTTTCAGCTTGACCCATTTTTAAAGGCTGAGACGAATAGTGATGTATACGACTATTTTTCTAAGATTAAGGGAATTTCACGTGACCATGCAGCTCAAATGTTTGAAAACGTAACACAAGTAGCCAAAGAAGTAGGGTTAAATTTCAATTTAGAAAATTCTGTTCATGCGAATTCTTTTAACGCACACAGGCTGATTCAATTTGCGAAAGCGAAAAATCTGGGTAATGAAATGGAAGAGGAGTTGTTTAAGATTTATTTTATAGAAGGGAAAGATATTGACGACAAGGAAGTGCTAATTGAAGCAGCAAGCACAATTGGTTTGCCGGTAACTGAAACCAGAGATGTTCTTAACTCCGACGCATACGCTGATGACGTAAAAAAAGATGAACTTGAAGCCCAGGAAATAGGTGTAAGAGGCGTTCCATTTTTTGTTTTTAACGATAAATTTGCCATCTCCGGTGCGCAATCCCCCGAGGCCTTTTTACAGGTTTTAGATCAAAGCTGGGCAGATTTTGAAAAAGAGCAACCCTTAACCATTTTAAATGGCGATTCTTGTACAACAGAAGGAATCTGCTAAAATTTAATTAATCAGACCTTAAGATAAATCTATTGTCGTTAGTAGTTGTTACTCATTTAACACTTTTACGTTTGCACAAACCACGCGGAACTCAGATTCCAATCATTCTAAATTGACTTTTTCTATTAACCATTAAGGTATTTCTGATGTAGACGGCTTTTTTAAAAAATTCGAGGCTGTGGCAACAACAAGCAAAGAAGATTTCAGCGATGCTGTTTTTGAACTTTCAGCGGATATAAACACTGAAGTTGAAATGCGTGACAACCAACCTAAAAAGCCCTGATTTTTTGAGGTTGAGAAATATCCTAAAATGATTTTTAAAAGCACATCTATAAAAAGCGATGGCAAAGACAAATACAAACTGAGCGGAAACTTAACTTTTCATGGCGTGACTAAACCGGTTACTCTAGATCTTTGGTATAGTGGTACTATTGAAAGTCCACAATCTAAAGCAAAGATATCCGGCTTTAAACTGACTGGAACAATTAATCGTTCGGAATTTAATATTGATCCTAAATTTCAGCCACCTATGCTTAGCGATAAAGTTCAATTTAAAGCCGACGGCAAGTTCAAGAAAATAGAGTACTAATTCTTAGCCTCTAATAATAACTGAATTATCTTTCAATTATGGTTAGAGGCTTCTTAATTTTAAGGATAGCGCAACAGCATTTATTTAGCTAATGAATTTATATAAGCAATAATTTTACCTAGTTCTGCCGGCGGAACCTGCGGCATTGGTGGCATAGGCGTTGAATAATCAGGCCAGTTAGAAGGCTTTGGATTGTGTATTAAAGTGATCATTTCCTCTTCACTGTATTTTCTTTTTGAGATTTGTGTAAAAGAAGGTCCAACCTGTCGCGTATTGGGGTTATGACAAGCCAAACAAGTATTTTTTAGTAAAAGTCCTTTCACTTCCGTATAGGTAGGAGCATTTGATACAGCTTTTAATGTTGTTTTTTTTGCCATCCCCTTTGCAGAAGTTTTTGATTTTAATGACGCGTTTACAGCCGTTTTTCCATTTGAAATCACTTCAGATGAATTTTTTCGGCTAATCTCACTCAAAGAAAGTGATTTGCCTTGCGGGATGTTATTTAAAGTATAATATGCCGTGGGATGAACTAATGAAAAAGAATTCTGCTTATCGCGGATGCCATTAAGGGTAATGTTGTGGATATAATTCTTTCTCAATTTATCTACCACAATGCGGGCTTTCAATCCGTCAACCGATAACTGTACCCCTTTTATTTGGCAAATCTGATTATTAACCGGTGGACTGCCATAAACACTTTGATACTTATATGTAAAACTTTCTACAGAATAAGAAGCAATATCTTCGGCATACTTTTTATCAACCGGCTTAGTAAATTCTATTTCAAAACCATCAGGCATCGCTTTAATGGTACGCATCTCAAAAGGAACTTTACTATTCCATACCAAGCGCTGTAATCCTTCCGTGGCTTCACCTGCCGAACCCCAGCCCCGGTTTGTTTCACCGGCAATTAAAGAACCGTCTTTTGCCCAGGCCAGACGAACAATTCCGGATTGAAATCCGCTTCTGAAAGGCCATGCTGCGCCCTGATATTCGCCATTGACT
>JACMND010000006.1 GCA_014378705.1 Pedobacter sp. | reverse complement strand
AATATCGCGGACTTTGAATTTAAAGGCCAGGTTCTGACTATTAATTTTTTGGATGGCAGTAATTATGAATATTTTGATGTTCCAAAAGCAGTTTATGTTAAATTAATCAATGCAGAGTCTCCCGGCAGGTTTGCGAGAAGGCATATTTACAATAATTATGTTTACCGTAGCACAAGCAAACTGGTTGCAATGGCCTAACCGATTTCTTTGTAAAAAATAGGTTGAGCATAAATGTGGTGGTGGATAAACAATCAGTTAATTTACATCCGGGTTTTCGGGGAGAAGTTTGATATCATAATCAGAAAGAGCAATCAGACGCTGTTTATACAATCCTCCTATCACCTGTTTAAAAGCCTTTTTGCTCATTTTTAATCGTTGCCTGATTTCTTCAGGTGAGCTCTTATCTCCTAAATTTAAAATTCCTCCGTTTTCTTTCAGAATGTCCAGCACAATATCCCTGGAATCTAAAATAAAATCAAATCCGATAGGGCGGAGGCTTAAATCTATTTTATTAATGTCTGCTCTGATTTTTTTTATGTATCCGGATCTTGATTCGCCAATACGAAGTTCTTCATAAACTTCATCAGCATAAAGTAAACCCATGTATTTATTATTTATGATGGCACTGTAACCAAGTTCACTTTTCTCACTTATAAGCAAACTTACCTGGTCGCCTTCCTCTAAATCAGACAGGTCAGTTTCAATATTATCTTCCAGCCATGTACTCGCGGTTAGTTTTCCATCGTTATCGTCAACATAAATAAAGACCACATACTCTTTGCCCAATTCTAAAGGCCTGCGTTGTTTCGAGGCCGGTACAAAAAGATCTTTTTCTATTCCGAGATCTAAAAAAGATCCATTATCAGTTTGATCAACCACTTTAAGAAAAGCAAAATCACCTACTGCAGCAAATGGGCGTTTACGCGTAGCAAATATTCTCCCATCCTTATGATGAAAACAGAATACAAATATTTCTTCCCCCACATTCAGGTCCTCTTCATCTTTTAAGAAAGGAAGCAAAGCGTCCTGCTCTCCGTCTGTTAAGATAAACTCGCTTGAATTTTTATCTTTTATTCTTAAATAATTGTATGTGCCTATCAGTATCATAAATTAGATGTATCGTTAGCTTATTTTAACAGATCAAAGGTAATCAACTTGTAAGCATACACCGTATAGAATAGTATTTGTATCCTATCAATGATGAAAATAATACAGACTTAACTTTAATAATTGCACGCATTGAAAAGACATATTGCGACCATTGTATTTGGAATTTTACTCATCGTAGCAGGTTTAAATCATTTTGTTAATGGTGATTTTTACCTCAAGATTATGCCTCCCTATCTGCCAAAACCTGAATTGTTAATTGTACTTAGTGGTATAGCCGAAATTATATGTGGATTAGCATTACTAATTAAGAAAACGAGGAGACTCGGGGGTTGGTTAACTATTTTATTGTTAATTGCTGTTTTTCCTGCAAATGTTCAGATGACGATTAATGGGATGGATAACCGGAACCTTTTATATTACCTCTCTATAGGAAGGCTCATCGTACAGATTTTATTAATCTGGTGGATTTTTGTGCTTACCAAGCCAGTAAAAATTAAAAGTTAGCTGATAGCAATAAATAACATTACCTATAAACCTTACTTTACTTTAATTATATCTTTCCATCGGGTGGTATATCCTTTACTCAAATATTCATGTCTTAATTTCCACGTTTTTCTGTAACCTTCACTCGCCATCCTGATAGTGCCGCGGCCATAAGCCAGATTAATGAGGTCAAGAGTTTTGGATAAGTCATCCTTTTTACCACCATCATAAACATCAAAAATATTTAGTTGTAGTTCAGATTCCGGGATCAATCCAGTGGAAATAACGCCTGCTTTACGATATTTTATTCCCGGCTTGTATAACTCACGAGCTGCCTGAGTGGCAATACGAACTATATCATTTGTGTTGTTACCGGCAATAGACAGTTTGTTTGTTTTAGATGGAAAATGTTGAGGATGATCTTCACGATGCTGGTTTGTATACAAAAAAACCTGAAGGTAACTACAATGCAGTTTCTCTTTTCTTAATTTTTCGGCTAAGCGACAGGCGTACATAGAAACAGCTTCAGATAAAATATCAGGATTTACAATGTAATTTTGGAAAGAACGGCTTACAGAAACTCCTTTTCGTACATCAGGAGTATTATCAATTGAAATAGATGGCTTTCCCCAGAGCTCATTCCACATCCGCTGACCCACAATGGTCATGTTTTGTTTTAACCATAATTCCGGCATTTCACGAAGCTGGCCGGCAGTTTCAATACCCAGAGATTTAAGTTTGTTAAAATACTGCTGCCCTACACCCCATAAATTTTTTACAGGAAAATCATGAACTGCTTCGGTAATACGTTCCGGTGTATCAAGCACCAAAACTCCGTTATTCTGCTTTGCCAGTTTGTTAGCAAGTTTAGCGAGTGTTTTTGTAGGAGCTACACCAATGGAAATGGGAATTCCCGTATTACTGATTACAGATCTTCTAATTTCAGGAACGTAATGATGAAGATCAGAAACTCCGCCCAACCATCCGAACGCCTCATCAATACTATAAACATCAATCCGGGGAAACCATCTACCAAGATTAGACATAACCCTTTCAGAAATATCGCCATACAAAACATAGTTGCTGGAAAAAACCTGGATGTTATATTTATTGATCTGATCACGCACCAGAAATTCAGGATCTCCCATTTTTATACCGCACTGTTTAGCTTCTTCGCTTCGTGCGATAACACAACCGTCATTATTTGACAAAACAACTAAAGGCAAGCCATTTAATTCTGGCCTGAAAAGCCTTTCGGCAGATGCATAGAAATTATTACAATCACAAAGTGCAAACACGACGGTATTTTCCTTTCCTTAAACTAATTGGTAGGGTGTTGCGGCAAATAGAAGTTACCACGCCCCAAACTTGTAATATTTGCCCGTCTGTGGTGTCTATCTCATCATCATCTCCAATTAAAACTGGCCGGTTGTTTCTTGTGTAATACCGCCTGCAATAAAAACAACTGTTTACAAAAGCAACTACAATGGCTTCTTCAACAGGAATTAAAGATCTGTCAATTACCAGGATATCCCCTGATAACAATCCTTGATTTTTCATTGACTGACTGTCCATCTGAAAATAAAAGGTTGACTCCGGGTCAATTACAAGAACTTCTGAAATGTTAAGCCTTCCTTCCAGGTAATCATCTGCAGGAGATCTAAATCCTGATATTTTTTGCTCAGCTCTGTCCTCAATTGCTCTTATCATAATAAAAAAATTTAATCGGCAAAGGCAAATTTATGCTAAAATTATTAGCATTAATAAATATGTTGAAAATTATTAAAAAACTGAATTGGTAAGTAAACAGATTGCTTATATCAGGTTATAAAACAAGCGGGTTTCTATATAATATTTAGAAATTCACAACAAAACCTCTTTGGTTCATGTTGAGATTTAAATTAATTACTTATGGAAGCGAATAAAAGTGAAAATTTAAAAACCAGAAAAGAATTTTCTGCAAACTCGGATACCCTTTATCATGCATGGACAGATCCGGAACAGTTAAAAAAATGGTGGAAACCAATGGGTAGCCAGCTTACCGAAATTGTAAATGAATTACAGGTTGGCGGTAAGATCCTATATCAATTTACTGCTGATAACATGGAAATTTTAGTTATTAAGGGTGAATATCTGGAAGTAATTCCACAGGAAAAATTAGTGTATACCTGGAATTGGCAAGTTCAGAACGAGGCTATTAATGATAGTGAATATAAATTATCAGTTTATTTTAAAAAATTGAGCAACGGTAGCAGCATAGAAGTATTACAGGAAAATGATAAAGATCAGGAATCCATTCACCCACATCAGCATGGTTGGGAAGATGCTTTAAACCACTTAGCCGATTACCTCAAATTACACAACGAACATTCTCATGCTGAGGGTGCCGCCAGTACCTCGTCTGATCATGATGGGAAACCTGATTATGGAAGTCAGAATCCGGCAAACGTTTGAGAAACAAATAATGATTTGGCATCACGTTAATAAATTATTTCATTAAATAGATAAAGTTAAAAATCAATTATGGAGAAACCAATCACCCTTAAAACACATGGACTTATCGACTATGCACTGTCAGGCGTGCAGCTTTTCGGTCCAATGCTTTTGGGCCTTAATAATAGAGCAGGCCATACATATCAGGCATTAGGCTCTGGTTTTTTAGGTATAAATACGCTTACAAAAACATCCGTTGGAATAAAAAAACTTATTCCCATCAGACACCATAAAAAAGCAGATGCTGTTTTTCTTGGTGGGCTTGCCTTGCTTACCGCTACAAGTATGATCCGCAAAGACCGTAAAGCATTGGGTTTTCACCTCGTTTTTCTTTCTCTTGCAACAGCAAATTATTTTTTGACAGATTATAAGAAGCGTAAATAAAGTTTAAAACCTCGACAGAATTAACGGAAAATAAAAGCAAATATTTAAGCGGTACAGTGGAGATTATTGCCGCCTTGGTTATCTCAGTTACTTTAATAAAATTACTATTGAAATATACCAAAATCTGCTATACCCTTATAAAGCTTTAAGTAGTTAAACATTAAGAATTCACTTTGGTAGTTCATTAACTACCGCACCGGAGTTGTTGAAAGCTGTGGGTATACGGGTAATTGCAATTGAACCAACTTTGGGGTGACACAGAAAAATTAGCTGCTATTCTGGTATTACATACCGCATTTAATTTTTTATAAAAAAATAAAAAATAAAGCGGATAAAGAAGTAGATATTTCCGTAAAGACCCTTACAAAAACAGAAGATATTTAACTTGTTGTATGTTAAAATAATCAAAATAAAAATCCCGGTTAGTTTCCTTACCGGGATTTTTATTTAAAAAAGTTATTAAACTTTTAAGGCTGAAACTATCTGAGCTAAAACAGCGTTGTTTTTACTGATTTGGCTATTTTCAGATTGGGCAGAACGGCTTCCAACTTCTACATTACGAGCCGACTTAAGCCATTGAACTTCCAATCTTGAAGTTGTTTTATTTTTCCGGTCTTTTCTTTTTAAACGTGTTACGCCCATGATTTCTTTTATAAATATTTTTGAGAGGTCAGGAGCGGATTCGAACCGCTGTAAAAGGTTTTGCAGACCTCTGCCTAGCCACTCGGCCACCCGACCATTTGTTTTTAACGACGCAAAAATAACAAATAATTGTTCCTGCCCAAGTTTTATTTTAAGTAATTTCTTTTAATCTCATAGCAAAAAAGAGATGCTGAGATCGCTACATTTAAGGATTCTGCTTCGCCAAAGCCGGGTATAGTTACATGATGATCTACTTGTTTAAGTAATTCAGCGCTTATACCTTTTCCTTCATTTCCCAAAAGAATAATTCCCTCATTTTTAAATTCAGTTTTATTAATAGAGGTGCCCTTTAACATGGCTGCATAAATAGGTATTTTGGCAATCTTAAATGTCTTGGAAAGATTTAAATAATGAATATTTATCCGCGAAAGCGAACCCATAGACGATTGAACAACTTTGGGGTTAAATGCCTCTACACTATCTTCAGAGCAGATAATTTGCTTCATTCCAAACCAATCTGCTACGCGTATAATGGTACCCAAATTACCCGGATCCTGAATTCCATCTAGTGCAAGGGTAAAAGTGTTGGCAAAATTGATTGATTCAATATCTTTATCTTCAGGTAATTGAACCAGGGCTAAAACGTTTTGTGGTGTAGAAAGTGTACTGATTCTGGTAAGATCCTGGTAGGTAATTTGGTTTACTTTTAATATTTGTGATAAATTAGCCAACTTTAAATTCGCATCTTCTGTAAAGAAAAGCTCTTTAATCAGGTATTTGGAATGCATGTATTCACTAACAGATTTAATACCTTCAACAATAAAAAGCCTGTGTTCTTTTCTGAATTTTTTATAATGTAATGATTTAACAAAACTTATCTGAGACTTTGAAAGCATATTTTAAGACCCGTTGTTACCTATTCGCAAGTATAATGCTTTTGTTAATCATATTTAGTAGTTGCAAGACTACTCGTTTTTTGCCAGCCGATCAGACACTTGTTATCAGGGTAAGCATAAAAGGTGTTGACAAGAAATTTCAAGAACAGGCATCACTTTTTATTCAAAAAGACATCAGGCCAAATTCCCGTCTGTCCCTGGCACTTTATAATATATTTAATACCAAAAAGGGTAAATATCGAACTACAAAGATTCGTAAAATCGGCGAATCACCTCATACTTTAGACAGTTCTCTGGTTGAAATTTCGCGAGTGCAGATTGAAAAATTCCTGAAAAGCAAAGGATATTTTAAAGCCGAGGTATCTGATACAATTATGGTAAAGAATAAAAAAGCCAATATTATTTTCTCTGCAAAATCTGGCCCTGCTTTTACGATCAAAAATATAGAATTTAATATTAGTGATTCCGTTGTATCATCTCTTTATCAGCGTAACCGAAACGATTTTACGCATACCCAGATAGGGAACAGGTTTGATTCTGATTCTTTAATATTTGAGCGTGAGCAGTTGTACCAATTAATGAAACGCAATGGTTATTATGACTATCTGCGACAGTACGTACGCTTTCAGGTAGATACAAATTTATATTCGAGCCAGGCCAACCTAACCATGGTTATATCAAATCCCACAGATAAAGGCGCACACCAGCTTTATACCATTAACCAAAGCTATATTAACATTAAAAACAGTAACGGTATAACCGAAAATATCAAGCCGGATTCTTTAATTATCGATTCTCAATACGTGGTAAGGGATTATTCTAGAAAATTTGATCCCAAACTATTGCCTAAATTTATCTTTATAAGGAAAGGTAATTTATATGATGTCACAAAAGAAGATCTGACTTATGACCGATTATATGACCTCAACGTTTTTAGAAACATAAAAATTGATTATATAAAAACTGCGGATAGTTCCTACCGGTTAAATCCACGATTTGAAATAATTCCGTTAAAAAAAATGAGTAATCGGATAGAAGGTGAGATCACTTTTAATTCTGGTCGTAATGGTTTTAATTTTGGGGATACCTATTCTAACAGAAATTTATTTGGCGGCGCAGAACTTCTTGAAGTTAAGGCCCGGTATGGAATTCAATTTGATGCGGCTGGAAGCGGTAATATTATCGACCGGATTTTCAGCAGAGATTTTCAGTTAGGTGCAAATCTTGTATTTCCTAAATTATTAGCTCCTTTTTCTTTACCTCAGTTTAGTAAAAACGGCATTCCCCACACCACTATTTCCAGCAGTTTCCAGCTTTTTGATCAAAAGCAGGCATTTTCAAACAGAGTTTTTATTAATTCCTTAACTTATGACTGGAAAGAAACAAAGTATAAATTTCATTCTGTAACCCCCATAAATATTGAATTTCGCCGCGGACGATTAGACACGGCCTTTCGCAAAGATTTGGAAGACAGAGGATTTTTGCTTTATGTAAGAACGAATGACCGTGAACTTTTTAATTTGGGAAGCAGGTATTCTTACACAGTTAACTCGCTTAGATTAAATACCTATAACAACTTTATCTACTTCCGTGGAAGCCTGGATGCAGCCGGTAATACTATTGGATTAATAAATACAGTCATCAAATCTAAACGGGATTTTAATGGCGACCGAACGATATTCGGCCTTCCTTACCAGCAATATATTAAGTTGGAAACAGATGTTAGGCTATACCGGTTTTTTGGAGGCGAAAGGCAGTTTATAGCCAGGCTCAATCCGGGTGTAGGTATTCCTTACGGAAATAGTGATGTATTAACTTTTGAAAAGAATTTTTATGCCGGCGGATCCAGCGGTATTCGAGCCTGGCAAGCACGTACTTTGGGACCGGGTAATTATAACCGTGCTTCACTGGGTTTGGGTTCGGAAGCGGATACTTTAAGAAGATATTTGCGCAACCTGGATCAACTTGGCGAAATAAAACTGGAAGGTAATATGGAATACCGATTTAAAATATTGGATAATTTTTTTGGCGCAAAAGTGAAGGGGGCCGCCTTTACGGATTTTGGAAACGTTTGGAAATTACGGCAAACGGTTGAAAATCCCGGTGGCGAATTTAAATTTAATAAACTTTTAAATCAGTTAGCGATAGGTACAGGTGCAGGCTTACGTTTTGATCTTAATTACTTTGTATTCAGATTAGATGCCGGATTAAAAGTAAAAGACCCACAATTTACGGGTGCAGATCAATGGGTTATTAAAAATTTATTTAACAAAAGCGAATTTAAAGATCGGTATGCAATGACTAACAACCCTGATAAATATCGTTTTGTTCAGTATAATTTTGGTATTGGAATGCCTTTCTAATCTGCAGGTTGTGAATAACACAAAACTTAAATTGCAATTTGTTAGTGTATTAACCTAAACTTCAAAATTTTGTGCAGATTATAAAGTCATTTTTATACCTCCAAAATAATTTCGCAAAGGGGCAGCGTTAAAATACCTTCCGCCAAAAGCGTTAAGATCATTACCAAGACTGTATTTTTGATTTAATAAATTATCCGCACCGGCGAACAGTTCAAAATTAGTTTTTGAATTTAATCGGGTTCTCCATGTAGTTTTAAATTGCATCAGATTGTAGCTGCTTGAATATGTGCTGTTCGCATCATTTAGCGGAATTTTAGACGTGTAATTATGTTGAATAAATAAAGTTACAGAAGAAGGCATGCTAATTTCCAGGCTGCTTACAATAACCTGATCCGGAACTCCGGTAAGCCGGTTTCCAGAAAAATTATCTGCAGCACTTAAATAGTTCTTAAACTTAAAATGATTTAAGGTCAAACTGTTTCTTACCTGTAATCCCCTAACCAATCCGTGTTTTACCGGGGCAATCAGCCAACCTGATATTAGCGACTCAAATCCAATCTGATCTGTTCCACCTGCATTTACAAAAAATTCTGTATCGTCATTATTCACCCTTCTAACAATGGCATCCTGAAGTTTGTAGTAAAACACAGAGGCATCCAGCCAGAACCGATCATTGTTGTTCCTCAATCTAAATCCAGTTTCGTAATTCCAGCCACTTTCAGGCTGTAGGCCTGTATTTATTTCCTGGTTAGAAGCTCTAATCTCTGCTAAAGAAGGTGGCGAATAACCCCGGCTTACAGAGTTACGCCAAGCCACATTTTCTGATACTTTGTATGAGAAAGCAAGTCTCGGCATTATCTGAGGCTTAAAAACACGGTTATCAGTTGCTGATAAATTTGCCGGGATTTTAAATTTAAATCTGTAATAATTAACGCTGGCGGCAATTTCCAGATTGATGCGATTTAAAATATTAGCCGAAAATCTACCGAAGTAAAAGTATTGACGGGTTAAAACATCATCAGACGATTGCAGACTACCCTTTTGACCTTTGTTATTATCATAGTTTTGAATTTTTGCCTGAGTTTGCTGCCATTCCAATCCACTATTTATTTTCCAGTCGAAATTAGATTTTGCTTTTCCGGTTAACTCAAAAAAAGTTCTTACCCCGGATGTATATTCATCACGAACCTCATAATTTGTTATAAAAGGATTTTTAAAATCCGTGTGCGATCCAAACACTGCGAATGTATGACTCAGCCTGTTAATTATTTTTGTTTGATGAAGCACTCCGGTGTATATTGTTTTATTATAAACCCCTGCCTGCTGCTCTAGAGCAGAAGGTAAAGCTTGAGTGGCTGGTCTGGCCAACACAGGTTGCTGGTCGTATTGCGTTTTTGTTAAACCACCAGGTGTTTGGTAATTAAGATCTGAGTATAATGCTAAAACTCTTATTTGGCTTTCGGGCTTATAATTAAAACTGTATCGAATTTGCCCATAATTTCTCTTCAATTCACTATTTTGACGATACCCATTTGAATTTTGATACGCCTGGTTTAATTGGAAAAAATGTTTCGATATTTTTTGCCTGGTACTTATGCTTTCCTGAAAAAGATTGTAAGATCCGCTTTTTAAACTTAAAGAAGTTGCCGAACTATCTGTTTGTTTGCTATCTGGATTTATTAATACCACACCACCAGAATTAGCCCCAAACAGACTTCCATCCGGGCCTTTTAAAATTTCAATGCTGTTAACACTTTCCGGATCAATTAAATTTAAATACGTATTTCCGCCCGCATCTGTAAGTGGAAAAGCATCATTGTAAACTTTTACATTTCTGATCCCGAAAGGAGAACGCAATAAACTTCCGCGAATAGATAACCGGTAACTACCCGGCGATCTTTCTTCCATTCTTAAGCCCGGAATTGCATTTACCGCAGGCAACAGGCTCGTGCCAGACTGCCTGCTTAGTTGCCTGCCATCAATAACAGAAACAGATGAAGGTATAGCTAATATTGGTTGCGATGTGAGATATGCCTTTACCACCACTTCTTTTAATTTTTGTACAGAATCCTGTTCCTGACTGTAACTCAACCGATTGATAAACAGTGAAAATAGTATAATTAATACCGTCCTTATCTTATATTTAAACATGTTTTAGATTTTAATCAACACTTACCCGCCAAATTATGTGACTGGCATCGTCAGCGACGAGCATGGAACCATCTGGTAGAATGGTAATCCCAACCGGACGACCAAAAACTTCTTCATTTCGTTTATCGGAAACAAAACCAGTCAGAAAATCTTCGGGTTTTCCAGAGGGTTTTCCACCTTTAAATGGAACAAAAACAACTTTATATCCAGAAATTTCAGAACGGTTCCATGATCCATGCTGCCCTATGAATGCACCATTCTGATATTTCTGCGGAAATTTTTTCATCTTATAAAACGCCAATCCTAAAGACGCCGTGTGAGAACCGAGCGCTACTTCTGGAACAATGGATTTTCTGACCAGATCTGGTCTTTTTGGTTCGGGCCTGGGATCAACGTTCTGCCCGAAGTAGGAGTAAGGCCATCCATAAAATCCACCTTTTTTAACACTTGTTAAATAATCAGGAACCAGGTCATCGCCCAATTCATCCCGTTCATTAACTGAGGTCCACAGTGTGGATGAGCCTGTTGGAAAACCCATACCAACAGGGTTTCTGATTCCTGAAGCGTATATTACTTCCCCGGAGCCATCTAAATTAACTTCCAGAATACAAGCCCTTCTAACTTCATTTTCCATTCCGTTTTCACCAACATTACTTCCTGATCCCACAGAAATATACAATTTTGAACTGTCAGCATTTGTTACAATATTTCTGGTCCAGTGATTATTATATCCCCCGGCAGGTAATGAAACGATTTTTTCACCTTTTGAAGTTATCTGATTCTGGCCGTTTTTGTATGGATATTTCCATAATCCATCGGTATTGGCTACATAAAAATAGTTTCCAATAATCAGCATACCCAAAGGTTGATTCAAGCCGGATAAAAAGACCGTTCTAAAATCAGCGGTACCATCCTGGTTCGTATCACGCACAAGTGTAATACGGTTTGCACTTTTATTAAATCTTTGTGATTTAGTGATCCCCAACAAACGGGCACCCATCATTTTTACTCCGGTAAGTTCTGTATTAGCTTCTGCAACCAGTATATCACCATTGGGGCAAACGTACATCCACCTTGGGCTTACTAAATTGTACGCAAAACGATTTACCTTAAAACCAGACGGGGCAACCGGCATTTTATTCTTTGGCCATCCAATTACCTTACTAAAATTTCGGGTTGATTTGGTAGCGTACGGTTGTGGCAATTGTCCATTGTTAACAACAATAGGATCAGGATAAATCTTATTTTCAGTTTTTTTTTTGCCGGGGGAGCATGCATAAACAGCACTGAGGAGTGTCAGTGCAGCTAATCTTATGTATAGCTTCAGCATGCCTTAAATGGTGCCATTGTAAACTATTAACTTGTAAACTATGTGTTTGTTTGAGATGAAAATTGAAAGGAGAAAATTTAAAAAAGAGATTTTAATCCATCAATGATGGTATCAAAAAAGGTTCCCAATTTTAAACCGTTGTTTGAGTTGAAAATAAATAATACCATCAAAAGAATGGCTGCGATAACAATAAGTTTACGAAACATTGTGGCCAAAAAGATGATAATGAGTGGAACCAAAACCAAGACGAACCAGTTAATTTTATAGAGTTTTAAGTCCTGTTCTTTTTTTAAAACATAATACAGTTTTCCATGGGTGCCGTTATCATTCTCATGTCTTAAATAAACAAACGTTGATTTATCTATTTGTTGGGGTGCTATCGCCACTCCGTCATTAAATTTAAGTTCTTGTTTAAATCCATTTATATTAAATTGAAAAGTTCCACTTACATTTTCTAAAGGAGTTTCATTTGAATCGCAGGCGATTACAGCAATCTTATCATTTTTGAGGAGATTCTCTTTTACAATAAAGTTATTGATCTCAATTTTCTTTGATTTCGTAATTCCGGATTGAGCGAACAAAAATGGAAACGAAATAAAAAGAAAAAAGAGTGTGAAACTTAAGTATTTCATTCGAAGGATCTTTTGTTGTAAATTAAGTAACCGATGTGAAACATCATACCAAAGCGCTTTTGGGAATCATCATAATGATTAAAACTTAAGTTGACCGGCCCTGCGGGTGAGTGATATACTACCCCGTATGTGTACGCGAAATGATGGTCTGTAAATACTCTACCCATTTTGGTTGTTTGCGATACTCCTGAATTAAACTCTTTGAAAGGTAAAAAGGAATATCCTTCTAAACGTAAATCAAAATTTTTATAAATTTTAAAAATGTTTTTAAGACCAAAAGCCGCATATGTATTAGCCCTTAAAGTTTCCAGGTAAATTGATTTGGAATCCTGCAAAGGATAAAACCCTGGTGTACTTAACTGTGTGGATTTGTAGGAACTAAAAATGTCTTTATTACTAATACTTCCCTCAATGAGATAACCTAAAGTATATATCTTTTTTTTTAGAAAATAATTCTCATTGCTTATTTTAAATCTTAACCAGCTCCGGCTGTTTCTTAAAATATTTTGGGTATCAAAATCCGGTTCGTCTCTAAGTATATTTCCTTGTTCGTAAGTTTCATACCCATTGTAATAATTCAATCCTATAAACCAGGAAACTCCATCAGATGGGTACTGCTTCCGGTTCAGCGTATTTTTTTCAAAATTTACAGCGGTCATAAAACCATTAAATTTATCACGATCTAAACTATCGCCAAATGTGAAGCTATTCTTAGGGCTATACCGGTTATAAAAATCAATAAATCCTGCCTGAGCTTCAATTTTTCCATTACTCGTAGTTGCAATTCCTAATTTCATTACGGTTTTGCGGTCTGATTGCTGAATATATACTGGCTTGCTATCAATAAAAATCTGGCTGGTATTGATGTAGTTCCAGTTATTATAAGTGAATTCAGTTTCAAAATAAAACGGAACTTTTGCCGGGATGTCCATTCTTGCTAATCCTTGAGCAGATTCATAAAACCTACCGGTATAAAAATTGGCAGAAAATGTATATGCTTTCGTATGTAAATAGTTGTATTGAAGCCCCAGATAAGCATTGTTTACTGGCCTTGTAGATACAACGCCACCAAACTCAACCTTAAACCCTTTTTGCGGCTGAACTTGTAATTCAAATCCATATTTATCTGTTTTTGAATCATAACTAATTCGTGGATAAACGGTTTCAAAGCTATCATCAGCGACCAACTTATAAAACGACTTTTCAATACTTTCCATGCTGATTGGCAACTTATCTTCCTGGAAAACGTGTTTTATATATTTTACTTTAGGTTCACTTATTCCGGTTACAGAGAATGTGTTAAATAAAAGCTCCGGACTTTTACCGATAAACAGCAAGCGCCGTTCTTTTAATTCTTCATGGCTAACACTTCTTTGTAAAGCTTTTTTAATTTTAGGTATATCCGCTATGGTTGCATCGTAACCTTGTTTAATTAATTCTTCAACCGGATTAAAATTTGCAACGCTAAAGTTACTTACGTCTGGCTGGATATACGTTCCGTTTTTGCCGATTGAGGTAGAATCTGTTTTAGAAAGAAATAGATAAATTAAAAAACGGTTCATTAGTTTTTCATCGCCTTCTTTAGGATATTCATTAAATATTTTGGAGGAAACATTAGCCCCAATAATGTAGTCAGGTTTGAATTCAGATTTCATTACATCTACGGGGAAGTTGTTGTACAAGCCTCCGTCAAACACATATTTCCCATCTACCTTTATAGGCCGGTAAACTAACGGAACGGTAAACGTACCCCTCACAGCTTCAGGTAAACTGCCGCTTGCAACAGGGATCATTTTTTGAGAAAATACATCTGAAACAATACATCTGAACGGAACGAATAATTTGTCAAAATCATTTTGAGCGGTGGCCGATGCTTGTGCGAGTAAGGTAAGAAGCGCAAAATTTAGTGGAATATCATTAACTAAATTAGACCGGATGTTAGTCCTGAAATTACTGTCTACCTGAAGTTTGGCGGTGATGAAAGATGGATTATCTGGTTTTTTTTTAAAAAAATAGTGATAATCGCTCCGAAATTTTCCGGTCACCCATTCTTGAAAATCCGTGGTTAAGGCTATGTACTCAATTTCGGAAGGAGAATATCCTGCCGCATACATCCCACCTACAATCCCGCCCATTGATGTTCCTGTAATATAATCAATGGGTATATTATTTTCTTCGAGTGCTTTAAGTACGCCAATATGAGCAAGCCCTTTGGCACCCCCGCCACTTAAAACTAATCCTACTTTTTGTGCCTTCACAGAGACTGTAAGGCCAAGTAAGATTATGATTAAGGTGGATAATTTCATACCGCGTAAATTCTTTAAATCTAGTTGTTTTAGACGGAAATAACAGGTTATGTTAAATACCTTTAAAACAAAAAAAATCCGTCGCTAATGGGACGGATTTTTTAAACTAAAAAATTACAGCACTCAATCTGCGGCGTGATATTTTAAACCATCCAAAGCAACTACATATTCATTGTTACCGGCATTATGGCTAATACGGTAAGATGTTGGATAATAACCCGCTTTTTGAAAAGAGGCTGGTTGCTTAATCGGAATTGTAATATTGGGTTTGGTTTGAAGAAAAGTACGGGTAAACATTGGTTCTAAAAAAGTCATACTTCCCTTGTAAAATCCATATATAAAGGTTTTATCAAATTGCGACCCTGTAAATTCAGGGCTGGTAAGATCCACATAATGAACGCCCATATTTGGGACGGCTATAACTCCTGATATATAATCTGTAGGAATGTATTTAGACATTACCGTAACGAGGTCTGGGCCAGGAACAACAGAAGCTTGTTCACTGGAGCTTACCTTGTAAAAATGCAGGTCGAAATGTGGGAGAGTGTATATCGGGTCCGGTTCGTGTCCTTGTGGGTTCCAACCTAATTCAATGTGATCAATTCCAACATCTTTTGCCTCCTTAGGTATTTTTAGTACAGCTTCTTTTACATTTTTCATAGGATCTGACGGCAAATTAGTTAAAATACTTTCGCTGAATCTAACTCCCAAGCTCATTGGTTTATTTTCACTATCCATTGTAACGAATGACTGGATTGTTCCGTGACAAAAATTTACTTTATCACAATAGAAGGTTTTGCCTTCCTGCTGTGTTAATTGAGATTCCGGAATTGCAGCGTCCGGTTCACAACCGGCAAAGATTAAAACAGCCAGAATGCCGAGGCCCATAAATTGTTGTTTTAAATTTTTCATAATCAGAGAGATTAATTTATAATTAATTGGTTTAAAGCAATAAATAAATAATGGTAATTTTCAATCAGGTTTATCTAAATTGAAATGTATAATAAAATTATAAAGTAATAGAAGACAAAGTATGGTTGGAGGTAATGGCTTTGCTATTTTAAATTAAAAGGATAATAAAATTAAAGATAATAATTTAATAAGAAAAAAAAATTAATAAATAAAAAATGCCGTACTTTTTTTGTACGGCATTTCTAACGATTTAGAGAAGAAAAATACTTTATTCTATTTTGGCATCATAAACCATTAAATAAAAATCAAACTGGCTTCTGGTGTTCTGTAGTGGCAATGAAATAATTACGTCGCGATCAAATTTTTTGCAAAGCAGCAAAAGATCATCAAGAGAGTTTACTTGTATGGTTTTCTTTTCAATTTTATCATTTGCATGGCTAAGTTCTACTTTCATGAAAAATTTGTTTAATAAAATAGATTTTATAACACCAAGTGTTATGTTGATTAAATAAAGTTTACACTTCTATTTACGAATTCTGTTAATTCGGCACCACTTAACATACCCTGAGAAAGCAAAGCCAGATCAAACGCTTGTTTTGCAAGCGCAGTTTGCTCTTCTTCATTATCAGTTAAAAGAATACGTCCAATCAATTTATGATTTCCATTAATAGCAACCTTGTAGGTATCAGGCATGGAGCCGTAAAAGTTCATTCCACCTCCCATTTGCGACATGTCTTTCATCCGGCGCATAAACTCATCCATGGTTACAATTACCGGGAACTCATCAGGATGCAGACTTTCAATTTCTACATTCATGTTTGGTTTGGTAACCGCTTTTTCAAAAATTGCTTTAATTCTAGTTATGTCCTCTTCATTTAATACGGTTTCAACTACATCATCCTTGGAAATCAGTTTATCTGCAACATCCGAATCCACTCTTTTTAAAGAAGTTTTATCTAATTTTTGCTCAAGCTGACTAACAAAATGTGTATCAATCGGAGAATTCATTACCAATACATCGTATTGTTTTTTATTGGCAGATTGAATAAAAGAATCCTGTTTATTAATGTCTGTTGCATATAAATAAACTACAGTTTCGTCTTTATCCGTTTGCTGTACTTTAACTTTTTCACGATATTCTTGCAGTGTGTAATACTCGTTTTTTGTGTTATTTAAAAGGGCAAAATCTTTAGCTTTATCGTAAAATTTCTCTTCACTGATCATCCCATACTTTACAAAAATACCAATATCCGTCCATTTTTGTTCGAAAGCTTTTCGGTCACTTTTAAACAGTTCAGATAATTTATCAGCTACCTTTTTGGTAATGTAATTATTAATCTTTTTAACATGACTATCTGCCTGAAGAAAACTTCTGGATACATTTAAAGGTATATCAGGTGAATCTAATACACCATGTAAAAGCATCAAAAATTCTGGTACAACATCTTTTACTTCATCGGTTATAAATACCTGGCGTGAATAAAGTTTGATCTTATTGCGCTGAATTTCAAAATCGTTTTTCAGTTTTGGAAAATACAAAACACCAGTTAGATTAAACGGATAGTCCACATTTAAATGAATCCAAAAAAGCGGATCTTCTGTAAAAGGATATAATTCTTTGTAAAAATTCAGGTAATCTTCGTCTTTAAGCTCTGATGGTGCTTTGGTCCAAATTGGGGAGGTATTGTTAATGATGTTGTCAATCTCAACAGATTTGTACTTCGGTTTTCCTTCCTCTTCCCCGTCAGGTTCTTGTTTATTGCGTGTACCAAACTTAATTGGTACGGGTAAAAACTTGCAATATTTATCTAAAATTCCTTGAAGCTTTTGCTCATTTAAAAATTCTTCAGAGTCCTTATTGATGTGTAAGGTTATTTGCGTTCCTCTCTCAGTTCTGGAACCGGGAGTTATTTCAAATTCGGTACTGCCGTCACAAATCCAACGGGCAGATTCAGCATCATCCTGATAAGAAAGTGTTTGTATCTCAACCTGGTCTGCAACCATAAAGGCAGAATAGAAACCCATTCCAAATTTACCGATTATCTCATTCGCATCTTTAGAATCTTTAAACTTTTCAACAAATTCTTCGGCACCTGAAAAGGCAATCTGATTGATATATTTCTTTATCTCATCAGCGGTCATTCCCAATCCACGGTCAGATATAGTAAGCGTTTTGGCAGTTTCATCAAAAGCAATCTCAACTTTTAATTCTCCAAGTTCGCCATTATATTGGCCTATCGAAGCCAGACGCTTAATCTTTTGCGTTGCATCTACTGCATTTGAAACTAACTCCCGAAGAAAGATCTCATGATCAGAGTATAAAAACTTCTTTATAATGGGAAAAATGTTTTCCGTATGAATGGAAATTGTTCCTTTTTCTTGCATAATATTTTTAATATATATTTGTGTCACCTGTGCAAGACTTATTCCAATTGCTACAGTCTGTCAAGTTGACATTATTATTATATCATTGTGGTTTAACATGGAAATCTTTCGAAATTAGGTTTCCATTTCAGGTTAGCGATTATTTAGTTTAAACCTTTAATTTTAAAAAAATTAAAATAGGATCAGTTTGTTATGAAGTCACTATTAATTTCACTAAGTATCATCATTTACATGATTAGCCAAAGCTCATCTTCTCAGGGGCAAATTAAAAATGCTGTTCAAAAGCAGTTTGTACATACCGTTTATTTTTGGCTTAAACATCCGGATAATCAGGATGAAAAAGCAAAGTTTGAAACGTCTATAAAAAAATTTATTAATAATTCTATTCATATCCAAACCAAGCACCTTGGTGTTCCGGCTGATACAAATCGTCCTGTTATTGATCGTTCATATACGTACTGTTTAAGCCTTACTTTTGCCTCAAAAGCTGACCAGGATAAATATCAGGATGAAGTGTTACACAAAATTTTTATTAAAGAATCTGAAATGCTATGGGAAAAAGTTATTGTTTACGATTCCGTTAATATTTTGTGACTAGGATTCAACCATTAATGTGCTTGAATTCTAAGAAGATAAGTCAATGATTCTTAATTTAAAACATTTTAAAAGGAATAGAAGTTTATAAAGACAAAAAAGCTTATAGTTTTGTTGAAGCATTTTAGTCTGTATTATTTAGGGTCATTTTTATTCTCTTTTTTACTGTTAAGCAGTTGTAGCCGTTCAGGCCCCGGATCTTTATTTAAAAAAAGTTCTCCGCATCAAGTCTATTCACAAAAGTTAATTGAAACAGGTTTAGACCAAACAGGAATGGGCAAATTATGGCTTAAAAATTCTGAAATGAGTTTGGAGAAACCTGTATCTATTACTGTTCCTTATACAGAAACCGGTTATTTTGCGGTAGAAAATGTTCATGTTGCGAGCTACCGGTTTGAGGCTAAAAAAGGAGAAAAGCTTACAATACAGCTAAAAAAAGTACCGAAAAATGACTTCACAATTTTTATGGATCTGTTTACAAATGCAAGTGGGGAACAAATAAAATTACTTGTTTATGCCGATACTATCGGTAGTCCTATTATTTATGAGGTTAGTGAAACAGGATTTTACATCTTAAGATTGCAGCCGGAGCTTTTAAAAAGTGGTCAATATACATTGAAAATAATAAGAGGGCCGTCGTTGGCTTATCCAATTAAAGCACCAGGAAAAAATCATATTAAAAGTTTTTGGGGCGACGGCCGCGATGCTGGTTTGAGAAAGCATGAAGGAGTAGATCTTTTTTCTTCCTATAAAACTCCTGTGGTAGCCTCGGCAAACGGAACTGTTTTTCGTGTAAACGAAACTAATATTGGCGGTAAAGTTGTTTGGTTGAGGCCACTACAGAAAAATTACTCTTTGTATTACGCTCATTTAGATACTCAATTAGTTGTTGCCGGACAAATAGTTAAAGAAGGTGATACGCTGGGTTTAATGGGTAATACCGGTAATGCCAGAAGTACGCCTCCACATCTTCATTTTGGTATTTATGGTTTTGGTGGAGCTTTGGACCCTTTCCCATTTATTAACCCCTATTCAAAAGAACCAGATAAAATTACGGCTTTACCCGCTAACTTAAATGCTACACTTCGTATTAAAACTGATAATACAAATTTATATTCCTCTTTTGACAGAAAGACCGCTTTACAAGAATTACCAGAAAACACCTTATTAAAAGTGGACGCAGTAAGCAGTAACATGTATAAAGTTCAGCTTCCTGATGGAGTAATCGGATATGTGAATAGTCAATTCGTATCAGCGGTTAGCAAGCCAATAAAAACCCTTACATTGAGAAGTGAGCTGCCATTATTTGAAAAGCCGGATACATCTGAAGCGAAGAAATTTATTCTTGATTCGGGTCAACCGGTTTATGTTCTTGGTAATTTCCAAAACTTTTATTTCGTCAGAGATAAAATAAAAAGAACAGGCTGGATAATGAAAAGTGAAAAATTAAAAACGATTTATTAGTACACATGAAATTTTGTCATTAAATATAAATATATACTGTCAATTTGGCACTTTTAAATAATTAATTATGACTGGTTGACTTTTACTGATTGTATTAAAATGTATTTTCGGGCTTGGTATAGCCATTGCTAAATTGTTTAAAAACAATATAGGAGGATAAAAAAATGGCATTAGTTAAATTTTCAAACGGTAACAGGTCCCAGGCTTTAAACCCATTAATTTCAGATGTTTTCGAATCGATGTTTCACACGGATTCTTATGTTTCCGATCGGCTGACTAAAAAAGTACCGGCGGTAAACATAGCTGAATCTGAGAATGAGTACCACATTGAACTTTCAGTTCCTGGTATGAAGAAGGATGATTTTAAAATTAATCTAGACAAAAGCATCCTTAGCATTTCAGCGGAATCTAAATCCGGGTCTGAAGAAAATGATTCGGTTAAACGATACAACAGACGGGAATACAATTACAATTCTTTTGTAAGAACTTTTACTCTTCCAGATTCTGCAGATTGCGCTAAAATAGCTGCAGAGTATGTGGATGGTATTTTAAAAATCACGGTGGCTAAAAAGGAAGAAGCAAAAATTCAATCCAGAGAAATTTCCGTTCAGTAATTAAAGAATTTTAAATTTAAGAGGTGTCTTGTTTTACAGGGCACCTTTTTTTGTATACAAGCATAAGGGTCATTTTGTAATTTAGCAACATGTCCCGGGAAATATTAGAAAACAAGCGAAAAGCTTTAAAAATAAATTTAGATCAAACAATTTATGGAACATTTGCTGAGATAGGAGCGGGCCAGGAGGTTGCCAGAAATTTCTTTACAGCAGGGGCGGCATCCGGTACCATTGCTAAAACCATGTCTGCCTACGATATGGTTTTTAGTAATTCAATTTATGGAATCGAAGAAAGTGGACGATATGTAACGAAGTCAAGGCTGAATAAAATGATCGAACACGAGTTTAATCTTCTTACAGAACGATTATACGAGCCTAAATATGACAATAAAAACTTTTTTGCTTTCGCTAATACGGTTACAACATTAAATTTTAACAGAAACAATGATCCTCATGGTTGGCTTGGAATTCGATTTCAAATGATGCCTCATGGCCGGCATAATGATATTGTTTTCCATGTAAGGTTATTGGACAGCGACGCTAATTTGCAGCAAAATGTTTTAGGTATTTTGGGTGTGAATCTGGTATATGCAGCCTATTTTTATAATAATAATGTGCAGGCGATGATTGAATCCCTGGTTGATAACTTATCGATCGGGTCTGTAGAAATTGATTTGGTAAGTATAAATGGCCCTGTCTTTGAAAATGCGAACGACCGTTTAGTAAATCTATACCTTATTGCCAAAGGTTTTTCCGGGGCAGCTATTTTTGACCGTAACGGATTTGCACAGCAAAGTAAAGACCTGCTTTATAAAAAAGATGTGATGATATTAAGAACAAAATTCGGCCAAAAGTCAAAGCCAAATTTTGATCTTTTCAACATTGCTGTAGAACAATTTAAAAGATCGCAAAATGTAAAAAACGAAAATGTAATTGTTCTAATTGAAGTGTTAATGACCAACTTGTTAAACGACCAATCAGAATTTAAAAACGTTGATTTAGAAACATTTGCCAAGAGGGCTGAAGAGCTTTGTGAAACCGGTAACAATGTTATTGTATCAAACTTTGCCAGAAACCATAAACTCGCCCAATATCTGGCACGTTGTAATGCGCATAGCGTCGGGATTTCTACCAATATTTCAAATCTTAAAAATATTTTTAACTCGGCAAATTACGGAGAGAACTACACTGATGAGTTGCTTGCTTACATCAGTGATTTGTTTAGTAAGAACGTAAAATTGTATGCGTATCCATATCGCAATAAAGAAGATGATCAAATTATAACAACCCGCAATATGCCAGTTTCTGATGAAGCAAGGCCGCTATTTGAGTTTTTAGTTCAAAATAAATACATCACTGATATTGATGAGTATGATACCAAAGATGTAAAGGGCGCCTAAGTCTAAGCACATTTTATTTTAAATTAGAAGATGTTGATTTTGTAAAATGTAGCTGTATTATTTTTCACGCATGTTTATGTATTGCAATGGCTGGCCAAAAGATTCTTTTCTACAAAATGAAATCACAGACTGTAAATCGTCAATTTTTTTTGCCTGAACTCTAATCTGATCATCCATAATTGAAGCCTGAACTTTTAAGCCACTATCCTTTATAGCTTTTACAATCTTTTTTGCAATTTCTTTGTCAAGGCCTTCTTTTACCTTAATTTCTTTCCGTATCATATTTCCAGATGCATAATGCTCTTTTCCGCGATCCATGCTTTCAGGATCAAGATGTTGTTTCACCATCTTTGAAATGATGGTATCTTCAATTGCACGTAGCCGCATATCATCCTCGGTTACAATCGTTAATTCATTGGTTTTTTTATCAAGGTCAATTGTACTTTTAGATCCGTTAAAATCATAGCGATTTAGGATTTCCTTTTTGGCGGTATTAATCACATTGTCTAATGTTTGTCCGTCAATTTTACTTACGATATCAAATGTGGGCATAATTGTAATTGTATTTGAAAATTAGGTTTTTGTTGATATATTTAATTTTTCACAAACTTAGCTTTATCAGTTTTAAAAAACTAAACTAAAATCCTATGGCAAAAAAAGCAAAAACCAAAAAATTAGCTAATAAAGCTAATAGCCGTGCTTCTAAAAAAGAATTGGAATCCTCTATAACAGATAAGTTTATGGAAGTAATAACCAACTTGGGCCATGATGCCGGAAAACTAGGTAAAGACATTAAAAGGACCAGTAAACAACTTGCAAAAAAAATATCAGATAAGTTAAAGGATGTAAAACAAACCGTTGGCGATAAGTTAGAAAACAATAATAAAACTAAAACAAAGAATCTTAAAAAAAGGTTAACCACAGCAAAATTAGCATCTAGTTCTGCTAACAAAGCAGAGATGGTTGTTTCAAAAATTACTACAGTAAAACCTGATTTAAAACCAGCAAAGCGTGCCTATGTTCGTCGTGTTGCTAAACCGGATACCAATTTAACAAGTGGTTTATTAAAAACGACCAATGCAAAGAAACCAGGGTCTTCCAGAGTTTCAACAGGTAAACCAGCTGTTAAAAGACCTGTAACAAGAAAAGTAAGTCCTTCTGCCGAAATAAAAAATGAGAATAGTGAAGTTAAAACCGATGTAAAAGATGCTGGCGAAAGTTCTGGCCAGGAATAAAACATTAACATTAATTAAGTGTATGTTAATACGCAGTTAATAATGAATTAACATTTTTTATTCAATTTTGCAGTCCTGGCCTTAAAAAGGGCGGGACTGTTTTATTTACATACGATGCCGAAGAATATTCCTCTTATAAACCGGGAGATCAGTTGGTTATCCTTCAATGATCGGGTATTACAGGAAGCCGCAGACAAAACAGTCCCTTTAATTGAGCGCATACGTTTTCTAGCCATATTTTCATCCAACTTAGACGAATTCTACAGAGTTAGGGTAGCTACTTTAAACCGTCTTTCCAGGCTCAACACAAAAGCAAAAGAGTTGATTGGTTACAATCCTAAAAAGACATTAACTCAAATTAAAAACATTGTTGTGAGGCAGGAACGCAAATTTAATCATTTGTATGAAGATGATATTATTAAAGAATTGGCATTGCAAAAGATTTTTATTATAAATGAACAACAGTTAAATGTTTCAAGAGGGCTGTTTGTTAAAACGTATTTCAGGGAAAATATTTTAAGCACCCTGGTTCCGGTAATGCTGGATAAGGAAAAGCCTTTCCCTGAACTTAAAGATCGTGGAATTTATTTTTTAGTTAGGCTGATCAAGAAAAATAAAGATAAATCAAGATACGCCATTATTGAGGTTCCGACAGAGAACTTAAAAAGGTTTATAGTTTTGCCGGAAACAAATTATTTAAAATTTGTAATACTGATTGATGACATTATAAGATATTGCCTTGATGAGATGTTTTTCATTTTTGATTTCGATAAGATTGAAGCTTTTTCAATTCAATTAACCCGGGATGCGGAACTAGATATGGACAGGCAATTGAGCGAAAAATTTATTGATGCACTTTCTAAAAGTGTGCAGAAACGGAGTAAAGGAAAACCAATGCGTTTGTTATATGATACTGGTATGCCGCTGGAAATGCTTGCTTTTTTAGTGGCCAAACTTGATCTTACGGCAGATGTATTAATTCCTGGCAATCGGTATCATAATTTTAAAGATTTTGTAAACTTTCCTAATGTTGGAAATGAGGACCTTGAGTATACTAAAATGGCTCCTTTACCATTAAAAGATCTGAATATAGGGCAAAGTATATTTTCTCAAATATCCAAAAAGGATTTCCTGATAAACCTGCCTTATCAATCTTTTGATTATATAATCCATTTTTTAAGAGAAGCAGCTATTGATCCAAAGGTGCTGGAAATCAGTATCACGTTATATCGTTTGGCAGAAAATTCACGCATTATTAACGCTTTGATCAATGCTTCTAAAAATGGTAAGAAAGTAAATTGCCTTTTAGAATTAAAAGCCCGTTTTGACGAGCAGGCTAATATTTACTGGACAACCAGGCTTGAAGAAGAAGGTGTGATTGTTAATTATGGAATGCCGGATTACAAAGTGCACTCAAAAATTTGCCTGATAAAAAGATTTGAAAAAGGAAGGAATGTATTTTACGCAAATTTAGCTACTGGCAACTTTAATGAAAAAACGGCCAAGTTATATTGCGATCACAGTCTTTTTACTTCAAATCCGGATATTACCCTTGAACTTGTGAGACTATTTGATGGATTGCAAAAAAAGGTTTTTCATAAAGGTTATAAGCACCTAATAGTGTCTCCTTTGGATTCAAGAAACAGATTATATTCTTTAATTGATACTGAGATTAAGAACGCAAATGATGGAAAACCGGCATATATCATTTTAAAAATGAATAGTTTGAGCGATGAAAATCTTATCTCCAGATTTTACGATGCAAGTAATGCCGGCGTAAACATTCAGATGATTATAAGGGGAATGTGTTGTTTAATACCGGGGCTTGAAGGGTATAGTGAAAATATTACCGTAAGAAGTATTATAGATAAATATTTGGAGCATGCCCGGGTATGGATATTTGCAAATAATGGTAAGGAATTGATGTATTTGAGCTCCGCTGATCTGATGACAAGGAACATAGACCGGCGTGTGGAAGTTGGTTTTCCTGTTATAGACAAGGATATACAGCAGGAAATTCGGGATATAATTGACATTCAATTAAAAGATAATACGAAAGCCCGCGAAATAAACCAATTTAATAATAACCGCTATTTGCGTGGCCGTTTAAAAGGAATACACAGGTCACAAACAGATATCTACTCTTACTTAAAAAATAAAAACACTAAAAATTGAGATACGCCGCTATAGACATTGGATCAAACGCTGTAAGATTACTTATAGCGGATATTAACGAAAACAAACCTGAAATCACTTTTAAAAAAAATACGCTTATCAGAGTTCCTTTAAGACTTGGGGACGACGCATTTGTGGATAAAAAAATATCTCCCAGGAAGTTTGACGAACTGCTTAAAACCATGCAGGCTTTTCGAAACCTGATGGATGTTTACCATGTAACAGATTACATGGCCTGTGCCACTTCAGCCATGCGTGAAGCCAAAAACGGGCCTCAAATCGTTAAAGAAATTTTAGTAAAAGCAAATATAGAACTGGAAATCGTGGGTGGACAAAGGGAAGCGAATATTATTTATTCCAGTCATATTGATCAGCATCTGGAGAAAAAGAAGAACTACCTGTATATTGATGTAGGCGGTGGCAGCACAGAACTATCTGTGTTCACCGATGGGAACATGGTTGCTTCACGTTCTTTTAACCTTGGTGGGATTCGCATACTGGATAACCAGGATAAAGAAGAAACCTGGATTGAAATGAGAGAATGGGTTAAAGAGCAAAACAAGGTTCATAAAAACCTGATGGGAATTGGTACCGGAGGCAATATTAATAAGTTATATAAAATGGCTGATGAAAAAGAGGATGCGCCAATGGCGTTTACAAAACTAAGTTCCCTCTATGCATTTTTAAATTCTCATTCTTTAAAAGACCGCATTAATGTTTTAGGATTAAATACGGATCGTGCTGACGTAATTATTCCCGCAAGTAAAATTTATTTGACCGTTATGAAGTGGGCCGGCATAAAGCAGATATTTGTACCCCGGGTAGGTTTGGTAGATGGGATCATTCAACTTTTAATTGAAAAAAATATTCACAAAAAATAAATTAAAGGGATGCAAAAAATCACCTTGTACGCATCTTAATTAATTTTTACGGTATGAGTAAGCCTGCAGCCCATTGCAGGAAAGTTTCTGTCTTAAAATATTTGGTTTTAAGTTCCTGTAATTTTTGCAAGGCTTCCAGCGCCTTATTTTCCCTGGCATTAATAAAAAAAAGTGAACTCTCGCCAGCCATAAAGCGGATTTCTTCTCCACGCAACAAGGATGCGTAATTTTTATAGGCTTTTTCCTGCAAAACCACTTGATTTTTTAGTGTGAGCAATTGATTGAAATAATTCTTTATTTTAGTTTCAACCGCCAGTTGTTTTTGAGTTAGCTGCAACTGTGTTTCTATAATTTTTAATTTTGATTTTTTATATTCTCCCCTTCCTTCTGACAAGCGAAGCGGTATTCCCATTGAGAGACCATATTGAAAATTATTTTCAAAAAAAGGCTCAGGACTGTTTTCCCAAATATTATATCCTTTGCTTAATTGGTTGTATCGAAAGTTTAGCTTAGGCAAAAGTTCCTGAAATTTTAATCTTTTATCAATATTTAATGCATCCAGTTTATAGGTATAAAAAAGCAACTCCGGATGATTTCGCCGGGCCGACTCTAATAAACTACTCAGTTCAGGAACGATACCCGATGCTATGTTTAAAAATGGTAAATCATCTTCAGGTACAACCCTGGCAGAAAGAATGTAAGGTTGTGTAGCGGCTGTCCACAGAAAAACAGATAAATCCAGACCTGCATTTTGAAAATCAAGTGAGGCCTGGCTTTTCAGCAATTCAATATTTTGTAGTTGAGTCAATGCTTCAGTAGTATCAATAGCGGGTCGTTCTCCAAGGCGAAAAGCGGTTTTTACCAGTTCAACTCTTTTTTGATTAACAGATACTGCGTCAATTAATATTTTATTTACCTGGTATTGCTGCACCCAGTTCCAGTAATTATCCATTGCATCAAGCAGCAAGTTATTCAGTATATTTCTTTTCTCTGTGGCTGAAGCTTCCCTAAAAATCTTAGCTGTTTGCAATGCGGCTCTTCTTTTATCCATCAATAGGTTTTTTATTAGGGGCATGCTAATACCCAAATAACTGGTTTCTCCTTTAGTTTCTACCGGGTTGGTTCGGTTACCAGATAAATATTCTAACCCTGCGGATACTTCTATACCAAACCATGTGGGGATGGAAAGTTCAGGCCGGTTATACTGATAATAGTTATTGCCATCAAATTTTTTCTTAGCTGTTTCATTCTGCAAAACAGGGTCAAACATTCCCTTTGCGATAGTAACATCCGCTTTTGCTTTCTCAATAAATATATCAGCTTCCTTAGCCACCGGGTGGTATTGCATTACTATCTCCATTACCTGTTGGGCCGATAATCTTTGCAATGTATCCTGCCCTTTGGCTGAGCTAGATAATACAAAAGCAGAAAATAGGATCAGATATTTTATTGAATTCATTTTATTTTTTGTTTCGGTTCTTCTTTTTTGTAATAATCTGGAGGAAAACCATTGATGTTGCGCCATAGCTCATACCACACCCTCACATCTTTTAATAAAGTAATGCCATTTGCACCGACCCCCATTTTTAATTCTTTGGGCCAGGGTTTGGCGGCAACATCTTCTTTTACGAGTACCCTAAATTTCCCGTTTAAACTTACATTGCTTTCCACAGCTACAATCTCTCCCCCAAACGTTCCGGATGACGCTTTGGGCCAACCGCTGAATACGATTGCGGGAAATCCATCAAAAAGAAAACGCACTTTTTGTCCTGGTGCGATCAAAGGCAGGTCAAGTGGTTTTACAAACATTTCTACCGCATACTGAATTTTATCAGGTACAATTTCAGCAATCATATCACCGTCTTTTACAATTTCACCGATACCTGCTTTTTGAGCATTCACAATTTGTCCGCTTTGAGATGCCAGCAGGAAGTACATGTTGTTGCGGATGCTGTAATTAGCGGATTGATTTTTTAGTTTCGCAACATCCGCCTGCCCGCTTGCAATTTGGGTAAGGGATTGAAATTGCTCGCTCTGGGCTTTGGTTACTTTTTCAATGTTTTCTTGCCGCGAGGCACTAACATCTATTTTAGTAATTGTTAAATCCTGCTGGCTGTTAGCTAATTTAATTTCGGCACTAATTTTTTTTGCCCTCGCGTTCTGATATTGCTGGTTTCTACTTTCTAATTGGGTTAAAGAAACCAGGCCGCTATCAAACATCGCTTTCTGTCGGTCAAACTGTTTACTGCCAATAATATAGTCATTATTGGCCGCTGCTGATTCCGCGCTGTCGGCCTGTACTTTTAACCTTAACTGGTTAAGCTTGTTTACCAACTGTTTAAGTTTAAGCTCCAGCCCTGTATTAATAGCACCAATCTGTTGTTGCGTTACATCTACTTTTTTCTTGTAATAGTTAACGGATAATTGCTTGCCCGCAAGTTGATCCTGTGTACGTTGTACTAAATCCGGGTCGAGATAATCTACTTTTACTTCAGTTAATTGCACCAAAGTATCGCCTGCCTGTACATAATCACCTTCTTTAATGTACCATTTCATTACACGGCCACCAATAATAGTATTTACTTGTTGCGGCCGCTGATCTTGAAATAGTGTTGTTACAGAACCAGCCGCTCTAATATTTTGTGTCCAGGGCAAAAACAAAAAAACAATAAATATAAGCACGCAGAAAAAAAACCAAAGTTTTACCCTGCTGGTTTTATTATGATGGTAGATATGTGAATACGACTTAAGATTAAGATTGGTCATGATTCCTTTTTATATGTTTTTACCATTTTCTTTTATAATGATACTGCCTTCCTTCATGAGGATAACCTTATCACATTGTTTAGCGAAGTTTTCATCATTGCAGACAACCACAAGGGTTGTATTTTTTGTTTCATTTAATAATTGAATTATTTGAAAGCGGTTATCGTTTTCCAAATTCGTCCACGGATCTTCTAATAGTAACAAGTGGGGCTTGCCGGTTAGTGCCCTTACCAATAAAATTTTATGAATAACATTGCGAGGCAATTGCTTACCAGTTGGGTTAAGCATTGTGTCATATCCGTTTCTCAATTTGTCGATAAAATCTTTAAGGCCCACTTTTACGGCAATTTCAGACACTGATTGCATAGAAATACTATTATTCCCCAAAGAAATATTTTCCCAAATAGTGCCTTGAAAAATATCCTGTTGATTTATTAATACACCAATTTGCGAGCGGAGAGACGCTAAATCGTAATTTCCAACTGGTATATCATCCATTAACAGTGCACCTTTAAAATCGGTGTAAGATCCAGTCATAAGCCTTAGGAGGGTAGTTTTACCAGAACCATCGTTGCCCATTACACAAACTTTATCTCCTGGATTTATTTGAAGCGAAATATTATGTAATACCTCCGTTTTATTATTATAACTAAAACTGAGATTTATCATTTGTATTTTTAATCCGTTACTGTTCTCTGGTAATTGAACAGAGCCATTTTCTTCTATAGGCTTTTCGGTAAAACTGGATATTTTCTCCAGGGATGTTAGCGTATCATACACACTGCTCAAATTATTTATGAGCTTTTCTACAGAATTTAGTATAAGAAGTATGATGATTTCAGCGGCAATAAACTGGCCGATATTTAATTGCTGATTTACCAATAAAATTGTTCCAACAATTAGCATGGCAGCAGTAATAAAGGTTTTAAATAGCACCAGTACATTATACTGAAACAACAGTATCTTGAAATGCTTATTTCGGGCATCCAGATAGCCAATGACATGCTCATCGGTTTTTTGCAGGTGCAGGTTATTTTTTTTTGCCAGTTT
>JACMND010000076.1 GCA_014378705.1 Pedobacter sp. | reverse complement strand
GCCAAAGCTGGTAAGCATGTTATTTGTGAAAAACCAATGGCTATGAATGCTGAAGAATGTAATGAAATGATTTCAGCTTGTAAAGAAGCCAGTAAAATGCTAAGCATTGGTTACCGGTTGCACTTTGAACCTCACAACCAGGAAATGATGCGGCTTGGACAGAAAAAAGTCTACGGTAAGATTTTATCGATAGATGCATCAAACGGATTTAGTTATGGGGGCGATCCAAATGCCTGGAGGTTGAAAAAGGCATTAGGTGGCGGCCCTTTAATGGACATGGGAGTTTATGCGATACAAGGTTCCAGATATACCATTGGTGAAGAACCAATTTTTGTGACAGCGAAGGAGGTAAAATCAGGAAATCCTTTGTTTAAAGAAGTGGAAGAAACAATAAGCTGGGAATTAGAGTTTCCGGGCGGAACAAAAGCCAAAGGCGAAACCAGCTTCGCTAAAAACTACGGATATTTACGTGCCGAGGCAGAAAAGGGTGATTTTAGCTTAGAACCGGCCTACGGATACAGCGGGCAAAATGGAAAAACACCAGAAGGAGCCATGAACTTTCCACAGGTTTACGAACAAGCTTTGCAAATGGACGACTTCGCTCAGTGTGTGATGCAAAGTAAAGTGACCAGAGTGCCGGGCGAAATGGGAATGAAGGATATGAAAGTAGTAGATGCAATTTTCAGAAGCGTTAAATCCGGTAAAAGCGAAAGGATTTAAAAGAAGCTTATTTATTCTGTCAAACATCACATCGCGGTAACGCCTAAAATTATGAAAGTAGAAATGAAACATGGGCACAAGGAGATACCCGGTAATCCTTCTACCGCAAAATCAAGCCAGCTTAAATTAAACGACCGCAGTAACGGCAAAGTGCTTTCTCTACTTAATGAAGATGACTGGCAGTTCTGGACGGACAATGGCTATGTGATTATAAAAGATGCGGTACCAAAAGAACAGGCTGAGCGCCTTGCTGATTATTTATGGAAGTACGAAGATAAAGACCCGCAGGATATAGAAAGCTGGTATAAAAAACCGAATGCCCAAATGCAAATGACAGAGCTGAACAATACGGGTATGGTTGAAATTTACAATCAGCAGTTTATGTGGGACAACAGGCAGTTTCCTAAAGTTCACCAGGCTTACGCCGATATTTGGGGAACCGAAAAGCTATGGGTTACGATTGACAGGGCTAACTTAAATTTTCCAATACGGCCAGGTTTTGAATATAAAGGTTTTATTCATTGGGATTATGATCCTGAAACAAAACCACAGAACGTTCAGGGAGTTATCGCTTTAGCTGATCAGACAGATGAAAACATGGGCGGGTTTCAATGTGTGCCAGCGCTTTTTAAAACGTATGATATCTGGAAGTTAACTCAGCCCGAAGACCGCGATCATTATAAACCGGATACAACTGGTTTTGATATTGTGAAGGTGAAACTTGAAGCTGGTGATCTTTTAATTTTTAATAGTTTGTTGCCTCATGGGATCCGGCCAAATACAAGCGGGCATAAAGTTCGTATCGCTCAATATGTTTCCATGATGCCTGCCCAGGAAGAAAATGAAGAATTAAAGCAGTGGCGAATTAATAGCTGGCAAAGCAGAGAAGCAATGCAGGGTTATGCTTTTCCGGGTGATCCCATGGAAAGGGAAAAACAAAACCCGATAGCGGAACTGTCTGAGCTGGGCAAAAAGTTGCTTGGTTTAAACAAGTGGTGAGAATAGGTAGAGGTAAATTGTATTTCCACAACTTTTTAAAAGGAGAAATACCTGTGTCCCTTATCACAACCCAATTGTTAAACAAGAAATAGATACATCTTAAGGTTAAGCTCATGATTTCGCTTTAAATCGTTAGATTAATAAATAAATTATTTGAGGCTCATAACAAAAACCTACAAAATGAAACCGTTTTTATTCATACTGATATTTAGCGTGGCGGGCTTTTCCTGTAAAAAGGATGAAGTACAAGCAGGTGCAAAAATGGAATTCTATTTACTTAAATCATCTCAGATGCTTACTAATAAATGCCAGGTTGACGCAAGCAAAGCCGTTTTAGAAGACATTCCCATTATCAGTAACCAGGACATTTTGGAGTACAATAGAAGAATGCATGAATTTACTTTTTCTGCAAACTCGGTACAGAAATTAATGACTTTAAGAGATGGCTTTCCATTCGCTGTTACGATTGATAATCGAGTCATTTATTATGGCATCAATAAACCAAGCTATTCAAGTTCAACTTGTGATCATTCCATAACTATGGACTATGCAAGTGATAATAACAAAGTTACAATGAAGTTAGGTTATCCGGGCGAAGGTTTTGCGATTGATGATCAGCGCAACAATCCCGAAATTTTAGCTACGCTTGGAAAGCAGAGAAAGTTAAGGTAGTACAACTATATAGCTTTCTTCCCGGTTGTTCTATAGTCTATTACTCATTCAAGTTTCTCCAGAGTTGTTATTTCTACTTTAAATTCGGGATTGTCCAGCACGTTCTTTGATTGGGTAAGGTCATTAAAACTGTCTATGTTAATGGTTTTTTGTACGGTTTTAAAGTTGCCACTTATGCGAATAATATCGCCAGCCTTCAGCGTTTTTAAGATTGCATAAGCTGGGTCCGATTGAAAAGTACGGCTTGTAAACACCAAAGATTTAAAACGGAATTCCTCGGTCATTTTGCCTCCATCCAGATTCATTCCAAAAGATGCGATGATATATTCAGATGCTGTGGGATCCGGGGCGAGGTTTAGGACACGTGCTTCCCATAAACTGAATTGTAGTTGCAGGCTATCTTGTATGTGAGTTTTTGCAGAAAATACCCCTTTTTCCAGAAGCTGCATGCGTAAACCTGGGTTCTTTTGAGCGGCATTAATTGTATCTCGCCATTCGCGAATAAGGCCGACAAACCTTGACTGCTCTGCCGGGCGTTTATCCGCGTATTTTTCTTCCGTGCATCCTGCGAGAGAAAAGAAGAAGAGCATGACCATCAGGATATTTTTCATGATTTGAATTTATGACTTTTAAATAAGAGAAGTGTGAGGAGGTTGATTTTTTAAAACTCCTGGTTGCCCGTACTAATAATTATTGCTGTGCACAACTGGCGGAGGTGCCGAAGGCGAATGTGGTAAAAACTAAAATTTTTAATGTAAAAAAATGGAAGCACCCCTTCAGTTCTGCTGATAGAAACAGACCACCGCTATCACCTGAGGGAAAGAACCATAATAGCTTTTATCGTTTTTTACAAGTTTGGGTTTTAACCGGGAATGTACAATCGTTACATTTGCATCGTACTCAAATATAAATATGGAACAGGCGAATAACCCTTTGCATGGCATTACCCTTGAAAATATGGTTTTGCAACTGGTTGAGAAGTATGGATGGGAGGAATTGGGTATGAAAATAAATATAGATTGCTTTAATAATAACCCCGGAGTTAAGTCAAGTTTAAAATTTCTCAGGAAAACCCCCTGGGCCAGATTAAAAGTTGAAAATCTATATCTTAAGACAATTATTTCGTCGTCCTGATTATTTCATATTGTCTGGGAACAGACCAACTTAGCCAGCGGATGACATTTTAGTTTAAGTGAAACCAAGCCGGGTAACGTGTCTTCAAAATTGTATTGTTAAAAAAACATTCAAAAAAAATAAAAACTACTGCACCCTGTACTTGTACTATTATTAGTTGTGGTGGAAAGCATTTAAATAAAAGCGTTCAGATTTGAATGTTTTTTGTTCCGGCAGGTGCTTCGCAATCAAAATACATCCATTTATTTTATATCGGTTGGTATGATGAAAGGCAGTATTGAGGAGGCATCTCAAGTAACGAAGTCAATACACGTGACAGGGCATTCTGCCCTCGTTATTAAAAACGGTGTTCCTAAGTCTGCACTTAGTTTATTAGATGCCATTGCTTTGATTGTGGGAATTGTGATAGGCGCCGGAATATTTCGCAGCCCCTCTTTAGTTGCGGCAAATTCAGACAGCGACACCCTTTTTATGTTTTTCTGGCTTGCCGGTGGAGTTGTTTCGCTAATTGGTGCTTTGTGCTATGCCGAACTCACCACCGCTTTCCCTGATACAGGAGGAGATTATCATTTTCTTTCACGTGCTTTTGGTAAACGTCTTTCATTCCTGTTCGCATGGTCGCGGCTAAGTATTATTCAAACAGGTTCTATTGCGTTATTAGCTTTTATTTTCGGTGATTATGCTTCGCAGGTTTACAGCCTCGGCCAATTTTCCTCTGTCATTTATGCTGCGGTAGTGGTTATTTTGTTAACAGCCATCAATTGCCTGGGAATTACTTTCGGGGCAGGCACTCAAAAATTATTGACGTCCATTGAAGTGTTGGGAATTTTACTGATCATTATTGTTGGGTTTTTTATGGCTCCTGAGCAGGTTACGTCCATCGCGGTAAGCCCTTTAACTTCCTCAAATCACTCCTCAGCGGGATTGGCAATGGTTATTGTTTTACTAACATTTGGCGGCTGGAATGAAGCGGCCTATATCTCCTCTGAGTTGCGATCGGGTAAAAAGCAGTTGGCAAAAGCATTGATCATCAGCCTGATTGTGATTACTATAATCTATTTGTTAATAAATATGGCTTATCTAAGGGTTCTTGGATTAAGTAATATGGCCGGTTCTGAAGCGGTAGCAATAGATCTGATGCGCATCTCTATGGGTGAGCCGGGTGTTATTCTCATTGGTGTTTTGGTTGCTGTTTCTGCGCTTACCTCGGCAAATGCATCCATTTTTACCGGCGCCAGAACCAATTATTCCCTTGGGCGGGATTTCAGGATCTTCTCTGGCATGGGTCGGTGGAATTCGCTAAAATCAGTGCCCTTAAACGCATATTTAATACAGGGATTAATTTCTTTAGGATTGATTAGTTTGGGATTATTTACCCGTAGTGGCTTTGAAACAATGATTGAATATACCGCTCCGGTTTTCTGGTTCTTCTTTTTGATGGTAGGGTTATCCTTGTTTATCTTAAGAAGGAAAGAACCTTATGTGGAGCGCCCGTTTAGGGTTCCATTTTATCCCATTACACCAGCTTTGTTTTGCTTAACAAGTGCTTACCTTCTATATTCAAGTGTGATGTATTCGGGTATTGGTGCGTTTTTAGGAATCGGTGTTTTGTTAATCGGGCTTTTATTAATACTGATTTTTAAAATAAAGAATGGAGAAAAGTCATCTTAAAATCCCATCCAAAAGAATAATTTATACAGTTAAACGGTCTAAAAATTCATCTTCAAACAAATCAAAAAATTATGAAAACAATTGAAAAGTTTTTTCTTGCATTTATGATGGTTTCAGGTATCGCAGGCATCGCGACAGCTCAAAGTGTTACCAAAGATTTAAAACTGGATGTACCCTATGTTCCAACCCGGCCGGCCGTGGTTGATGCCATGCTTAAACTGGCTAAAGTTGGCCCAAATGATGTTTTATACGATCTGGGCTGCGGCGACGGAAGAATAGTGATCACAGCTGCAAAAAAATATGGCGCCACCGGCAAAGGAATTGATCTCAATCCTGAACGAATACGCGAAGCCAATCAAAATGCGAAGGATGCCAATGTAACAGACAAAGTTAAGTTTGAACAGGCTGATCTGTTTAAAACTGATTTTAGTCCGGCTTCGGTGGTTACTCTTTATCTTTTACCTTCAGTAAACTTGAGGTTACGCCCAACTCTCTTAAAACAATTAAAACCGGGCACCCGCATTGTTTCGCATGATTTTGATATGGGCGACTGGAAACCAGAACAAACTATTGAGGTTGACGGGGCAACTATTTACTTCTGGACAGTACCGGGTAAGAAATAACACTGTTTCTATTTAAAAATGAATGCCTTTTCAATTTGCCGGAAGTGCTTTGCATTGTAAAATGGATAAGAGCTAAGCCATAATTATTGGCCAGCAGATATTATCCCCATTTTTGTTATTATAGAATTAGTGTACTCGTGAAGGAGAGAATAGTAAGTTTAGAATTACAATGTTATTGTTCGTTTGCCCGCGATAACTTTAACAAATCTATCTGAATTAATCATTGCTGTATTCAATTGGTGGAGGTAGTGTTATTAAGGCAAGATCTTTTTAAAATTGAAGGGGCACGCCCAAAAAAGGGAATTAAAGAGCCGCAAAGCTGTAGGTACGGATTGCAGTTAAAAAAAAGCCTGTTGGTGTAAACAAACAGGCCTTTTTATAGTATGGAAAATTTTATTCAAAATATTCTTTCATCCTGTCAAAAAAGCTCTTTTCATTTTTACCAGGCTGAGGTTTAAAATTTGGAGAATCCTGCAATTTTTCAAGCAGATCCCGTTCATCTTTATTTAGGGCTTTAGGTGTCCAGATATTTACATAGATCAGCTGATCGCCGCGGTGGTAGGAGTTTACTTCTGGAACACCTTTGGCTTTTAATCTTAAAATCTTTCCGCCTTGTGTTCCGGGTTCAATTTTGATTTTCGCTTTCCCGTCAATAGTAGGAACTTCTACGCTTGAACCTAACGTGGCATCAACGAAACTAATGTGCAGGTCGTAAATAATGTTGTTTCCTTCACGCTTTAAGGATTCATGAGGTAATTCTTCTATCAAAATAATTAGGTCTCCGGGAACACCGTCTCTGGGCGCCGCGTTTCCCTTACCGCTCATGGATAACTGCATGCCTTCACTTACCCCGGCAGGAATATTTATCGTAATGGTTTCTTCGCCACGAACCAATCCCTCCCCATGACAGGTAATGCATTTTGAGGTAATTTCATTTCCCTCGCCATTACAGGTTGGGCAGGTGCTGGTAGTTTGCATCTGGCCTAAAATGGTATTGGTAACCCTTCTAACGGAGCCCGCACCACCACAAGTACGGCAGGTGTTGAATGAAGATTTATCTTTGGCACCGGATCCATCACAGGTATTACAAATCACCTGTTTATTTACTTTAACTTTTTTTTCAGTGCCTTTTGCTATTTCTTCAAGAGTTAATTTTACTTTAATCCTTAGGTTACTGCCTCGGCTAACTCTTCGGCCACCCCTGGTTTGGCCACCACTACCTCCAAAAAAACTATCGAACGGGCTACCACCGCCGCCACCGCTATTACCACCAAAAATATCGCCGAACTGACTGAAAATATCGTCCATGTTCATATTTCCGCCAGCGTAACCGCCACCGGCAGCACTTCCGGCGTTTGCGGCATGGCCATGCTGGTCATACCGTCGCTTCTTGTCGCCGTTACTTAAAACTTCATATGCTTCGGCAGCTTCTTTAAAGTTATCCTCAGCTTGTTTGTCGCCTGGGTTTTTATCCGGATGGTATTTAATAGCCATCTTCCGGTAGGCTTTTTTAATCTCGTCGGCATTGGAATTCCGCTGCACCCCCAATATATCGTAATAATCTCTTTTAGCCATCTTTATATTTAACCAATGCTTGCTGATACAGTGTTTACAGTATCACAACATTCGAACATCATTTTTTTGCAAATCTTATTTAAGGAAAATTACTTGTTTGCGCCTGGTAACCTCTTCACAACTATTCAACTACACATTTACTATGCACCTATTACCACTTTAGCAAAGCGGATTAACTTATCATTTAAATAATAACCCTTTTCAAGTTCATCCAGAATTTTTCCTTTTAAGTCATCACTGGGTGCGGGTATATTGGTAATGCCTTCATGAATATCCGCGTTAAAGGCGGTTCCATGTGATTCCATTTCCTTGAGCCCTTTTTGCATCAAGATATTTTTAAATTTATTATGAATTAAATTCACGCCTTCTTTAACAGCATTGATCTCGGATGCGTTTTCCATTGCTTTTAAAGCTCTTTCAAAATCATCCAGAACGGGTAACAAGTCAACTATTACGTCTTTGCCAGCCGTTTGTTGCAATTCTATGCGCTCTTTTACAGTGCGGCGTTTGTAATTATCAAACTCTGCATATAAGCGTAAATATTTATTGTTCCACTCAGATATCTCGGCCTTAAGCTTATCTTCTTCAGAAGATTCAGTTTCCTGTTCAGGCTGTGGCTCATCAGGGTCGTTTTTGTGTGCTTCATTTACATACTTAATTTCTTCAGAAATTTTCTGAAGTTCTTGCTCCTCAAGATTTAATGCTTCTTCTTGAATTTTTTTCTTCTTCAACATATCTGAAAAATTCATTTGCGTAACTTGAAATTATAGATTCCAATTTGAGACTGGAACGTATTGTGAATTTGATTATTTATAATTGTTAAAAACAGGTAGACAAATTTTTTGCCAAGCGTTTATTAGCAGTCAAGCTGTCAGCCTTTTAATAAAAAAGCAGGACAATTTAGAATTTTTTAAGCCTTGGCAGAGTTGTGTTAAATGCTACACGATCGTGGCGTCTTCATGAACCTTCCCACCTTCGCATTTAATAATCCGCGAAGGGAAGGTTCGGATGATATGATAATCATGCGAAGCCATTAAAACCGCTGTTCCTCCCTGGCTTATTTTTTTAAGCAGGATCACAATTTCTTCTGAAGTATCCGGATCCAGGTTACCAGTCGGCTCATCAGCTAAAATAATTTCGGGATCGTTTAATAAAGCCCTTGCAATAACGATTCTTTGTTGCTCTCCGCCAGAAATTTCGTGCGGCATTTTTTTAAGCTTTGATCGTAACCCAACTTTATCTAAAACATCATAAATCCGTTCAGTAATTAAAGTTTTATCTTTCCAACCGGTAGCTTTCATTACAAATACCAAATTGTCTTCAATGCTTCGATCAGTTAAAAGTTGAAAATCCTGAAAAACGATACCTAATTTACGGCGCAGGTACGGGATATCCCTTTCAGATAATTTTTTCAGATCAAATCCAGCTACCAATCCTTCCCCATTCGCAATGTGCAAATCACCATATATTATTTTAAGAAGGCTGCTCTTTCCAGAACCGGTCTGACCGATCAGGAAAACAAATTCTCCTTTATCAACCTGCAGATTTACATGATTTAGAACAAGGTGCTTTTGCTGGTAAACATCAACACCCTGTAATTTAATAATAGAATCACCTGGCATAACTAAATTTCTAATTTAAAGACTTTTCCAAATGGAAGTTCATTAACTGTTTTCATAATATACTCCTCGTGTTCTGCTAAACCTGCCTTCAATAAAGCTTTTTCCGGTCTGTCAACACGAAAATAAGCAAGCAAGGTAAAATTATCATCACGTAGCTGTACATAATCTGGTATTTTAGCAATGCCCTTTACTTTGATGATGTACATGATGGCCAAAGTTAAAATTTTCCACAAAAGAACAGTTTTATTCTTAGGTTATAGGGGTTAATTTAAGGTATTTAAAAAATTAAGTGTGTTTATTTTGTCTGCGTAATCCCAAAGCTTGGGTTGTTGTGTTTGCCCAAAATCAATGCTTTGCGAAACGACAGGCATATTTGTTACCACGCATTGCACTTGCTGATCAAGAGATTTTAAAACCTGCGAAAGCTGCAATAAGCTTACATACTCTTCAAAATATAAAACTGCCAGCGGTGATGCTATGCGTTCGTCTTGTTTTAACAGAAGAAATCCGTTATCTAAATGCTTCTGCATATTTACCAGAAAAATGGACTTATTATACTCGTAATTATTAAAATATTTATGGTGATCTGCTACAGCTTTAAACTCTTCAATAGCTTCAAAAAAAAATTTAAAATCATAGCCCACAGGTACATAAACTTTAGAAACATTGCGGCATCCCAATCCAAAATAATCAAATATATCGTGCCCTAAATCTGTTAATGATGCTTTCGATTCATTGCCGTTTAGTACCGCTATACTATTTCTGTTTTTGCGAATAATATGCGGAACATTTTTAAAGTAATACTCAAAATACCTGGAGGAATTTCCACTTCCGGTAGCGATTACAGCATCATAATGAATTAATCGTTCTACAAACTGGAACCTTTCTAAAAACGTTGGTTCAATTTCTGTTAATTTGGTAAGAATATAAGGTGTAAGTTTTTGGTCGCTGGATGAAAGTTTGATTAACGCCTTGTTACCAGACGCAAGTACGCAAAGAACATCATGAAATCCCACCAAAGGGATGTTTCCAGCCAAAATTAAGCCTACAGCTTTTAAATTTTGATTCTTTTTTTCAAAATCAGCAGAAGCAGAATTAAACCATATTTCCAGGTCTGCCCGGATAAGCATTTGCCCAATGCCGGCAATAGCCTTGCGAATATTTTCTACCGTAAACCACGAATTTTGTTGCGGGCCTTGTAAAATTAACTCCTCTAAGCCAGGGTCGGGGCTATTCAAAAAATCGCCCAAAAGGGCGAAGGCTTCTAACCTTCTTTTGTAAGTCAAAAATGAAATCTCCAAACTTAAATACCTCTAATTATGTTATATTTGTGCGTTTTTATGCATTTCTGCATAGTTAACGCTGCTAAATTAACTCAAGAAATTAGACTTTTATACAGAGATGGCAATTAAAATAACCGATGAGTGTATAAATTGCGGAGCTTGCGAGCCTGAATGCCCAAATAATGCGATTTACGATGCAGGTGCCGCCTGGCGATATTCTGATGGTACTAGTTTACGTGGGCTGATCAACTTCCCTGACGGTACAGTTCAAAATGCTGAAGAAGCACGTTCAGCAGTTTCTGATGAGGTTTATTTTATTGTTTCTGATAAATGTACAGAATGCGTGGGTTTTCATGACGAACCACAATGTGCCGCTGTTTGTCCGGTAGATTGTTGTGTTGATGATGAAGATATACGCGAAACAGAAGAAGAATTATTATCTAAAAAAGCATTTTTGCATTTAGATTAACCTCAATCGCTGTATTCTTAGTCTTAAGTACACGGATTACCGTTTTTATTATATAGACTAATCTTTGTTAGGGATAATTAATACAGGGCACTTTGATCTTCGGGCCACACTTTCAGCCACGCTTCCTGATATAAAATGATCAAAACCTGTACGGCCGTGTGTTCCTAAAATAATCAGGTCTGCGTTGCATTCTTCTGCTGTTGATAAAATTTCTGTTTTTGGTGTTCCTAAGCGTATGTAAGTATAAATTATAACCTCATCTCCGGCTTGTTTTTTAATCCTGTCAAATAAGGCATTACTGGCATCTTCCTGAATGTTCATCATCTCGGGAACGATAAAAGAAGTTTCGTTCATCATCGGATCAGCTATATATGGGGTTGCAGCCGGAATTTCATTTACATGTACCAAAGCAACTTCAGCCTGAAGTTTTCGGGCAAGCGAAAGTCCATAATTGACAGCCTGATCTGAATAAACGCTGTCTTCTACAGCAATGAGTATTTTTTTTAAGTTGTCGAGATTAATCATGGCGAATTAATAGATTTTAAGTTTTTTTTGGCCCAGAAAATAGTAGATAGTTAATAGCTATCATCTAAATTTACTTTATTTGCTAATATGAATCAAATTTTTGGTGTTTGCAATCTGAGCCTCGTGCCTTTAAGGGCCGAACCCTCAGACCGGAGCGAGATGGTATCCCAGTTATTGTTTGGTGACCATTTCAAAATATTAGAAAAAAAGGAAAGCTGGATTTTGATATTGACTTCCTACGATGATTATAAAGGTTGGATAGATTTTAAGCAGTATGCCGAAGTTGATTTTGCAACTTTCGAAATTTTAAATAAGCAGCAAACCATAATTGGCTTTAATATCCACCAGGCGGTTCAAAACATCGCAACAGGTGAAGTTTTAAATTTAGTGGCTGCAAGTTATTTGCCGGCCTATCAAAATGGTAAATTTTATATTGGAAAAACTTTTTATTCAACATTGCTTCCGGCTTTAATGCCTGATATAAATTTGTTTTCCTCTAAAATAAGTGAAGCAGCTTATTTTTATTTAAACACGCCTTATTTATGGGGTGGGCGGTCGCCCTTCGGTATTGATTGTTCCGGTTTCTGCCAAATGGTTTTTAAGCAGTTTGCGATTAAACTAAAACGTGATGCATGGCAGCAAGCAGAACAAGGCGATATGGTAAACTTCTTACAGGAAGCACAACCTGGCGATCTTGCATTTTTTGATAATGCTGAAGGTAAGATAGTCCATGTGGGTATGATGTTGAATAACAACCAAATCATTCATGCATCAGGAAGGGTAAAAATTGATCGAATTGATACAGAAGGAATTTACAGCTCTGAACTTAAAAAGTATACCCATAAGCTCCGAATAATTAAACGTTATTACCCTTAATGAACCAAAATGAAATCTGCTAGCTTAAACTTACTTTCCAGATCATTACCAGTTTATCATCACTAACAGAAATTAAATGTCCGTTAACAGGTTCCCAGATTAGTTTATTAACTGAGAGCCTGTGAGCCGGGTAGCCTTTATCAATACTTATTGTTTTTAATAATTGAAAGTCATCGCTCCAAATCTTAATGGTTTTGTCTCTGCTTCCGGTTGCAAAGATAGAGTGATGGGGATGCCATGCCACAGAATATATTGCAAACTTATGTGCAGGAACATTTTTTATTAAAGTAAAACCGGAAGTTGTCCAGATGTTTAGTTGGGCATCCCTGCTCCCTGAAATTAAGTAATTGCCATCAGGTGAATATGCTAACGACGATACTGGAAGGGTGTGCGCTTCAAAATCATGAAGTAAACTGTAATCTTTTGAGCTATAAATTCTGATCCGGTTATCTTTACAGCCAAAAGCCACGGTTTCCTCATCCGGGCTAATGCTGATTACCCTAACCATTGCCGTGCTTACCTTAAAACTAAACAACAAAGTATTAAAGGTGGCTGGCTTTAAATCCCAAACAGAAACACTTCCGTCTTCAGAAGCAACTAATAATTCCTCTTTTGATTTTAAAGATTTGATATCAAAAACAGATTTGTGATGAAATTTTAGAATGGCTGTTATTTTTTGCTCCTCAAAATTGAATAAGCTAACCGTACCGTTTCTTTCACCAACCGCAAGTATCGGTATTGATTTAGGAGCATGCAAAGCATAAACAGAGCTTTCCACCGGCATTAAAACCTTGATAAATTCTTTTTTTGATAAGCTCCACTCAACAACTCCTTTATCGTTTCCAGCGGTAAAAATGATGCCTTGTTTTTGGGATGCTTCAACCGTATAGATCGGATTTTGGTGTCCGGGCATACTGGCAAGCTGCTTAATTTCAATCATGAATTTTAGAAGTAAGGGCTACAGTTTTTTCAAATGCCTTTGTTCTAAATTTTTAGAAATGCTTTTAAGGCCTATGTTTTTCTCTTTCAATAAAACCAGCAAATGAAAAACGAGATCGGAAGCTTCATTAATCAAATCTTCTTCTGTTTCATTTAACGCCGCGATTACTGTTTCTACGCCTTCTTCGCCAACCTTTTGTGCAATTTTATTAAGCCCCTTTTGTCTTAATTTATTGATATAAGAATTCTCACTGGGATTGTTGTACCGATCCGAAATAATATGCTCTAACTCAAAAATAAAGTTTTGATTGTAATCCGTGCAAAAGCAACTTCTGGATCCGGTGTGGCAGGTTGGCCCGGCAGGTTTAACCTTAATCAAAAGGGTATCCTGATCACAATCTATACTCATTTGTTTAACTTCTAAAAAATTTCCGCTTTCTTCACCTTTTGTCCAGAGGCGCTTTTTGCTTCTTGAAAAGAAGGTAACTTTATTTTCATTTACCGTTTTTTTATAAGCCTCTTCATTCATGTAGCCAAGCATCAGTATTTCTAAGGTTTGTTCATTCTGAATGATCACTGGGACCAGGCCTTCGCCTTTTGAAAAATCTATTGTCATTGGGTTGTTGGTTGTAAAGGTTGTGGATTGTATAGGTAATCGGCTGTAGATTGTGAGTTGTGTGGGTTCAAATTTAGAAATTAGCGCATTTGCATCTTACAAAGTCCTTATCGGGATATTTTTTTCCGCTAAGAATTGCTTTAATTCCGGAATCAGTATTTCGCCATAATGGAATACAGAAGCCGCAAGGGCGGCATCTACATCAGCGATTTGAAAAACATCAGCAAAATGATCCATACTACCGGCACCCCCGGAAGCTATAATTGGGATAGAAAGTAACTGGTTAATTTTTTTTAATTCCATACAATCAAATCCTCGTTTTGTGCCGTCATGATCCATGGAGGTTAATAAGATTTCGCCGGCCCCGCGTTCCTGTGCTTCTAATAACCAGGCCTTCGTCTCAATATTTGTAGCAATTCTGCCGCCGTTAAGATGTACATAATGTTTGCCCTTAATTGATTTTGTATCCACCGCAACTACTACAAACTGTTTACCAAATAATTTGGCGAGCTGATCTATAAAATCCGGGTTTCTGACTGCAGCAGAATTAATGGAAATCTTATCTGCCCCGGAATTAAGTAGAATATCCGCATCTCCAATTTCAATAATTCCGCCCCCAATAGTAAAAGGAATATTTATTTGCCTGGCAACTGATTTTACTAATTCGACGAGTGTTTTTCGTTTTTCGTGGGTAGCGGTTATATCTAAAAAAACCAATTCATCTGCTCCCTGGGCAGAATATTGCCAGGCAAGTTCTACCGGATCTCCGGCATCTTTCAAATCAATAAAATTAACACCTTTTACAGTACGTCCGTCCTTTATATCCAGGCAGGGAATGATGCGTTTAGCAAGTTGAGTTGGCGGTTTAATTATGGGATTCAAGTTAATTTTTGCTTAAATGAAACAAGTTTTAATAAAGTTACAAGAAGTTATTTAAACCTGATTAAAGCGGATACCGACCTGTGATCAAGGCCTTGCGCAGTACGAGTGCAAACCAGGGCTTGCCTTTAAGAAAAGCATTTAACTACCTTTTTATAAATCGGGAATTTAAAATGAAATTAAAGCCTTTAAATTAAAGTCTTTTATTTCATCAATGCTAATGTGATTTTCATAAATGGCTTTACCAATCACGCACGACTCAACTTTTATATCCTGCAATTCATATATGTCATTCATGGAACTGATGCCTCCGGAAGCGATAAGTTTGATAAAAGGAGAATGATCAAGCAGCTTTCGGTAAAGATCAACCGCCGTACCGCCTAATTTGCCGTCTTTGTTTATATCGGTACATAAAAATCTAAAAAAGCCCAAACTAAGGCAGCGGTCAATATATTGAGTAAGTTTTACCGGCGAACTTTCCATCCATCCTGAATATTTGATAACTTCATCCAGTACATCAATAGCCACTACAACCTGATCTGAACATTGATCTTTTCCGCAGATCTCTTTGCCAAGTTCAGGTAAAAAATCAGGATTAGTAATAGCCTGGGTGCCTACAATAATGCGGTGAACACCATAATCTATCAATTCTTTAACTTTATCAATACTTCTGACACCACCGCCGTACTGCACTTTCATTTCTGTTTTGTTAATAATGTCAAACAGATATTTTTGATTGCTAAAATCACCTTTGGCTCCGTTTAAGTCTATAATATGGATAAACTCAGTGCCTTTAGACTGATATTTTTCAATCATTTCTTCAAGAGTAACATCATAAAATGTCGCTTGTTCGTAATTGCCTTCCCGCAAACGGACCACTTTGCCGTTTAAGATATCAATGGCTGGAATTATATACATGGATTTAAACTAAGAGTGAAAAATTAGTTAATAGTTGTTCGCCTGCTGATCCTGATTTTTCAGGATGAAACTGAACCCCGTAATAATTATCTTTTTGAACAACCGCTGAAAATTTTAAACCATATTCAGTTGAAGCGATCGTAAATTTAGAATTAAATTCGATAAAAAAGGAGTGTACGAAGTAAAAGTAATCTTCAGCGTTCATATTCTTAAAAAGAGCGTTATTTTTATCAAGCCTCACTTTATTCCAACCTGTATGTGGTATTTTTAGTTTGCATTTTTTATCAAAAAGCAACGTTTTTATGGGAATAATGCCGGTTAACTCTGAATTTCCCTCTTCTGAGTAGGCGGTTAACAACTGCATACCAACACAAATTCCCAACACGGGCCTCTGTAAAACAGGAATAATTGAGGCTAAACCACTCGATTTTAACTTATTCATGGCAGCCCCCGCATGTCCAACCCCCGGGATAATATATCTTTCATATAGATCAACTTCTTCCGGCCGGTTAATCATTCCGAAAGGAATATTTAGCCTATTTAAAGCAGCGGTTAATGAAAAAATATTACCAGCACCATAGTTTATAATTCCTGTCATTGTTATTGGTTAGTTATTCGTTGGGTGCTTAACCTTAAAAATCCGTAATAATCAATTTGATCGTTTTTACTATTTTACCAATCAACCACACCCTTTACAATACCCCTTTGGTGCTTGGCAATTGCGTACCTGTGACCATAATAGCCTGTTTAATACATTTTGCCAATGCCTTAAAACTTGCTTCTATCATGTGATGGGTATTTTCTCCGTCTATAATTTTCAGGTTCAGGTTTAAACCGGCATGCTCTGAAAACGATTTCATCCAGTGTTCAAACATTTCGGTTGGAAAATCACCAACATATTCGCGATTAAATTTTCCTTCAAAAATAAAATAAGCCCGGTCAGAAAAATCAATTGCGCATTGTACCATTGCTTCATCCATTGGCAGTAAAAAGCCATAACGCTCAATTCCACGTTTATCTCCAAGTGCTTTTTTAAACGCCTTACCCAATGCGATGGCGCTGTCTTCAATGGTATGGTGTTCATCAATATCCAAATCCCCTTCCACTTTCATGGTCAGATCTACACCAGAATGTTTAACCAATTGATCAAGCATATGATCGTAAAATTTTAAACCGGTATCAATGGAATGAATCCCATTGCCATCCAGATTTAGATTTATACTGATCTGTGTTTCCTTGGTATTTCTGTTTAAATGGCATTGTCTTGTATTTTTTGTTGTAAGAAAGTTAACAATCTCTAACCAGTTGTGATTACAGAAAACTGCTTCATTATTTTTTTGGGATGAATAGTAAATGGATTTACAACCTAAATTTTTAGCAAGTTCGATATCTGTAACTCTATCGCCTATGGTGTAACTGTTCCAAAGATCAATTGTATTTTCGATCAGGTAGGAAGTAAGCATACCCGTATTTGGCTTCCTGTTCGGGCTGTTATCAGATGGAAAGGTATGATCTATAAAAATTTCTTTAAATTCTACACCTTCGTTTTTTAAAAAAAGCAGCATTTTTTGATGTGGGATCTGAAATGTTTCTTCTGGAAAGCTGGATGTTCCTCTGCCATCCTGATTGCTTACCATAATTAAGTCATAACCAAAATCAATTAATTTTTTTAATGATGATATGGCGTAAGGTAAAAATTCAAGTTTTTCCAGGCTGTCTATTTGCTCATCTTCAGGCTCGGTTATAATGGTTCCGTCGCGGTCTATAAATAATACTTTTTTCATTTCACTAAGATTTTAATTATAGAAGTTTGAGTATGATAAGTAAATTTTTAAAAGATTTTAAGAATTTTATTTTTGGATTTGTAATGAGGCAGGTTAGCGCCAGTTTAAACTTTTCATGGCATGGATCAGTATTTCGTTTTCTTCCGGTGTGCCCACGGTTATCCTCAAACATCCTTCACAAAGCTCCACAGTAGAGCGGTTCCTCACAATAATTCCCTGTTTAACTAAAGCCTGGTAGATAAATACCGGATCGCTTGTTTTTACCAACAAGAAGTTGGCGTCTGAAGGATATATATTTTGTACAAAATCCAGCAAAGACAATTGAAGCGTCAGGTTTTCACGCTCCTGTACAGTTTGCTTAATCCATTCGTTCACCTGATCTATATTTTCAAGAGCTCTCAGCACCAGTTGCTGAGAAGCCTGGCTGATGTTGTATGGCGCGTTTACTTTATTAAAAACTTCAATAATCTCCTCGCTCGCAAATGCCATTCCTACTCTCAATCCAGCCAGGCCCCAAGCTTTTGAAAGCGTTTGTAACACCACAAGGTTAGCAAACTCAGTTAACTCCTGTATAAAGGTTTTTTGCCTGGAGTAATTTATGTAGGCTTCATCCACTACTACAATTCCGTTAAAATTTGCAAGCAGAGTTTGGATATCATTTCTATCTATGGAATTTCCGGTTGGATTATTGGGCGAACAAATAAATATGATGCGAGTATTTTCATCTATGGTTTCTGCAATCCGTTCCATATCTAACTGGAAAGCGGCCGTTAGTTTGACTTTACGATTTTCCACATCATTAATGTTGGCGGAAACTTCATACATGCCATAGGTTGGGGGCACTGTAATTACATTGTCCATCCCCGGACGACAAAATGCACGAAACAAGATGTCAATAGCTTCATCGCTTCCATTTCCAAGAAAAATATTCTTAACCGGAACACCTTTTATAAGGCTTAATTTTTGTTTAATAGCCGTTTGCAAGGGATCAGGATAACGGTTGTAATTCTCTGTTAAGGGTGAGCCAAAACTGTTTTCATTGGCATCTAAAAATACCGAAGCTTCACCGTTAAATTCATTACGGGCGGAAGAGTAGGGGATAAGGTTTTTTATATTTTCCCTTAATATGTTTTGTAACTCGAACATTTTAAAATTCTTTATCACTTATTAGGTTCTGAAGCCTTACTGTAACCGCGTTTTTATGCGCTTGTAAACCTTCCATATCCGCAAGAATTTCAACTGTAGGGCCAAGGTTTTTAAGACCTATTTCTGTAATATGCTGAAACGTGATCTTCTTGATAAATGAATCAACGGAAACCCCTGAATGAGACTTCGCATAAGAGCTTGTTGGTAAAGTGTGATTTGTTCCCGAAGCGTAATCGCCCGCACTTTCCGGTGAGTAATTTCCCAGAAATACAGAACCTGCATTAACTATTTTGTCAACTAATTGCTGCCAATCTTCAATTGCAAGAATAAGATGTTCAGGAGCGTATTGATTACTAAAATCCATCGCCTGATTAAGGTCTTCTACGATTACTGCAAAAGACTTACCGAATGCTTTGTAAGCGATTTCAGATCTAGAAAGCAACGGTAACTGCTGTGAAAGTTCCTGCAGCACATCATCTACAAACTGAGTTGAGGTAGATATCAGAACTACCTGACTATCAATACCATGTTCAGCTTGCGCTGCCAAATCGGCAGCAACAAATTTAGGGTTGGAATGACCGTTTGCAATTATTAAAACCTCAGATGGTCCGGCTGGCATGTCAATTGCCGTTCTTGTGGTAGATTGAACTATGTTTTTTGCACTGGTTACATACCGGTTACCAGGTCCGAATATTTTATCTACTTTGGGGATAGTTTCTGTGCCATAGGCCATTGCAGCTACAGCTTGCGCACCGCCTGTAAGGTATATCTTATCAATGTTTAACAATGTAGCGCAATAGGCTATAAAAGCATTTACTTTTCCGTCTTTCTGGGGAGGAGAGCAAACTACCATTTCTTTACAGCCGGCAATTTTTGCCGGGATACCAAGCATAAGGAAGGTACTTGGTAAAACTGCGGTTCCTCCAGGAATGTACAACCCTACTTTTTCAATAGGCCTGCTATCCCGCCAGCAAGAAACTCCGGGCATGGTTTCTACAATTTCATCTTTACCCACCTGGCTTAAATGGAAATTATAAATGTTAGTGTAAGCTGTATTTAGCGCTTTTTTTTGATGATCTGAAACAGACCGTGCAAGATTTTGTAATTCATCCTTATCAACATACAACCTATCAAGTTCAACCTGATCAAACTGTTTAGTAAATACTTTTAGAGCAGCGTCGCCATTGGTTTTTACTTCCGTTATAATGGCCTTAACTGAATTTTCAATTAAATTGTCTTCATCAACGTTTCTCAAGCAAAGATTATCAATCTCAGCTTTATGTAAATCTTTTAAGTAGTAGACTTTAAGCATTTTAAGATCTTATATTAATTTTAAGTTAATGCTTTAAAAAATGATTTTTTCTATAGGCATTACCACAATACCCTGCGCTCCGGCAGATTTTAACAGATTTATTTTTTCCCAAAAATCGCGTTCGGAAATAACAGTGTGTATTGCTACCCAACCTTCTTCAGCTAGCGGAACAATCGTAGGACTTTTTACACCGGGTAGTAATTTTACTATTTCATCAAGATTTTTTATCTCAGCATTTAAGACCACATATTTTGTTTCTCTTGCCCGCAAGACCGATTGTATGCGTTGAATTAATTCCTGGATCAATTCATTATTTTCACTTCCTTTTCTTCCAATTAAAATTGCCTGAGAAGACATTACATCTATAAATGGTTTCAATCCATTACTTTTCAGGGTTCCGCCGGTTGAAACAATGTCAAAAATCGCATCACTTAAACCCAAGCCGGGTGAAATTTCTACAGAGCCGGAGATTGTTCTGATATCTGCGGTAACCTGATTTTGGTTTAAAAACTGTTTAAGAATAACCGGATAAGAAGTAGCTATTGCTTTACCTTCCAAATCTTTCACATTTTCAATCTCAGAGGAGTTCTTAACAGCAAGTTTGAGGGTACATTTTCCAAATCCGAGATGCTGCAAAAAACTGACTTCAACACCTTTTTCGGCAATTACGTTTTCACCAACTATCCCAATATCAGCAATACCATCCTGTACATATTCAGGAATATCATCGTCCCGAAGAAATAGGATTTCCAAAGGAAAATTAGAGACTGAAGAAATTAATGAACTTTTATAGTTTTCAAAACTAAGGCCGCAATTTTTAAGAAGCTCAACTGATTTTTCGTTTAACCTACCCGACTTTTGGATAGCAATTTTTAAAGTTTTCAATATGGAAAAGGTTAGACCAGTAATTAAATTCAAGAAAAAGTTTCACATGGAAACGTACAAAATTAGTTTTATCGCCGTTTAAGGCAATGATGAAAATGTACGTGATGTATTAAAACTTTACTTATCATACCTGGCCCTTAAACGGGGAGTGCCCAAATATACAGATACTTACCTCTTTTCAAAATTTTACTGCAACTCTCACAGCGATAAAGTAATTCATAATGTAAGATTTTACGTTATTTTGAGATAAGAAGAATTTATAGTGCTACAATCGTAATAATCATTAGTTTTGGTCTGATGAGATTCCTTTTCCCTGGATTTTTATTTGCCTTACTGGCTGTAGCCATTCCTATTATCATTCATTTATTCAATTTCAGAAGATTTAAAAAAGTATATTTCAGCAATGTCAGATTTTTAAAATCTATTGATGAACAAACATCTTCAAGAAAAAACCTAAAAAATAAGCTTATTCTAATATCAAGAATTTTAGCTGTTATTTTTCTTGTTTTAGCTTTTGCAAGGCCTTATAAAACAAATACTGACCAGACAGTATTTCAAAATTCTCGGGCTGTAAGTATTTATATTGACAATTCTTACAGTATGGAGGGCATTAACAAAGAAGGGACCTTGTTTGACGAGGCCCGAAGAAGAGCAAAGGAAATTGCATCAACATATAGTTTGAATGATAAATTTCAAATTTTAACAAATGATTTTGAAGGAAAGCACCAACGTTTTTACAACTATGATGATTTTGCAAACGCCGTTGATGAAATTAAAATTAGTCCTGCCGTAAAAAATTTAAATCAAATTTTAAGCCGCCAGAAAGATTTATTTTTAAATGAAACCAATAGTTCTAAAACTAGCTACCTCATCTCTGATTTTCAGAAAAACCTGGTAAGTACTGAATTATTTCAGGCAGATAGTGCTGTTGATATACGTCTGATAAGAGTTCGTTCAAATACGATACCCAACATCTCTATAGATTCTGTTTGGATTACGTCCGCAATTATTAAACCTGGTGAGGCAGGTAAAATTGTGGCCAGATTTCGTAATAATTCAGATGCCGACGCCACAAATATTCCGGTAAAATTGATTATTAACGAACAACAGCGGGCCATCGGAAATGTAAACATCAAAGCTCGTGGAATTGAAAATGACACATTGTCTTTTAGTGGATTAAGCGCAGGATGGAAATCTGCGGAAATCAGCATTACAGATTACCCCATGATTTTTGACGATCGTTTTTATTTTAGTTTCAATGTGAAGTCGGAATTAAAAATATTGGCTATTAATGGCGATCAGGTGAATCCGTATCTACGGGCTTTATACCATTCTGACAAATATTTTAATTTCCAGAATACGTCTGCCGGAAACATCAATTATTCTGGCCTTAACCAACAATCAGTATTGATATTAAACGAAGTTGGAGACTTCTCTAGCGGATTCATTCAGCAACTTAAATTATATGTTGAAAAGGGCGGCAATCTAGTGATACTCCCATCGCTTGAACTTGATTTATTAGGTTTAAAAGAGCTTTTAATTAATCTGAAAACAGATATTCCTCTAAAGGTAATTACGGCGGAAACAAAAGTAAGCGGAGTAAATCTGCAACATCCTTTATTTAAAGGTGTTTTTGAGACTACACCAAAAAACATGAATCTTCCCCTTGTTAAAAAATATCTTCAATATTCATCGCTAAGCAAAACCAACAAGCAAAGCTTGTTATCGTTACCCGGATATGAAACGTTTTTAAGTGAATACAGACTAGGAAAAGGGAAGATCTATTTATTAGCGGTTCCACTTAATGACCAATCAGGAAATTTCCCCAGACACTCTATCTTCGTTCCTGTCATGTATCAGATATCTATGTTAAGTTCTCAAGATCAACTGCTGTATTCTACTATTGGAACTGATCAGACCGTAGAAATTCCAAGGATCACGTTAGATAAAAATCAACTGCTAACACTCAAAAAAAATAACTTTGAAACTATACCTGATCTTCGGCAGACTCCAAGTGGTACACAGGTGTATGTTGCAGATCAGATTAAAGAGCCTGGTAACTACAAGCTGTTTAAAAGTGACAGCCTGATTGCCAATCTGTCGTTTAACCAAACAGGAAAAGAATCAGATCTTAGCTATGCCACAGATGAAGAACTGCTGGCCCGGCTTCCAAAAAACAAAGCTTCTATGATTAATTCTGATAGCGTAGCCATTCAAAAATCAATTAAATCCCCTAATCTGGGTATAGAGTTGTGGAAACTTTGTATAATTTTAGCTTTGCTGGGGCTTGCCGCAGAAATCTTTTTAATTCACATCTTTCAAACTAAAGTTGCTAAAAATTAAGCAGAACCTGATGACAGAAGTATTAATTCAAAGTGCGACCATAATGGATAGTCAAACAAACTATCATACTCAAAAGGTTGACCTATTAATCAAGGATGGCATAATTTCTAAAATTGATAGTAAGATTAAGGAACAAAGCAGTTTTAAAATCATTGATGGTACGGGTCAGATATTAAGTCCTGGTTTTTTTGACATGAATGTTAATTTCGGCGAGCCAGGCTCTGAGACCAGAGAGGATATTGAATCAGGTTGTAAAGCGGCTGCTGCCGGTGGTGTTACCGGAGTTGCTTTAATGCCCAATACTCAACCGCCAGTCCATTCAAAAAGTGAAATTTCTTATATTCTTGGTAAGGCAACTAATAATTTAGTTAATGTTTTTCCTTTGGGATGTATAAGTCAAAATAGGACAGGAAAAGATTTAGCAGAACTTTACGATATGCAATTAGCAGGTGCCATTGCATTTTCTGATGGCGACCGTTCTGTTGGAGACGCCGGTTTAATGTCTCGGGCCCTGCTTTATAGCAAAGGATTTAACGGTCTTATTTTTTCTTACCCGGAAGATGAAAATATAGCCGCCAAAGGAAAAATGAACGAAGGAGTTAACAGCACACTTTTAGGGATAAAAGGAAATCCGGCTTTAGCAGAAGAGCTGATGGTTATTCGTGATCTGTGTTTAGCTGAATATAACGATTCCCGAATTCATTTTTCAACTATAAGCACCTTTAAAAGTGTTGATCTTATCAGGCAGGCCAAAAAAAAGGGATTGAAAGTTACTTGCGATGTAGCTGTTCATCATTTGATTTTTACAGATGAGATGCTTCTTGGTTTTGATACCAATTATAAAGTAAAGCCTCCATTAAGGGGTCAGAATGACGTAAAAGCGCTTATAGCTGGTTTAAAAGACGGAACTGTAGATGCAATTGTATCTCAACACACCCCTTTAGAATCAGAATTAAAAAATGTGGAGTTCGAAATTGCCTTCAACGGGATTATAGGTCTGCAAACATTGTTACCAATGGCTTTAAAAACAGGGCTAACAGCAGAACTTTTAATTGAGAAGTTAGCAGTCAATCCAAGGAAGATCCTGAATTTGGAAATTCCGTGCATCACATTAAATTCTCCGGCAAATCTCGTGTTGTTTAATCCAACAGCCCAATGGACCTATTTTTCAGAAATTAATTTTTCAAAGTCCTCCAATTCTCCATTGCTAAAGGAAAAACTAACTGGCAAAGTAAATCTAGTTGTTAACAATAATAAATTCTTTCTATCTTAAAATGTATGAATACAAGGGTTAAAATATCACTAAACGTTGCTCTCGGGCAGTATTCAGAAAGAAAAGGAACAGATCACTTAAGCCTGTTTTCAGAATTACTTAAAATATTTGAATTAGAAGCGGGATTTCTTGAAAAGGTGGGCGAGATGGACGAAATTTTTGATCAGAATGAATTATTTGAACCTTTAAGGGAAATTGTTTTTGATCTGTTATTAATCAATTTCTTTACAGAGGATGTACAAAAATTAGAGGAAGACTATTTGGAATCTGAGGAGTGGGAAGATATAGAAGAAGAAACGCTTGATAGAGGAACCGAACTTTTAAATGTGCTTCTTTATATTAAAGAATGTGAAGATGAAGCAATTGAGCCTGAACTTGGTGACTTCCTGAAAGAGTTTTTGTTGGTAGAAGAGGATGAATTTCAAGACGAACATCGCATTTATGAAGAAGTGATTGCTAATCAGATTTTAGTTGACAGTTCCCTGGACGAGGTTGCCCGCGTAGCAAAAAGCCTTCCGGAATTTTCAGAGCTTAAAGAGCTTTTCTACCCTGTTATGGCTTTTTTCCGAAACCTTAACCCGGATAGTCAGGAACTTGAGATCTTCAATAAACATAGTGTTAGCCCGGGTCTAGATGCCTCGGTTTACGCTTTATTAGTATCTTATAACAATCAAAAAAGTTAAACCTTAAAACAATCAAATGGAAACAACATTACAAAAAAGTCCAACACCTAAAATGCAGGCATTAAACTACGGTTTAATTTGGGCCGCTATCAACATAGCTATTTTTTTAGTTGTGTATTATGTCAATCCGGACTTAATGGGATCTTTCGCCTTTATGGGGATAAGCGTTGCGGTAGGTTTAGGGCTTGCTGTCTACTTTTGTGTTGAGTTAAGAAAATATATGGGCGGTTTTTGGTCTTTTAAACAGGCTTTAGGATCAATTTTCGTAATGTTTTTCGTACAGGCAATTATTGTGTTCTTTTTTACAATTGCATTTGCAAAATTCATTGAGCCTGAATACGTTACAAAAATGAAAGAGATATCTGAAAATACAGCAACTAAAATGATGGAAGGAATGGGTGCTGACCAAGAAACGATAGACAAAGCCATGGTTGAAATGGAAAAAAATTACGAGACACAGTTTAACCCTGGTTTTATAGATATACTGAAAAGTATCATCTACATTGCTATTGGATATTTTATTGGGGCGTTGATATTTGCGGCTATCTTCAAAAAAGAACAACCTGTTTTTATAACTGAAGAGTAATAGATCAATCATTAACCATGACGTGCGGGTATTATCGTTTATAATGGTAAGATTTGCACGTTTTTATTTATAACAGTTTTTTTTTATCTCACATCCTGAATCTTAATACTATTAAATGGATATCTCAGTAATTATTCCTTTATATAACGAGGCCGAATCATTACCTGAATTAACTGAATGGATTAGCCGGGTGCTGGATTTAGAAGGGTTTAATTACGAAATTATTTTAGTTGATGATGGAAGCGATGACGATTCATGGGATGTTATTGAAAAGTTAAAAACTCAGTATCCAAAAATTGTCGGCATTAAATTCAGGCGTAATTACGGTAAATCCGCGGCTTTAAACGTTGGGTTTGAAGCAGCGCAGGGAAGCGTTGTCGTAACTATGGACGCCGATCTTCAAGATAACCCGGATGAGATACCTGAACTTTACCGCCGGATTAAAGATGAAAAACTTGATCTTATCTCAGGTTGGAAACAAAAACGGTTTGACCCGTTAACCAAAACTATTCCTACAAAATTTTTCAACGCAGTTACCAGAAGCATGTCCGGGATTAAAAATTTACATGATTTTAATTGTGGCTTAAAGGCTTATCGTAAGGAAGTTGTAAAAAGCATCGAAGTATATGGCGAAATGCACCGTTATATACCGGTTATAGCCAAGTGGGCCGGCTTTAAAAAAATTGGTGAGCAAGTTGTAGAACACCGGGCCAGAAAGTACGGTAAAACTAAATTTGGCTTTAGCCGGTTTATAAACGGCTTTTTAGATTTACTTTCCATTTTTTTTGTGGGAAAATTTGCCAAACGTCCAATGCATTTTTTCGGGACACTGGGTGTAATCAGTTTTTTTACTGGAACAATCATCGCATTATGGATTATCGGGCAAAAACTATATCATGTGGCTTACCACATTCGGTATTCCCGAGAAATTACTGCCCAGCCGCTTTTTTATATTGCGCTGGTTGCCATCGTTGTTGGTTTTCAATTATTTTTAACAGGATTTATCTCAGAGTTGGTATCGCGGAACGCACCTGAAAGAAACTCCTATCAGATTGAAAAAACCGTGTAGTAAATATGCAAATTAGAATTATTGGTACTATTAATTGGTCAGATTATAAGATGTGCAAATCCCTTGCATTTTTATACACCTACTTTAAGATGCACAAAACACCTATATTTTTAAATTCTGCCTTAAATCCTTGTCAGTATGTGAAAAATTGCACATTTGCACGAGCTAATGATTTGCAAATTTAGATGTTTTTCTCCATCATAATCCCGTTATACAATCGTCCGAATGAGATAGACGAGTTGCTGCTTACCTTAACCCAGCAAACATATACTCAGTTTGAAGTTTTGGTAATTGAAGATGGTTCAATTAATGATGCCAAAAAAATTGTAGAAAAGTATAAGAATCAGTTAGACATAAAATATTATTTTAAGGAAAATGAAGGCCAGGGTTTTTCCCGTAATTATGGATTTCAAAGAGCTAAAGGCGAATATTTTATAGTGTTTGATTCTGATTGTCTTACTCCCAAAAGTTACCTCGAAATTGTAAAAAACCATCTTTTTAATAATTGGCTGGATGCTTATGGTGGCCCGGATGGAGCTCATAAATCTTTTACCCCTGTTCAAAAAGCCATCAGTTATTCTATGACATCTTTTTTAACCACCGGTGGAATTCGTGGAAACAAAAAACATGTTGGCCATTTTCATCCGCGTAGCTTCAATATGGGAATCTCCCGCGAAGTTTGGGAAAAAACTGGCGGTTATATTTTAACACGCCTTGGAGAAGATATAGAATTTAGCATTCGTATAAATTCTCTAGGATTTAAAATCGGTTTAATACCTTGTGCAATGGTTTATCATAAGCGTAGAACTGATTTTATCAGGTTTTATAAACAGCTGCACTTTTTTGGCAGGGCCAGAATTAATATTTACAAATACTATGCTGATGAATTAAAAATTGTTCATTTTTTGCCGGCTTTATTTACATTTTTTTTAATTGCAAGCCTAATAATTAACATCCTAAATAGTGATTTAGCAGCCATTTGTAATTTTTTACTAGCTGTTTATATAATATTTATATTTTTTCACTCCTGGATTGAAAACAAATCAGCAAAAGTTGCATTTTTGAGCATTATAGCTGTCTTTGTACAACTTACAGCGTATGGCTTAGGTTTTACGCAAGATTTTTTTCGAAAGATAATGATGAATAAGAATAATACTTTATGAACAAGACATTCTCGGTTAACGAGATCATGAGTGAATCCTGGAATTTCGCCAAAAAGAACGTGTGGATCTTAATTGGTTTTACCGCAGTACAGTTTGTGGTCATTCTAATTATTACAAGCTTGTTGACGGCAGTGTTTGGCGGAGAAAGCACCACTGCTGTTCTTCTTCAAAATATAATATTAAGTTTATTCGACGCCTTTTTTACCGTGGCATTTTACCAGGTTATATTTAAATTAATTGACGAGGAAGGAGAGCCTGAGTTTCCGGATTTTGTTCCTAATTTAATGAAAGCATTAAACTTTGTGCTTGTGAAGTTAATTATCGGGATCATTCTTGTTTTTCTTATCGGCATCATTAGTTCTATATTTTTTATGAACACCCCGGATATTGAAACTGCTGATATCATGAACCCCAAACTTTGGCCTGTATTTTTACTGATCGCCATCCCGGTTACTTACTTTACAATCCGCCTGTGTTTTGTGGTTTGCTTTATTGTGGACCAGGAATCCGGGGCTTCAGAATCAATCAGCCAAAGTTTTACATTAACAAAAGGGCATTTCTGGTTGATGCTTTTATTGTTCGCCATAATCCTGGCCTTAAATATTTTGGGAGCCCTGGCACTTTTTATCGGATTACTATTTACCATTCCTTTTTCCAGCTTAATATTAATTATAGCTTACCGTCAGATGGTGAATAATTACACAGACGAGGAAGAAATTTTAATTGATAAACCTGAAATAAAATAATGGGGCTTAAATCAGCATTGAGTAAACCATTTGCTGCCATGGTTGTGTGGCAGATCAACAAATGGAAGAACAATGCCGTTGCTGCGCAAAATAAGGTTTTCCACACTTTAATCGCCAAAGCAAAACGAACCGCATTTGGTACGGACCATAATTTTGAAGAAATCTTCACTTACCAGGATTTTAAAAACCGGGTGCCCATCCGCGAATATGAAGATATTCGTCCTTACATTGAGCGGGTTGTACATGGCGAACCGAATGTTCTATGGCCGGGAAAACCGGCTTACTTTGCCAAAACTTCCGGAACCACATCAGGGGTTAAGTACATCCCAATTTCGATCGAATCTATGCCGGAGCATATTAAGGCTGCCAGAAACGCATTGCTATGTTATATCCATGAAACCGGTAAAACTAAATTTGTTGAAGGTAAAATGATGTTTTTGCAGGGTAGCCCGACGTTAGAAATTAAGGAGGGGATTGCAACCGGCCGTTTATCAGGTATTGTTGCACATCACGTCCCTCAGTATCTGCAAAAAAATCGTTTGCCTTCTTATCAGGCGAATTGTATCATAGACTGGGAAGAAAAAGTGGATGCCATTGTAGAAGAAACGCTCCATGCTGATTTACGCTTGTTAGGGGGGATACCGCCATGGGTGCAAATGTATTTTGATAAATTGATCTCCAGGTCTGATAAAAAAAAGATCAAAGAAATTTTTCCAAATCTCGAACTTTTCGTTTACGGCGGTGTAAATTTTGAACCTTACCGTGCTAAACTGGAGGAAAGTTTAGGTGCGAAAATAGATTCAATTGAAACTTATCCGGCTTCTGAAGGGTTTATCGCTTTTCAGGATTCCCAAAAAAATAAGGCGTTGCTTTTACTAGCTGATGCCGGTATTTTTTATGAATTCATTCCCGCGGACGAATACCATACAGACAAACCAGAACGCATTTCGCTGCAGGATGTCAAGATTGGCAAAAATTACGCGATAATTTTAAATACAAACGCTGGCTTGTGGGGTTATAGCATTGGCGATACTGTAAAATTTGTCTCAAAAGATCCATACCGTCTGTTGGTAACAGGAAGAATTAAACACTATATTTCTGCCTTTGGTGAGCATGTAATAGCAGAAGAAGTGGAACACGCGATTTTATCAGTTGCCAAAGAACAAGGAGTTGAGATCACTGAATTTACAGTTGCTCCTCAAATTACACCTCCTGATGGAACTCTTCCTTACCATGAATGGTTTGTTGAATTTGCTAAAATTCCGGATGATGCGGAGAATTTCAGGCTAAAAGTAGACGCTGCTTTGCAGAAAAAAAATGTTTATTATTTAGATTTGATCAAAGGAAAAATTTTACAACCCTTAATAATGCGATACCTTAAAAAAGAAGCGTTTATTAATTATATGCGTTCTGAAGGTAAGCTGGGTGGGCAAAATAAAGTTCCGCGACTTTCTAACGATAGAAAAATAGCAACTAAACTGGAGAAATACATTGATCGGGGCGATAGTTAGATGACATTCATGCAAGCACTACCAAACAGACATTTGCGGTCTGTAGCTATATTGGGATCAACCGGAAGTATTGGTACGCAGGCGCTGGAAGTGATCCGGCAGAATCCGGAACGGTTTAGGGTTTCGGTTTTAACAGCACAATCTAACGCATCTTTATTAATTAATCAGGCTCTTGAATTTAAACCGGATTGTGTAGTTATCGGAATTGAAAGTAAATGCCGTGAGATTGAGCTTGCCCTCAAATCATTAAATATTCCTGTTCTGTGTGGGCTTGATGATTTAAATGAAGTAGTTGCCAGGCCTGAAATTGATATTGTACTTACAGCTTTGGTTGGATTTGCCGGATTAAGGCCCACTTTGGCCGCCATCAAAGCCGGAAAAGACATAGCGTTGGCAAATAAAGAAACATTGGTAGTCGCCGGCGAACTGGTCACTTCTTTAGCTAACAAACACCAGGTAAAAATCCTTCCGGTTGATTCTGAACATTCAGCTATTTTTCAATGCCTTGCAGGTGAAGAAAATAACCCGATAGAAAAAATATATTTAACCGCTTCCGGTGGTCCGTTTAGAGGTAAATCTCTTAATTTTTTGTCATCCGTTACTAAAAATGAAGCGTTAAAGCATCCCAATTGGGTAATGGGGGCAAAGATCACCATTGATTCCGCTTCGCTGATGAACAAAGGTCTGGAGGTTATTGAAGCTAAATGGCTGTTTAATCTGCAGCCTTCACAAATTGATGTAATCGTTCACCCTCAGTCTGTGGTTCATTCTATTGTTCAATTTACAGATGGTTCAATGAAAGCCCAGATGGGTGTTCCGGACATGAAACTTCCTATCCAATATGCACTGGCTTACCCAGAAAGAATAAAAAATAATTTTCCAAGGTTTAATTTTCTTCATTATCCCAACTTGAGTTTTGAGCCTGCGGATACTCAGACATTTAAAAATCTTGCATTGGCTTATGAAGCATTACATTCCGGTGGTAACATGCCTTGTGTCATCAACGCTGCCAATGAGGTTGTTGTGGCAGAGTTTTTGAATAATCGGCTTGGGTTTCTGCAGATGAGCGAGGTAATTGAAAGCTGTATGTCAAAAATTTCTTTCTTGAGTAATCCAACTCTTCAGGATTATATGGAAACAGACTCTGAGACCCGATCATACGCGAAACACTTAGTAACAAATCTTTAATAAAAATCTCCAATTACAAATAAACAAAACACATGGATGTATTGATAATGACAGGGCAATTGCTGCTCGGACTTTCCATTTTAATCATATTGCACGAAGCTGGCCACTTCTTTGCCGCCAGGGCTTTCGGGATTAGAGTAGAAAAATTTTACCTGTTCTTTGATGCCTGGGGCTTTAAGCTTTTTAGTTTTAATTACAAAGGTTGTGAATACGGAATGGGCTGGTTGCCTTTGGGCGGATATGTGAAAATTGCGGGGATGATTGACGAATCAATGGATACCAATCAACTGGCCGGACCCCCGCAGCCATGGGAGTTTCGTTCAAAACCAGCCTGGCAACGACTAATTGTCATGCTGGGAGGGGTTACAGTTAATATTGTATTGGGAATTTTTATATTCTGGATGCTTACATTAAAATTTGGCGAAACGTATATTCCAAATGATAAACTTTCTTATGGAATTGCCCCGGGCACCATTGGGCGAAATATTGGGCTTCAGTCAGGAGATAATATTACAGCGGTTAACGGTAAAAAGGTAGTTCGATTTGAGGAGCTTTTAAGTTCTGAGGTTTTATTTGGTAATACAGAGTTAACTGTTGATCGCAATGGCGAAAATAAAAAAATTCAAGTTCCTGGAAATATTATAGAAGAGCTTTCAGACTATGGCATTGGGCAATTTATTGAGCCACGAGGGCTTACCGGAAGCATTGTGGAAATCGCAAATAAAAGCAATGCGGAGAAAGCCGGGCTTAAAGTAGGTGACAGCATTGTGTCTGTAAATAACGCACCAGTTCGTTTCTTTGATGAGTTTCAAGCAGAAGTTCAAAAGAATCGTGGTAAATCCGTTGACATTGCTTTAATCCGTAACGATGCTCCGGTTTCATTAACTTCTCAGGTTACCCCGGAAGGAACGATTGGGGTAATCATTCCTAAACTTGGTATTCCGAGAGAAAACCAGCAGTACGGTTTTCTTAAAGCTTTACCTATAGGAGCTTCCAAGGCATGGGGTTCATTTACAGACAATGCCAAAGGTTTAGGTAAGGTTGTTAGCGGGGAAGTAAAAGCGAACAAGGCGTTTACAGGTCCAATTGGTATTGCCGCCATGTTTGGAAACACGGTTGACTGGGTTAAGTTCTGGAGTTTGGTTGGTTTGCTTTCCATGGCTCTTGCCCTGATGAATTTATTACCGATACCGGCATTGGATGGCGGGCATTCTGTTTTTCTTTTAATAGAAATGGTAAAAGGCAAACCATTGAGTGATAAATTCATGGAACGTGCCCAAATGGTAGGTTTTGTCATATTAGTAACCTTGATGGTTTTCGTTTTCGGAAATGACATTATCAAACACGTTATTAATTAAGTAGGAGGTATGAGGTATCAGGTGGATCATGTATCCGAACTAAATTGGTATTAGTTAGGAGGTATCAGGTATCAGATTGAAATTTCCGATAAAAATCTCTAACCTCATACCTCCAACCCCCACCCTCCAACCTATCAATATGAATTACTTCGAACTTTACGATATACCCATCAGCTTTCATCCAGATGATTCGTTGGTTAAAAAGAAGTTTTATCAGTTAAGCAAGCAATACCACCCCGACTTTCATGCGACAGAAAGTGAGGCAAAACAAGAAGAAATATTGCAGCTTTCTACCCTTAACAATAAAGCCTATCTGGTACTTTCCAATCCGCTAAAGCGAACAGAATATGTGCTGAGTATAAAGGGGATGATGGCCGAAGGAGATAAGTATAAGCTTCCGCAAGATTTTTTAATGGAAATGATGGAAGTGAACGAGGAAATTATGGAGCAGGAGTTTCTACCCAATGCCGCAGCTTTAATGATTATTCAGGAGAAAGTAAACGAGTTTGAAAAGCAATTATTCACAGAATTAAAGCAACATACCCATGCTTATGATCATGAGCTTGAACAAGGGCATGAAAGCACTTTGCAGAAAATAAAAGACATCTGGTACAGGCAGAAATACTTGTTGCGGATTAGGGAGAGTTTATCTAAGTTTGCTGCCCGCATATGATACAAATGCCCGGCTGGCGGAACTGGTAGACGCGTCGGTCTCAAACACCGATAGGAAACTGTGCCGGTTCGATTCCGGCGCCGGGTACAGCTTAAAAAACACTGCTTCAGGAGCAAGATGGACTTAAAAAGTTTAAAGTTCATCTTGCTCCTTTCCATTTTAAACTTGCTGAAAAACAAAAAGGCCTACCGCAATTATAAAATGTTAAAACTGTATTTGTCTTAAAAAAAATTAAGCAGTATACCAATAACAGCAGCGACTGCAATGATTAATGGTTCCTGTATTTTTTTGATGTAAATTAACGCTAGAACACTTGATATTGCAATAAGTGCCGTTGGTATATCGATAATAGAACGAATTCCTATAACAATTACCGCACCCACCAGGGCTCCAATTACAGATGCGGTAATCCCTTCAACAAAAGCTTTTATACTTGTGTTTTTTGCTATCCTTTTAAAAGAAGGCGCCAGAATAACCGTAAAAAGATAACAAGGTAGAAAAACAGCAAGTGCAGCAATGCAAGCTCCGGGAAAGCCGGCAACCAGGTAACCAATAAAACCAACCGTGATAACAACTGGACCGGGGGTGACCATAGCGACAGCAACGGCATCTAAAAACTGGTTCTCAGTGAGCCATCCAAACTCTTTGACTACCCCGCCGTGAAGAAAAGGTACAATGGCTAAACCACTGCCAAATACAAAGGCACCTGCTTTTGTAAAGAAAAAAGCAATATCCCATAAAGTCTTATTTTCATATTGCCAAAATCCTATCCCAGCTACAAAAATGGAAGGTAAAGTAGTATATTTCTTAATCCAGGAAGGTGGGGCCTTAATGACCATATACAAAAAGCCGGAGGCTATGAAAAGAAGAACGTCTTCCCGTTGAGTTAACACCGTAATAATTACAGATAGTAGATAGAGAAACCAAAGCATCCATTTAGATTTTATAGCTGTGAGCTCAAATTTACTGATGGATTTAATGGTGAGTTTATAAGAGCTCACCATGATAATGCCAATTACTGAAGCACCGACACCATAAAATATAGCCTGGATATAGGCTAAACCGCTATATATTTTATAGGCCATTCCCAAAAGTACAACCATAATAAATGAGGGAATAATAAAAGCTAAACCAGTTAAGGTTGCGCCAAGAAGTCCGAAATGAACAAAGCCAATGTAAATTCCAAGCTGGGCGGCAAGCGGGCCCGGAGCTAATTGTGCAAGTGCTAATCCTTCCGTATATTCTTCTTCAGTGAGCCAGCATTTATCTTCAACAAGATCACGGTGCATATATCCCACCAAGGCAACCGGTCCGCCAAAACCCCAGGTGCCAAGTTTGAGAAAGTAAAGAGTAATGTCATAAAGCGTATACTTGATGGGCTCGTTCATGGTAATATTATGATAACAGGGTTAACCTTTTAATTGGTACAGGTTAATATATGAGATGCTTGATAAAAAATTTATTGAATACAATAGGTAATAACTTGCTATTAATTAAATACAATCTACTAGTTCTGTAGATTGTAAATGGCCATCATTAAGTGCAGTAATTATCAATACAGTTTGAAAATAGCTATTGGTCCCTAAAATACAGTCCATTTTGTATAAAAATTATTTTAAAGTTAATTAAATAAAATGGATACTTATTTTGTGATTCAAAAAACTTGTCTTATAATTGTATACTAAATCAGTAGACTATATAGTATGTATACAAATTTATTTTTACTTTTCAATGGATCCGGCTTCTTCGGAGATAGTTTGTGTTGATGATCGGTTAATCAGCAATCATCCAAAATCATTTAACACTTTTAAAATCAATTATGAAACTTTTATCGAATTCAAAAATTAAGGCATTATTTCGACCAACTTACATTTTTGCCATTGTAATCATCTCGGTTTTAGAACCGCGTTTTGTGCTCGCTCAGGGAAATAATTTAATTGTAATTTCTGGTACAATCATCGATGATATAAGCAAAGCGCCCATTCCAGGTGTTAGTGTCTCTGTTAAAAATACCGTTAATGGATCTTCTACAAAAAACGATGGCACATTCAATCTTAAAACAAAAGCCAATTTTCCCCTCACGCTTGTAGTTTCGAGTATCGGTTTTAAAACACAGGAATTTATAGTTAGTGGAGCTGATTCAAGGCTGAGCATCGCTTTAATTACTCAAACTCAGCTAGGGCAGGAAGTGGTTGTTACTGCATCCAGGGTTGAGGAAAGCATCATGAAATCTCCAGTTGCTATAGAAAAATTGGATATTAAATCGATAAGAGAATCTCCTGCGCCAAGTTTCTATGACGCTCTGGAAAATGTTAAAGGAGTGCAAATGACAACCTCCAGTATTACGTTTAAAGTTCCTAATACAAGAGGGTTTAACATTCCTAATAATTTTCGGTTTGTGCAGCTGGTTGACGGAGTTGATATGCAAGCCGGTACATTGGGTGTCCCTCTTGGAAATTCTATTGGGCCAACCGAACTTGATATTGCCAGTGTGGAAATTACTCCCGGAGCAGCGTCTGCCCTTTATGGTATGAACGCCATAAATGGGATGGCTAATCTTTTAACGAAGAGCCCGTTCTATTACCAGGGATTGAGTTTTTATCAAAGGGCAGGGATTAATCACAGCGGCGGTACCGGAAGAGAATTGAGCAATTTAACTGAAACAGCTATTAGATATGCCAAAGCCTTTAATAATAATTGGGCATTTAAAGTTAATCTAAGTTATTTGAGAGGAACTGACTGGGTTTCTGATACCAGGATAAACCAGAATCCCAACAATCTAAATACAGCCAATCCAGCTTTTCAGGAATTGGCTTCAGACTTTGATAATCCCGCTTATGACGCCTGGAATAAATACGGGGATGATGGTGGCAGTAATGCCGTAACTATTAGTGGTTTAACTATTCCGGGGAGAACAGGCAATCAAAGTATTATTGTAAGACGAACCGGGTATTATGAGAAGGATTTGGTTAATCCGGCTGTTGATAACCTAAAACTTGATGCTGCTTTACATTATCGCTTAACAGAAAACGCGGAGTTATCTTATGGATATAGGATAGGTAAAATGGATGGTGTTTTTCAGAGAGGCAATAAAATTCAGCTGGATAATGTTGTTGTTCAAAATCATAAACTAGAGCTAAAGGGCGCTAATTATTTTATAAGAACCTATGCTTCTATTGAGAATACAGGCGATTCCTATAATTTGAAACCATTGGTAGATAACCTTGATGTAACCAGCGGAGGTACTAATTCTGTATGGGGCGCAAAATATAAAGCTTCTCTGCAAACTGCATTAAATGCCAGCGTACCATTACCAGAAGCACTAAGAACAGCCAGGGCAGCTGCCGATGCAGGTAGGGCTGAACCGGGTACTCCTTATTTTGACGAATTGAAGAATACCATTATTAAAATCAATAATTGGGATAATGATGCGGTATTGCCTGGAACAGGCGCAGCGAAAACCGGAGGTGCCTGGTTAACACAAAGAAGCAGAACCTACCATACGGATGCGCAATGGAATCTTTCAGAAAAAATAAAGGTTTTTGATTTGCTGATTGGTGCTGATGCCCGGATTTATGAAGTGATTCCGGATGGAAATAACTTTGTAGATTTTAGCAGGCCCATCGCTGACAGAAATAAACCGCTGCCAGACGGTAGTTTTGGCGATAATGTTTATTACAAGAAATTTGGTGGATTTGCTCAGGTAACTAAAACACTTCTCAAGGAAAAGTTGAAATTATACGGCTCGTTGAGATTGGATTATAATCCGGAGTTTCAAGCTAAAATAAACCCCCGGGTTGCGGCTGTGTATACTTTAGCTGAGAAGCATAACTTCAGGGTATCTTTTCAAAATGGCTTCAGATTTCCGGCTATCTTTGAAGCGATCTCTTTTGTTAACAACGGAAATATAAGGAGGGTTGGTGGTTTATCCTACATTAATAAAGGTCTGAATTACCTTGATAACTCCTATACTTTAGCATCAATTAATAGTTTTAACGCCGCTGTTAATAAGGATTTGACCACCGGATTGCCAGCTAACGAGGCTGCCTTGAAGAACCGAAATCTTCTTGCAATAACAAGTCTTGCTGAAACCCGCCCTGAGCGGATAAACTCTTTCGAAGCAGGTTATAAAAGCATTCTTTTAAATAATAAGCTCGTGGTAGATTTAGATGCGTACGCCAATCAGTATGTGGGTTTTTTAGGGCAGGTAGAAGTGTCGGTACCCTACCAATCAGGAAGTGGGAAGCCTGTTAATCAGGTTACTGTAGGTTCTGATGAGGCAGTAATTGCGATGCTTGCAGCAAACCGGAATGCACAGCAAACCCGTTACCGCGTTTACACTAATGCTAAAAACACGTATAATAACTTTGGGTCATCATTGGGCCTAACTTATAATTTTTATAAGAAATACACTTTTGCAGGTAGTCTGAGCTATAATGATATCTCAGAAAATAAGCAGAGTGATTATTTTGTAGTAGGGTTCAATACTCCCAATCTGGCCACAAATCTTTCTTTTGGAAACCGGGAAATAATTAAAAACCTGGGCTTTAATATGGTATGGAAATGGCAGGATGCTTTTCAGTGGGAAAGCCCTTTAGTGAATGGTTTGGTTTCTTCATTTAATACCTTCGATGCACAGGTTAGTTATCGTTTACCCAAAGTAAAAGCGATAGTTAAAACAGGGGGAACAAATATATTTAATTCAAAGTATTTTCAGTATGCCGGCGGACCCACATTAGGCGGTCTTTATTATATTGCATTGACCTTTGACGGATTATTGAAGTAAAAGTAAGCACACAGAAAGCTGTAAAATTATTTGGGTATATTTTGAAAACCAGAATAAGCAAATTACAAGAACACGCTTATTATCAAAGTAGGATTTTAAGAATTGGATATAAAAATCCGAAGGTGGCTAATCTTATTTGAAGGATGTGTTAACAATTTTAAACACCATATTCACAGGATAAATATTTTTTCGATATCTATTTAGATTGTAATTCTCTAAATTTAAAAAATCTTTAATATCTCAAACTCATTGTGGTGTTTTGCTAACAAAAAAAACCAAGTATGCTATTAGAGCATTGATTGTAATGGTCAGGGCGAAGGATAACAGGCCCATGCTCATTTCTGAAATTGCAGCTGTTGGAAATTTGCCCAAAAGATTTTTGGAAGGTATCCTTCTTGAAATGAAAAGAAAGCAACTCCTTGGAAGTAAAATGGGGGCAGGGGGAGGATACTTTCTCTTGCAACCCCCTGCAGAAATTATGGTAAGTACCGTTATACGCATCCTTGAAGGCCCTATAGCGTTACTTCCGTGTGTAAGCATAAACTTTTATCAGCGCTGTGATGAGTGCCGTAACGAACGAACATGCAGCATTCGCGAGATGATGGAGAAAGTAAGAGATGCCACCCTTAAGATTATGGGAACTACCAGTATTGCTGACCTGGCTTTAAGGGAAAAGGAACTGACTTTATAGGCATTTGTTAAATCTGTTTATTTAGTGTGCAATATCTTTCAAACGAAAAGGGACAAATTGCAGCTGTTCAAGTTCCTATTCAAGGGTGGGAGAGGATAAAAAGTAAATATCCTGATGTAGATCATTTAGATTCTAAACTACATTAAACATCATTACAGAATTTACATCTATTGAATAAACAAATTCTAACAATTAAATTAGTACACATGGTGCTATTGGTGACTAGCGAAACGGATAGAGGCGTTTTAAAATAAACTTAATACAAATCAGAACAACTGGAATAAGGCCCCGCAATTTTCAAATTATGCGTGTCTCGAAGTGGAAAATTATTACTGCCTTAAAACAGAAAATTGGTACCCTCCAAACCCGGTTTTCCTGCTGTTTAGCACAAGATATATTTTCTCCATCAAAACCTTCAATTTAAGAATTGTGCTAAATTTTAAAAAATCATCGGCATCAATTCTGGTCGTTGGACTTTCAAGGCTGTTTTTATATATCGACACGCCAACTTTGTTGGTTCCGTTCAATGCATATTTAGAATAGTAGATATTTCCAAGTTCATCAAGGTCCAGATCAATACTGTCGCCGCTGTATTTCAAAGTAATATTTTTCAGTTCTTTAGTCAGCAACTTTTTAGTGGAATTATAAGAGAAGGTCCAATACTTTTTTAAGGGTTGATCTTTGAGTGAGATTTCAAGGATCTTCCCATCGGCTCTGTAATGTCTCATGGTAAAAAATGCACCAGATTGTTTAACACCCTCAGGTTTTAATTGCGTTACCGCTAACAGAGTCTGTTTGTTATAATTATAACCTGAGACTACTTTTGATTCAGGACCAATGGTGAAGGCCATAGACGCTCCTTGTGCGGGCTGCCGTGGTTTTAGAAAAGAACGGATAATGCGACTGCCGCTGTTGTTTAGAAAAGTTATTGAAAATGGACTGCAAACCTTTGTCAGAATGGAAGAGTTCGAAGTTTCTAAATAGTAATTGGTTAAAACCAATTGTTGAGAAGTGGCTTTGGAATAGTAAACAATATTAAAGTTATTAATAGTCTCGAAGCTGAAATCAGCTACTTGAATTGACGGGCATATACCCGTTGCCAATGAAAGGCCTTTTACAACATTAAACACATTATTGAATCTGGAATTATCTTTCAAGACCTTATGCACTTCATCAGGGCTTGTAATCTCTTCTTCAGGTGTTTTGATTTCCTTTTTAAATGATGTAAATGCCAAAAACCCTAGTATGACTAAAAGTGCGTTCTTCATAAAATTTATTCATTGATCGAATCGAAAATACCACGAAGGTGATTCATCTACCATACGCAGAATTTCGTATTTTTTATGAGGTTAAATCGTTTAAGATGAGGCTTTTTTTAAATATTTTTCTTAACAACTGAACAATTAAGGTAAAAAATGCATCTTCGACTTGACGATACGTTTAACGTTTTTGCAGGTGAAAAAAAAATTTAAAAATTTACTTATTCTAGTTTTAGTAACAGGCTTTCAGATCACGGGTTCAGGTCAGTCAATACCCCAAAAGTTATCTAAACTGCTCGCAAGTTTAAGCGAGGCTAAAAGTGATGATGAAAAAGCTTTTTTATACAATAAAATAAGCCAGAATTACCAGGACATTGATTCTGTAAAAGCATGGAGCTATCAGAAAGCAGCCTTTCAAATCTACACCAAAAGTAAATCCAAAAAAGGGCTGGCGAAAAATCATAATGTAAAAGCAGGTATATTCTTATCGCAGAACCTTCCCGATTCGAGTATAAAATATTACGAGAAAGGCAGGAAGCTAGCCGTGCAATGTAAGGATCGGTTTATTGAGGTTGAATCTTTATTGGGGCTCGGCTTGATTGAAAGAAGAAATTCAAGGCTAATAACCGCTCAAAAATATTATAGAGAATCCTTGGAAATTGCCGAATCCGCAAATGACACACTTGGCCAGGCTCTTTCACTCAGGCAAATAGGGAATATGTACCTTGTTTCTCAGGATTTCGATAAGGCAAAGGAATATTACCGTCAAGCATACAAGTTATTTGTATCACTCAAAAATCTGCCGCGAATTAGCGAGTGCCTGGGAAGTCTTGGATATATTGAGCGAAATTCCGGCAACTACAAGAGTGCTATTACTTATTACCAAAAAGCAGCTAAACTTTTTGAATTAACAGGCGATATGTCGATGAAGGCTATTGTCTTCGCAGAGATTGGTAAAGCTCAGATTGAAAGCGGCCAAAGTAAAGAATCTATACCAAACTTTTTAAAGTCATTGCAAACTTATAAATCCTCGCAGAATAATCAGCACATCGACGCCATTTATGTCTATCTGGGGCAGGCTTATACCAACATTGCTCAATTTGATAAAGCCGAGAAGTCTTTGCTCAAAGGGTATCATATGGCTGTTGCTGAACCAGATATAGAAACGCAGCGAGACGCCTTGCAATCCATATATGACTTTCATAAAAAAACGAACAGATCCTATTCCGCTCTCATTTATTTAGAGAAATTAAATGCAGTTAAGGATTCTATCGCAGACAGGCAGCATTTAACTTCTATCAGGGATTTGCAAACTAAGTATGCAACTGAGCGAAAAGAGAAGGAACTTGCAAAGAGCAAGGAGACGCTCATGCTTAATGCAATGGAACTCAGTAGAAAAAACAGCTGGCTAATCTATTCGGCATTTTTTGTTCTATTATTAAGCAGTTTTGCATTTATTATTTATAGAACCTGGCGAATAAAACATAGCAAGCTTAAGACTAAAAATGAATTCAGTCTTAAATTAGCTGGTGCTGAAGCGCGGTTTCAACTTCAGGAAGAAAAATTAAGAATATCCAGAGAACTTCACGATAATATAGGATCACAATTAACCTTCATTAATACGTCCATACAACATCTTAATAAATTAGCTTCGGTAGATACAGGTGTATTAGTTGAGATACAAAAAATAACCCAGGTAGCTATTACTGAACTTAGAAGAACTGTTTGGTTAATCAACAAACAAGAAGTTGATCTGGACGAGTTTATTATTAAGCTCCGGGAATATGTTAAGCCTTTTCAAGCAGCCAATCAGAACCTTATTATTTGTATTTCCAGTAACGGGTGTTGTGTTCTAAATGCATTAGCAGCCACTAATTTATTCAGAATCATTCAGGAAGGGGTTAATAATATAATCAAATATGCTCAGGCAAATAAATTGGATATAACTGTGTTTTGTGAACAAGGAAAGGTTGTTCTGACTTTAACTGATAATGGAATTGGGTTTGATCTGGAAGCAGTTAAAGAGGGATTTGGGCTAAAAAATATCAAGGCTCGTGCCGTAGCTCTAGAAGGTGATTGCGCTATTGAATCAAGTCTAGGTAATGGCACCAAAGTAAGTGTTTACTTTCCTGTATAATTATACGCAGTATGTCGTATTGATAACATCAATAGTATTGATGAATTTTGTTATTTCAAAGGGAAGATGCAAATACGTATTGCCATTGCAGAAGATAACAGTCTTGCACTCAAAGTGTGTATTGATAAGCTCAGTTTTTATCCCGAGTATAAAATTGTTCTCAAGGCATTTAACGGGGAAGAATTAGTTGGGAATATTGAAAAGCATCAGGTAGATCTAATATTGATGGATATCCAAATGCCTGGTATGGGTGGAATAGAATGTGCCCGGAGGATTAAGTTAAATTATCCACAAATTAAAATTTTAATGCTTACTACTTTTGATGATGATGAGAACATCTTTCAAGCAATAATGGCGGGTGCTTCCGGGTATCTGCTTAAAGAGGAGACCGCTGAAACATTACATGAGGCCATATACGACACCTTAAGCGGTGGCGCGGCAATGTCTCCAGGAATTGCATTGAAAGTTTTGAATCTGATCAAAAATCCATTAGCTAACACACCCGCTTCGTCAGATAATTTTAGCCTGACAAAAAGAGAAGTTGAACTACTTGAGCATCTAAAAAATGGTTTCAGTTATGAAAAAATTGCTTCAAACCTTTCCATTAGCTATGGAACGGTAAGAAAGCACATCGAAAATATTTATCGAAAACTTCAGGTTGGTAATAAAATGGACGCGGTGCGCAAAGCCTCCAATAATCGATTAATTTAAAACTTCATTTATATTTCGCATACTGTGGGATTTGATGAAAATTTTGCCCTCTTTAAAGTCTAAGTGTAGGACACTCAAAATATTTGAATTCCCTGTTTTGCAATTTTGATTTAAAATGCTCTATATCTAATTTTCAACAGGAATCATTGAACACCATCACCAATCAAACTGCTTTAACCGAATTTTAGAAATCTGAAAAATACGAAATTATGCGTATGGTGGCTTCAGTTCATTAAAACTAACTTTAATTTTAATTAATAGCCCAAATAAAAACAAATTAATGACATGAACACAAAACGTAGAGCTAACCAATTAAAATTACTTGCAATCGGGTGTATTGCGACCGTATCACTTATTACATCAAGTTGCGAAAAGTTAAAAAATTTAGAACCAAAATCATTTGCTGATAAGTTTGAAGGAAAAATAGCAGGCGAGTGGACTGTCGATTCGATCAAGTATAGTTCATTTGATGTATCAAAACATCAAATATCAGAACAAATTATGCCCGTTGGGAAAATAACCTTCATGAAAACAGATGACAGCCACGGGGATGATCTAAGAGCTGCACAAGGGTACATGTACCATAGTTATTTAAAAAATGGGATAACCATTACTGATACAACAGCTTATTCCTACGATGTTAATAATGGTAGCGATTTAGAAGTAAAATATTTTAAAATTCATAACAGAGGAACCGACCGAACATTCATTTCAAGTCCTACCGTGATTTTCGATATTAAAGAGGTTTCAAAGAGTTTGTTTAAGATTGAGCGCTTTGAACGATTAGTGGACATGACTAACGGACAGGAAAAAGGTTTTTTAAGAAGTGTGTTCAAAATGCACAGATAAAATATAATTTGCAATAGCTTTCTGATTTGAATATTAAAATACAATTTTTTAGATTTTTAGGCTTTAATATTACTATAGATTTAAAATAGTAAATTCCACCCTACGATTAATTGCCCTGCCTTCTTCTGTATCATTGGTTGTTTCAGGTTTAGTTTTTCCATAGCCTGCAGATTTAATCCTTAAAGCATAAATGCCTTTAGCAAGCAAATAAGTTTGCACTGACAATGCCCGTTGTGCTGATAGATTAACGTTAATCTCATCAGAGCCCACATTATCGGTATGGCCGCCCAATTCGATCTCTAATTTTTCCCTTTTTTGAAGCAAATCTACCAATCTATTAAGTTCATTAAAGGATTCAGGTTTTAGATCTGACTTGCCGGTTTCAAAGAAAATATTATTTATTCTCGCCACCTGCCCCTTAGCAATCGGCACCAAGTACAGATTTTTCGTTAATTCCTTATAGTCTAATACTGTTGAGAGATCTATATTATCCGAAATTGAAATGTAATTTTCGGCTGTAGCATTGAAGCTGTAACTTTGTCCGTAGGCTAGTGAGATTTGGTAGGCTCCGGTTACTGCATCACTTATTGCTATCCCCTGGTTCCTGCCAGATTTGAGTTCGTCATACTTGATTCCTGCTTCGATCGGTTTATTTGTTGACTTATCGAGTACCAGTCCCCTGATCAAAATTACTGGCTGAGGCTTTAATTCCTGTTTAAGTTTTATTTTAACAATATCACTACCACCTTGTCCACCATCTTTTGAACTTACCATATAGGCAAATTCGCCGCGGGCGTCGACAGTAAAATAATTATCCCATTTATCTGAATTGATTGTTGGGCCCATGTTAACTGGTTCAGACCAATTATCCCATTTATCATCCATTCTTGTTGTTTTATAAATATCGTTGTCACCTATTCCGCCTCTTCTATCGCTCGAAAAGTACAAAGTTCTATTGTCAGATGCCAAAAACGTACCGGACTCATCATACTGTGTATTTAAATCTTTTAAATATTTTGGAGTTGAGTAATGCTTATCGCTAGTTTTGAAACAAATATATAAATCGCTGTTTTTGCTGCCCTGTGCTTCGCTAAAGTATATCAGGATGGCTTTACCGTCTGGCGTCATTTGTGCACCTACATATTCACCGTGCCTCATATCATTTAGATTATCAATTTCTATTCCTTCCGGAACTTTCCATGTATTATTTTCCCGTTTTATAAATGAATAACCAAATGTGTCAGACCGTGACCCATTGATAAAATACCCTTTTAGTAAAATAACATTATTGTCTGTTGAAATTCCATCTACCGACGAGTTTTTTAAGCCCACATTAAACGGTGGAGCCATATATTTTGCTACTCCCCATTCGCCTTTCTCATCCATACGGGAGTACCATAAGCTTTGTACATTATCAGAAGACCCTTTTCGTGGCATTGAACGTAAAAAATAGAGTTCATGGCCATCGGCAGATAGATATGGAGAAATTTCTCCAAATTTAGAGTTTACTTTTGGACCGATGTTAACCGGTGCATACATATCTTGTGAATATGATAGTTGGACCCAACCTAAAAATAAAGCGAAAATTAATTTCATCATTTTATATGTAAGTTAAACGGGGGCAAAAGCCCCCGTTTAATTGTTTGAATTATTTGGATAAGTCGAGTCGGGAAATTAATATTTTATCCCCTTTCTCGGTCTCACTAAACATAAAAGTATAGGAACTCATTCGGGCGCTATCCGTCTTTTTAAAGAGATAAAAATTCTTTTTTTCACTTTCACCTAAAATGTTAAAATTCGATAATTGTCCATCTGCAACACGGATAGAACCGTACTCCATATTAAACAATGGCTCCCAGGTAGTAGTAACCATATTTGAGTTAAAACCATAAGTAGTGTGACTTTCCATATGGATAGATCGAACCATACGCATCAGCCAATATAGATTTTTACCATCAGCAGATTCCTGAATGGTACTTTTTGACGGATACATATCGGATGTAAGGGGTGCGTTATTAAATAATCCGGATGTACTTTTTTGATCAAGCGTTATTCCATAATTCTTTTTTAAATTTCCTGATGGGTCGAATTGAAACATGTAAACGCCTTTGTAACTCCGCTCGCCTTTATTCTTCCCCGTTGTTATTTTTTTAAAATCCTGACCATTTATAAACAAATCTCCCGACCGGGAAAATGATATTCCATTTATTACAAAACGTTTGCCATCAAAATCTACATATTTTTTTTGATCAGCAGGTTTTGCTTTTTTTGAATCAAAATCATCAATGGATGGAGAACTTAAAAAATCAAACTTTCCGTTGCTGATTTTACCAATCTGAAAATTAGTATACTTTAACTCGTCCATAGTATCGTCAATTTTATCTTGAGTAACACCGAAGTCCATGCTTCCGTTCAAAATACTGAGTCCACCCTTTAAAGCACCTAAGCCTCCCTTAGTTGCATTTGATGTCTCTTTTTCATCAGAGTCTGACGAGGTAGTTGCAACCATTGCGGTTTTATATATTTGATTGATGTACTTCGACCCAGGATCTTTAGTAGTTGCCGAACCATACAGAAACACTGATCCTTCCCGTTCGTATGCACCTAATACTCTCCATCCATTTGAGGGCGATTCAAAATTAAATTTTTCAATAAGCTGACCTTGCGGGTTCAGGCGCACAAAAGTGTAATTAGTAGGCTTCGGATCAGTGGATTTACCCATTCCTGTTCCTCCCTGAGGTGCAAAAACCAATATCCAGTCTCTTGGGAAATCATCATTATCCAGCTCGGGGTTATCATCTTCGAGCGGAGATGAATATACCGGTGCGTTCGGGTACTGAAAATTTAGGCTTGAAACAGGTTTAATATTGATTTGATTATCACAACTTAAGATATCGTAATGCATCATAGAACCTAGCATATCGTTCTTTTTTTCTTGCTTCCCTACTAGCACTAAAACAGTACTATCAGATTCCACTTCGTATGAACCTCCCCTGAAAAGGTATTTTTCGTTGTTCTCAGATGAAGCCTTTACTTTATCCAGTTGCTTTATGGTTTTATTATAGCTTCCTGTTAACCATAAATATTTCCAGGTAATTTCTTTTTTTCTGAAAACCAATTTTCCGGTAAGATTTGCAGATGCACTTAAACTGTGAGACAGGTAGCTGTCTCCCTTAAAGTTAAACCATTTATACTTCTTTCTCATTTGCTCAACATCCTGCTCATCTTTTATGGTATTAAGTAATTTAAGATCCTTGTCAAACGTATAAATCTCGCGTTTTACAGATTTCTTTCCCGATTTTAAAACGTAAATCATGTCAAATGTTTGCTTCGTCAAATCGGTTTCTATGCCGCCCAAGTAGCCGTTTTTAGACTTTCTTGAAATGTCAAAACTTTTTTCCAAAACTGGAAGTTGAGCATGTATTTGGAAGGCAATGAAAAAGAGAATTAGGGTCAGGTAATAGTTTTTCTTCATGAGTTTTCTTTTTCTTTAAAGCTACCGCGATGCTAAAAAAGCTACAATACGCAACAATGCGTATTTATAGAAATGCTGGTGAGTACTAAACTGCTTAATAAGTGTGTTTTAAAGAAAGACCTTGTGATTGAATTAAAGAATTAAACCTTCCCTATTTAATAGCTCTTTCTTTATTCTGTCTTTTGCGGTGTTTTAGACCGCTTTTCTGGAGGCACGCATCTCTGACTTTTGCTTGTTGAAAGTAAATCTGCACCTATTTTTATGTAAACATGGGTAAGTGCTGCGCACAATTAAACAAGTTTAATGAACAGTTGATGGGTTTGTTTTTAAGCTTATCTATGTTACAGAATATTACTAAGTCATCTATCATAGCTTATCTAAACTCCTATCAATCAATTACAAATACAATATTGCCTGAATCGAGGTTTTTTAACTTTGATTATTCTTTTAGTTTTAGATATTCTGTAATTCTTTTCATTTTAACGGGCACGTAACAGGAACACTTGCCTATATCGCATAGCGCAAACATAACAGGGAAGTTCAATGTCACCTTGCTAATTCATTCAAAAATTTCTCAATATCTCCTGAATCGTAATCAGCCATTCCTTCGTGCTTAAATACGATTTCCCCTTTTTTATTAATGATCACGGTTGTAGGTAAACTTCCTTGAAAGAGTTGTTCAGGAACATCAGTAATGGGGCCATATACAGGCAGATTGTACTTTTTCCGCTTCATAAAAGCTTCAGACCTTTTGAGTTTATTGTCCATATCAACCATGATAAAAACAACCTTTTCATTACTTTTTATCTTGTTAAACAGTGAATTAACGGAGGGCATTTCCGCAACACATGGCGGGCACCAGGTAGTCCAAAAATTGACGAAAACAACTTTACCTTTTAAATCGGCAAGGTGTAAAGACTTTCCCCCCAAAGTAATAAAACTAACAGGTGGTGCTATTAGGTTTATCTTTTTTGTTGTTATGCCAACCGGCTCCGGCTTCAGTTTGCTCACATCAGGCGCAAACAATCCAGTTTTTAATAAGCCACGCATAAAAAGCGCCTTCGCATCCGGACTTACAATAATAATGGCAAAGAAGATAAGGGATATAATAAATCCATAATTGGATTTAATTAATTTTATAATATTCATCCTTTTTTTTTAAACCCCCAAACTTAGTTCTTAAAAACTAATTCGTTGAGATAATCTAAACCTCCTATATTCAATGAATCTAAAACTGATGGCTATGATTAAGAAACCTGCTCTTTCATTTTTTTTAATGTTTTGTTTTGCCTGTATCAATTTGCAGGCTCAAGAAAATTACCAGCCTTCGAAAGAGAATTTAGAGTCTAGGGAATGGTTCAAAAAAGCCAAATTCGGAATGTTTATTCATTGGGGTGCTTCCAGTGTGCTTGGGCATGGAGAGTGGGTGATGAATGAGCGGAACATTCATGTTACTGATTATGCCCGGGTTCAGGATTTTTTTAACCCCCAGCAGTTTGATGCAAAGAAGTGGGTTTCACTCGCAAAAAATGCAGGTATGAAATACATTACGTTTATTACCCGCCATCACGATAGCTTTAGTAATTGGGATACGAAGCAATCGGATTTTAAAATTACGAATACACCATACGGAATGGATGTTTTGAAAGCATTGGCTGAGGAATGCAAAAAGCAGGATATCAAGCTATTTTTATATTATTCACTTTTAGACTGGTCACGGGATGATTACCAATACTGGACCGGGCGTACCGGACAAGGAACCGGCCGTACAAAACACGGTGACTGGAACAATTATATTCAGTTCATGAAAAACCAGCTAACCGAACTGCTTACAAATTATGGTGAAATAGGTGGGATCTGGTTTGACGGACACTGGGACCAGTTGGAAAAAGAAGGAGAAGCGAGCAAAGGCTCCCGGGTTGACTGGCACTACGATGAAATATACAGCCTGATACATAAACTTCAGCCCGCTTGTCTGATCGGGAATAACCATCACCTGGCTACTTTACCTGGCGAGGATTTCCAAATGTTTGAACGTGATCTTCCCGGCGAAAATAAGGCGGGAATGAGTTTTCATAAAGCCTCTGAAACTTTAGCGCTTGAAACCTGTGAAACCCTGAATGGGAGTTGGGGATTTAACATTACTGATGATAAACATAAATCAGCGAAGCAAATTATCCGTCTGTTAGCTTCTCCCGCCGGGTTAAATGCCAATCTTTTATTAAACATTGGCCCAATGCCAAACGGGGTTATACAGCCGGAATTTGTCAGCCGGTTGGATAGCGCAGGAATTTGGATGAAAAAGTATGGGCAATCTATTTACGGGACAAAAGGAACCCGCTTGAACGCGAAGCCCTGGGGAACGGTCACCGAAAAGAATAATGAATTGTTTATTCACATTTTTGATGCTTCTGATCAGGTTGTTTTAGAAAACCTTGATCGAAAGCCCGGAAAATTAATTTCATTAGCAACCGGTAAGCAAATAAAGTATAAATACAATAAGGGCAGATTGGAAATAAATATGGCCGGTGTAGCCCGGGATGATCTGAATACGGTATTAAGCCTGGCGGTAAAGGAAATTGAATGAACTGTATGTCTGTTAACACGTTGTTCAGCACTCAAAGAAAATTGAAAAAAACGAATTTGATTATGGTTATTCCTTGTGAAAAACTATTCCTCTTGAACCGTATAACGATACACTTCCCGGCCAATATTTCCTTCTGTATCCAGGCCTTCTATAATTACCCGGTAAGAACCAGGAGTTGTCGCATAAAAAAAATTGATTATCCCTCTACCATCTGAATCAGTTATTAAGTCAGGCTGCCATAATATAGTAGAGCGAAAATCGTCATCATTATGATTTTCATAAGAACCGCTGTATTTTGGGATATAAAATTGGCTGGCCGGATAATATCCACGGATTTTAGAAATTACCATACCTGCAACATAATTGTTTGTGTTATCGTCCCTATACTCATCCCAGCGTTTACTGTTTATGATGATAATGCCGTAATTCCCTGCCATTACTCCTCCATACACTCCAAGAGTACCGGCAGTATGTAAAATTTCAACACTTGATACATCACTTGGATTAATATCATCTATAGAAAATGGATAGTTCATAGAAGCCCCATCAAGAATCAGCCGCATTCCATGTATATGGCCAATACTTCGTCCTAATTTTCCACTTCCAATTAACCGCTGACTTAAAGATCCTGCTCTTCTGGCAAGAATCTCACTGGTAATCACTACATCTGCATTACCTATGCCTGCACGATTTGAAGAATGCTTTTGAACTATTTTAGTTGCAGTTACTTTAACCTCCTTTAACTGTATAGCATCTTTACGTTGCTCTCCATATTGTTTTCTGTTATTCTCAGCATAGGCAAGCATACTAATGCCAGAATTTATGTCGGCCTTGTATCTGCTTGGTTTTATTTTTAATTCAGTATAGCTTTCATTAATTTCTATTATTACATTTCTATTTCCTTTTTTGGTTTGGGCCTGGATCATCACTTTGCTGGTATCCGCAAAAACAAGGTTTTCAAATTTGAATCTTCCT
>JACMND010000075.1 GCA_014378705.1 Pedobacter sp. | reverse complement strand
TCAGCTGGGGAAGGGAACAACCGGCTCTGACTATGATCTTTCGCTGGTTACACCAGGATTTGGAAGGGATATGCATTTAAAAACAGAAAATATTGCACTTTTTGCTGAAAATAAGTGGTCTCTGCTTCCGCGCCTCTCTGTCAATACCGGTTTCAGGCTGGAGTTTGGTGAAACACGCATGACCGGCACAATTACTAATTATCCTGAAAACGACATCCCGAATACCATAAAGCATCATTTTCCTTTATTCGGTATTAATTCACAGTACAATTTAACACGAAATGTGAATATGTATGCTGGATGGTCGCAATCCTATAGACCCGTGATATTTAAAGATATTATTCCAACTTCTATTTACGAGGTAACTGACAAAAATCTAAAAGATGCATACGGCTATAATATGGAGGCAGGTGTAAGGGGCGACTGGAAATTTTTAAGCTGGGACATTAGTTATTTCCAGTTAAAATATAAGAACCGTTTAGGTACACTGGCTCAAACAAACATGGCCAATGAAGAAATGATCTTTAAAACCAATATCGGTGACTCGATGACCAAGGGACTTGAATTATTTACTCAAATTGATATCCCGTTGGCACGGCAGGTGAATCTTTCAGTTTTCACTGCTACCGCTTTTATGAATGGTGTTTATAGGAATGCAAACCTGCGTTCCGGTAAAGCGAACATAGCAATCGATGGTAATAAAACAGAAAGTGTTCCCGCCTTGCAAAGCCGAAATGGCATAACCCTTAAACTTAAAAAATTAAGTATAAGTGCCTTACATAGCTATACTGCGGAGACATTTGCCGATGCGTTCAACACCGTAATACCTTCAGCTACCGGATCCGCCGGCCTGGTACCATCCTATCATCTTTTTGATTTTAACGGGAAGATCAGCCTTTCTTCGAAATTAAATTTAAGGCTGAACCTAAATAATGCGTTTGATAAAAAATACTTTACCAAAAGACCGCAATTTTATCCGGGCCCGGGAATTTGGCCATCTGACGGCCGGACTTATTCAGCAACTCTTGGATTTATGTTGGCCGCAAGGGATAAATGATTTTCGAGCTTACGACCTGTGATATAAAAGTCAACTTCAACTATTCCACTTACTTTGAAAGGCTCCTAGACCAATGCCAGTGGCGCTAAAATGCCGGTTGAGTTTTAGTTGAATGAGGATTTTGAGGTCGAAGTAGAAGCCGAAGATCTGGTGATTGATTATTTGCTAAAGCAAAAGATTAATCAGCCATTTGTTTTTTCTTATGATACATGTTTGCATTCAGAATCGTTAATTGCACAATAAAAAGATAAAAAAGTCTGGCCAAACCAGTTGTTTGCTTAATTTGTAGGTGAAGCTACTCCACCACCGTGTCCCATATCACTATCATAGTCCGTGGCGCTCGATCCGGGTTACCTTCCTCACCTGTAACGATCAGAACTATACTTAGTAATTTTTTGAAGATACCCACTTACGAAGTAAATCAAAGTCGGTAAAATTATAAACTGCAAAATCGGAGACAGGCCAACGTTAGTATAGGGTATGATGGGCATAGCGTCG
>JACMND010000074.1 GCA_014378705.1 Pedobacter sp. | reverse complement strand
GTTATGAAACTTTGTGCATTTAACCCAACTGCCCATTTTTTAGTGATATTATAAAGAAAATCAACACCCAATAAACCACCTAATTGGTTTTTTGAAGCAGAAGGTGAATTACGGAATACCAATTGATCAGCCCCTAAAGCACCTGCCGTTACAGCTCCAAATCTTGCAGCAGAACTGTTGAATAAACCACCTTTTAAATCAATATCTATATTAAATTTCTTACCGATGGGTAGTGCCACTGCTGGTCCAATTAATAAATAGAAATCTTCATAGTTACCTTGCGTATCATATTTCAAAGCACTTGGACTAATTCCTAACATTTTTGCATTCTTAGAAATTTGACCATCCACACCCTTATAGTCATCACTAATATTAAAGTTTTGATAACCTCCCATTAATCCTAAACCAATTTTACCCCAAAAGTGATTCACTGATAAAGAATTATAACCTCCTGGCGTTAAAAATAATGTTTTGTCTTCACCATTTCTACAAATGGGAATGGCAATACCAATTCGATCAGTAATTTTCCAATATTGTTTTGCCTTAGTTGAACGTAAAACATTACTGTTCTTGTAAAAAGCGGAGTCAAGATAATAGCCATCAGCAACTGTTTTTACTACTTGCCCATTAGAATAAGTAGTTGTAGTAATACCGTTATCCGTTAGAGAGCTAACGACAGTAGGTTTAGTCAAGTCTTGGGCTGATGCTATATGACCTACAGCAAGGCAGGTTAATAGCCCCATAAAGAGTCTTTTTGAAAGACTGTTTCCTGAAAAAATCTGTTTCATGTTTGCTTAATTTTAATAAAAATGATAGGGTTTTGTGACAGAATTATTTAGTAGTCAAACAATTTGAGTAGATAAAAGTAATAATTTTTCTAAAAAACAAGAAGTTATTTATTGGAAATCCTACTTTTTTTCATAAAAAATATGATATATGCATATTTTAAATATTATTCCACCCGATTAATCTTAATTTTGCAACACTTTAACAATTAAAAGCTACTTTGACATTCAGAAATATGAGATAAGCTAAGGAATAGCTAAATATCGAACACTCAAAGATACTACTTATAACTAAAAACCTACATCTATCAATAAATAAATTAGTTAAAACTTAATTATTTGCAAATTATGTCCGTACATACTGAGGTCAAAAGAATTACAACCCACATTTTACAAGAAATGAAAAACCGGGGCGAAAAAATTTCTTGTCTCACAGCTTATGACTATTCGATGGCTCGAATTGTTGATGCGGCTGGGGTAGATTTAATTCTTGTCGGTGATTCTGCTTCTAACGTGATGGCTGGTCACGAAACAACATTGCCAATTACCCTCGACCAAATGATTTATCATGCTACTTCGGTTGTGAAAGGAGTTAAACGAGCTTTGGTAGTGGTAGATATTCCTTTCGGGTCGTACCAAGGAAATTCTTCGGAGGCGTTGAGATCTGCCATCAGAATTATGAAGGAATCGGGCGGTCATGCCGTAAAGATGGAAGGTGGTTCTGAAATTAAGGATTCTATTTCTCGAGTGCTGAGTGCAGGAATTCCCGTGATGGGACATTTAGGGCTTACCCCTCAATCTATCTACAAATTTGGAACTTATGCTGTGAGGGCAAAAGAAGATGTTGAGGCTAATAAGTTAATGGAGGATGCCAAATTATTAGAAGAAATTGGTGTATTTGGAATTGTATTAGAAAAAATTCCTTCTGAACTTACTAAAAAGGTTTCTCAAAGTCTTCAAATTCCAACAGTTGGTATTGGGGCTGGTCCAGATGCGGATGGACAAATCTTAGTTGTCCACGATATGTTAGGAATTAATAAAGAGTTTAAACCGAGATTTTTGAGAAGATATGCCGATTTAGACGGTATCATGAACGAGGCAATCTCACAAT
>JACMND010000073.1 GCA_014378705.1 Pedobacter sp. | reverse complement strand
TCTTAAAATATTTGATCAAACACAATCAACCATCATATTTAACTCTCTTAAAACCCAAATTGACAGTAAACTGAAATACATTGAACTTGAAGATTTTAATACCCTTTTACCCCAATTAATTTGCTATCAATTGTACTTGATGGATGTGCAGTCTTTGATGATTGAAGGAGGTAAAGAGACTTTAAATTTGTTTATAAATGCTGGTTTATGGGATGAATCACGAGTATTTATCAGTAATCAGAATTGGGAATATGGTTTAACCGCACCGGAAATATTTGGAGAGTTCATTAGTTCGGAGAAAATTGGAACGGATATTTTAGAAATCAGGACTAATAACAACAATAGATGATATTCATATTTTTTAGCATTTGTTGCAGTGTTTTTGTTTCTGTTTTATTAAAACTTGCAAAACGTTATAAAATTGATGTAATTCAGGCAATTGCCTGGAATTATTTAGCTGCCGGATTTTTATGCTATATTATTTACCGTCCACCATTAATTACCTTGTATCAAGCCAGTAATCCATTCCACATTTATCTACTTCTTGGCTTCCTATTACCTGCTTTATTTTTAGTGCTGGCCGCTTCTGTAAGGTACTCCGGAATTGTAAGAACAGATATTGCCCAAAGATTATCACTTTTTATACCCGTACTTGCTGCATTTTTACTGTATAATGAAGCACCATCAATTTTTAAAACTTTTGGTATTGCATTAGCCTTTACTGCAATTTTACTTTCCATACCATGGAATACAACTCAAAATAATCAATCTGCTTTTGGTTGGATATCTCTAATCGGGGTTTTTTTAGGATTAGGAATTATTGATATTTTATTTAAACAAATAGCCCAATATAAAACTGTTAATTTTCCTACTTCCTTGCTCGTTATTTTCATTATTGCCTTTTTAATATCCCTTATTACCTTACTATTTTTATTTCTGATAAAAAAAATAAAATTTGAGTGGATCAACTTTGGCTGTGGTCTGATTTTAGGTATGGCTAATTTTGGAAATATTCTTTTTTATGTAAAAGCTCATCAATCTTTAGCAACTCAGCCTTCTGTAGTTTTTGCAACGATGAATATTGGAGTAATTATTTTGGGATCTCTCGTAGGAATTGTTCTCTTTAAAGAAAAGTTAAGTCGATTAAATTATGTTGGAATTTTATTGGCATTGGTTTCAATTGTGTTTGTGGTATTAAGCAGAAAATAAAACTGGTATTTTAGTTATTTAAATATTTATTTAATTTACATGCTTTAAAATAACTTTAATTAGTAAATTTAAATTTTAAATTAAATTAATTTTTATTTTTTAAGGTGATGAGAACAACTGGTAAAGTTTTAGTCTATTTATCAATAGGTATATTCATAGCTATTGGTTTGCTTTTAAGTTATGTGAAAATTGCATTACCTGATGTAGCTAAATCTAAAAATCTAAAAATAGAATATACTCCTGCCAGAATCCAACGTGGAGAATATCTGGCCAACCACGTCTCATTATGTGTAGACTGTCACTCAACACGGGACTGGAGTAAACTTAGCGGACCAATTTTTCCTGATAGCAAAGGCGTGGGTGGAGAACTATTTGATGAAACACACGGACTGCCCGGTAAATATTATTCGCCTAATATAACGCCGTACCAATTAAGTAACTGGACGGATGGTGAAATTGTTAGAGCAGTAACAACCGGGGTTAGCAAAAATGGAAACGCTTTGTTTCCAATAATGCCATATACCCATTTTAGAGAAATGGATCAGGAAGATATCTATTCTATTATCTCATATATCAGAACCCTTCCATCCCAAAAATCAACCGTTTTAGCCTCGGTTTCTAATTTTCCAATGAATTTTATTATCAATACGATCCCGGTTGAAGCAGATATGAAATCAATGCCATCAACAAATAACAAAATAGCTTATGGTAAATATCTGGTTAATGCAGCTGCTTGCTCAGAGTGTCATAGCAAGAAAGAAAAAGGAGAAAACATAAAAGGCCTCGAATTTTCTGGTGGAAATCAATTTAATATGCCGGGTGGAATCGTTATCACCACGGCCAACATAACTCCTGATACGGAAACCGGCATCGGAAAATGGTCAAAACAAGATTTTTTAAACCGATTTATCGCTTATCGTGATATTGCTTTAAATCCAAAAATCGTCTCAAAAACTGATTTTCAAACTGTTATGCCCTGGACGATGTATAGCGGAATGAATGATAATGATCTGGAAGCGATTTATTTATACTTAAAAACGAACAAGCCTGTAAAAAATAAGGTGATCACCTTTGCCCTAGAGTAAACCTATTTTATAGGTCTTGTAATAAGGCTAAAAACTTGTTGATGGCTAAAAATTTTTTATCGTCTAAATTGTAGTCCAATTTATATAGTAGATAATCTTCCAAATCGAAGTTAACTATCGTTTGATTTTTAATTGCCTCCAAACGATTTTCTAAACCTAATTTTAAAGATTCGTTAAATTCCTTTATAAATTTATCATTAAGGTTTTTTTTCGAGATCCAAACTGCAAACGCAAAGGGAAGTGATGTAAAATTAAACCATTCTTCTGCCAGATCGTACCAGTACTTATAATCTTCTTTTTTTCCAAACGTTCGGTCGCCTATCAGCACAAAAGCGTCCGCATCTCTATCCACAATCTTTGGTTTTATTTTCCAATAATTTTTTATTAAAACTAAAGCAAGACTATTTGATGTAAGAGACTGAGAATCCAGAGTAATGCTCTTAATTTTCTCTATTGGCTTATTGCTAAAAATAAAAACTGAGTTTACAGACCCGGTTGCTCCAATACAATAATTAGAAATGATTTTATAACCGGGAATACGAATTAAGGATGCAACGGGAACCAGGCCAATATCAGCTTGGTCATCAATAATTTTTGCCGCACACTCTGCCGGTGTATCCAAACTCAAATTAATTTTTGTAATTATTTTAGAATGAGTTAAACCGTATACGAAAGGTTTAGTATTTGTGTAAGAAACAGCAGAAACATTGATCTTATTCAAAACTATTTAAGGAATAAATATTTTAAATGATCTGTATTGTTAAAGTCAGAAATCCGGAAGTTTTGACCATCATATTCCACTTTATAAAGTGAAGTATTTAAATGCGGAAACCTGTCCATCTCAGTCAGAGGCATGTTAATCAGCAAACATAAAAACAACCTCATCGCTCGCCCGTGCATACAAATTAATATGTTCTGATCTGTGTTTCTTTCTATAATCTTCTCTAATACTTCTAATTGTCTTTCTTTAACCTCTAAAGGGCTTTCTCCTTCGTCAAACTTTTGATGCAAATCGCCACTAAGCCAGTAATGCATCATTTGCCTGAAAGCAGTACGTGTAGATTCACTACTCGCTTGTCCCTCATAAACACCCCAAGCCAGTTCATCAAGTCCGGGATACTGTATCCACGGAATACCTGATTTAATAAAATGATAAACGGTTTGGTGAGTTCGTTTTAAAGTTGAAGTGTAGATTTTATCAAACTGGATATGCCTGTATGCACGATAAAATGCTTCACCTTGTTTTCTGCCATGTTCGTTCAGATCGGTATTTAAACCTCTACCCTGCACAATCCCTTTCCTGTTCAAATCTGTTTCTCCGTGTCTGATGATGTATAAAGTTTTTAAGACATTAAAATCATTTTCTGTATCAGAATTTACATGAAGGTCTATAGTTTTCATAGATTTTCAGTTAACCGGATTGTTTTCAACCTGATCAGACTGAGTGATGACGGGCAATTTGTAGTATTTAGGCTTAACGTCATCCACAAATATAAAATCTTTGTAATCGGTAACTACATCGTAAAAAGTATTTCTTTCTATGGGTTGTTTACCAACCTGTTTAATCAATTCAACAAGTTCACGGGTGGTCATTGCCGGATGCTGTTCTTCTGCACCGGCCATAGAATAAATTTTGGTGGTATCATCCAGCGTTCCATCAATATCGTCTACCCCAAAATTAAGTGAAAGTTGAGCGGTATTCCTTCCAATCATTGCCCAATAGGCTTTTATGTGATCAAAATTATCTAAAAATATTCTGGATATAGCATAATTGCGTAAATCTTCAATTACAGAAACTTCCGGGATATGAGACATTTGATTATCCTGATTTCTAAATTTAAGCGGGATAAATGCTTGAAAACCACCTGTTTTATCTTGCAGTTTTCTAAGTTTATCCAGGTGATCAACGCGATGCCAATATTTCTCGATATGGCCGTAAAGCATGGTTGCATTAGAACGCATTCCCAATTTATGCCATTCTTCATGTATCTGCAGCCATTGATCGCCGGTGCATTTATCCTTTGCAATTTGTTCACGTATCTCCGGATGAAAAATTTCAGCACCTCCGCCTGGTATTGAGTCTAAACCTGCTTCTTTCATCAGTTTCATTCCTGTGGAATAATCCATTTTCGCCTTTTTAAAAATGTAATGATATTCTACTGGCGTTAAAGCTTTAACATGGAGTTCAGGCCGATGTAGATGGATAGCAGTAAATAATTCAGAATAAAATTTAAGGTCGTACTGAGGTAAAACACCACCAACAATATGTACTTCTGTTACAGGAATTCCATCATAATTTTTAACCATGCCAAGCATTTCGGCCATAGTATATTCCCAACCCTGAGAACGCTCTTTAATTAACCTTGAATAAGAGCAAAATTTACAATCATAAATACAAAGGTTTGTAGGCTCAATATGAAAGTTCCGATTAAAAAAAGTTTTTTTTCCGTGTCGCTTTTCGCGGATAAAATTTGCTAAAACTCCTAAATAAGCCAGTTCAGCAGTTTCATAGAGAATAACAGCTTCTTCAAAAGTAACCCGAACCTGATCACCTACCTTTTTTGCGATGTTCTTTAAATCCTCACTTAAAAGTGTATCCTCTATTAAAATATTAAGGTTAAGTTCAGCGTCCATTTAAAAATTTACCAAAATTACAATAATGATCTTAATAATTGGGTTGCTTATGCAATCTTACAAACTAATGAACTTACTTTTGACGATGTTAAATAATCTAATTATTAATCGCATTTAGATTTCTATAACTTGACGCTTTATAAATACTAACAAACAACCACTAATTACTAACTACCCTTAGATGAAAATTGAAACTATTGCCGTTCATGCTGGTAACAAAATTGATAACATTAATAAAGCTGTTATTCAACCTATAACGCTTTCTACAACTTTTGAACGCGGACCTGAAGGTAATTACCCCGGAGGTTTTATTTATACGAGATCAGGAAATCCAAACAGAAATTCATTAGAACAGGTTTTATACCAACTCGAAGGCGGTGCGGATGCCTGTGCGTTTTCATCTGGAAATGCTGCCGGCAGTTGTGTTTTCCAGGCCCTGGAAGCTGGCAGCCACATTATAGCTCCTGATGATATGTACCATGGTTTAAGAAATCAGATTAATAATGTATATAAAGGAATTCATGAGGTTACATATGTGGATATGACTGATTTAAAATCTGTTAAGACAGCCATACAACACAATACCAAAATTATTTGGATTGAAACACCTTCCAATCCACTTTTGAAAGTTACTGATATCATTTCGATAGTTTCCATCGCAAAAGAAAATCAGCTCAAAGTTGCCTGTGACAATACCTTTGCCACTCCCCTGTTTCAACGCCCTTTAGAACTTGGTTGCGATCTGGTTATGCTTTCTACAACCAAATATCTTGGCGGACATAGTGATGTTTTAGGAGGAGCTTTAATAACTAAAGTAAAGGATGAATTTTGGAACCGAATAAGAAGTTTTCAGGAGCTATCCGGTGCGGTACCCTCCCCTTTTGATTGTTATTTGACTGTTCGTGGGATAAAAACATTTCCTTATAGAATGCGGGCACATGCAGAAAACGCTTTAAAGCTTGCTCGCTTCCTCGAAAGTCACCCGATGGTTCAACAGGTTTTTTATCCTGGGTTAGATAGTCATCCCCAGCATAAAATAGCTGGAACGCAAATGTACGGTTGGGGTGGTATGTTATCATTCCTTGTTCGCGGAACCTCAAAAGAAGCATTGCAGGTTGTTGACAGGGTTAAAGTTTTTACCCAGGCTACCAGCCTTGGAGGAGTGGAAAGTTTAATGGAGCACAGAGCATCTGTTGAAGGACCGCTGACTAAAACGCCCCAAAATTTATTACGTGTTTCAGTTGGGTTGGAAAATGCAGATGATTTGATTGAAGATCTTAAACAAGCTTTAAGAATTACTGTTCAAGAATAAACAATAACTATTTTCGGCAATACTTACAAAACTATTGCAAATAAAATTTGGGATTGCAATCCACAATCTTATATATTTGGAATATTATTTGGTAGCAATATCAATCTGTCTTCAATACCGGCTTGGTTTTGATTTATACAGAAGTGGTGAGAGAACAGGCTCAATGACCCGCTGACAACCACCCGATCTTTTTCGGGAAAGGTGCCAATTCCTGTCCCATTTAAGGGATATATAAATTTTATGGTCATGAACAAACAAAAAAAACCGCTTAAATCATCTCTTCCGAATTCCTTCGTAATTTCAGCATACTTAGCAAAACTTACATTTTGCTGTTGCATGCGCTGATGCGGATTTTAATTTTAAAAGTAATTGTTCTTTTAAGTTAGACCCGTCCGAATTAATACAATATTTCTTCATTTTAGTCCTAAACTTATCATTTAAACTTTTAATCATGGAAACAAAAAACTTAAAATTTGAAACATTACAACTGCACGCAGGACAAGAAGCTGATCCAACCACAGGATCAAGGGCAGTTCCAATCTATCAAACAACTTCTTATGTGTTTAATAGCTCTGAACACGGCGCAAACCTTTTTGCTTTAAAGGAATTTGGGAATATATACACCCGTTTAATGAATCCAACTACAGATGTATTTGAAAAACGGATGGCCGCTTTGGAAGGTGGCGTGGCCGCATTAGCGGTAGCTTCAGGTCAAGCATCTCAATTTATTGCGCTTAACAATATTTTACAGGCCGGTGATAACTTTGTTTCAACGTCTTTTCTGTACGGTGGAACTTATAACCAGTTTAAAGTGGCTTTTAAACGTCTGGGGGTTGAAGTAAGATTTGCCAATGGCGATGATGCGGACAGTTTTGAAAGCCTGATCAATGAAAACACAAAAGCTCTTTATTTAGAAACCATTGGAAACCCTGGTTTTAATGTACCCGATTTCGATAAAATTGCCGCAATCGCCAAAAAGCATGATCTTCCTTTAATTGTTGACAATACTTTTGGTGCAGCCGGATATCTATTCCGTCCATTAGAACATGGCGCCCATGTAGTTGTAGAATCTTCAACAAAGTGGATCGGTGGCCATGGAACTACCATTGGCGGCGTGATAATAGACGGCGGTAATTATAATTGGGGAAATGGAAAGTTTAAGCAATTTACTGAACCTTCAGAAGGATACCATGGTTTGGTTTTTAATGATGTTTTTGGAATAGGCGGGCCCTTTGGAAACATCCAATTTATTATCAGAGCAAGGGTTGAAGGCTTACGCGATTTTGGACCTTCTCAATCTCCGTTTAATTCGTTTTTGCTTATTCAGGGTTTAGAAACCTTATCATTAAGAGTACAACGACATGTAGACAATGCAATGGAATTAGCAAAATGGCTGGAGGGACATGATCAGGTGGAAAAAATAAATTATCCTGGTTTAGAGAGCAATCTTTATCATGCAAATGCAAAAAAATACTTAAAAAACGGATTTGGCGCAGTTTTATCTTTTGAGATGAAAGGTGGCAGGGACGCTGCTGTAAAGTTTGTTGACAGTTTGAAACTAATTAGTCATGTTGCCAATCTGGGTGATGCAAAAACGTTGATTATTCAGCCTGCGGCAACCACACATCAGCAGTTAAGTGAGGCAGAGCAGTTAGCTTCAGGCGTTACACCCGGACTTTTAAGAATTGCTGTGGGAATTGAGCATATAGATGATATTAAAGGGGATTTGCAACAAGCATTTAATCTGGTAGCTCAATCAGAACCGGCACTTGTTTAATTGTATCAAGATTATATAAATGAATACCAGGTTTTATCAGCACGAAAAGCAGTTTACTTTAGAAAGCGGTAAAAAGCTTGATGGCTTACAAATAGCCTATCACTCCTACGGCAATCTTAATGACAATAAAGATAACGTCATATGGGTGTGTCATGCTTTAACCGCTAACTCAGAAGTTTTTGACTGGTGGCAAGGCCTGTTTGGTGAAAACTGTTTATTTAATCCGAAAGAATATTTTATTATCTGTGCCAACATTATCGGTTCGCCATATGGCACTACCAATCCATTAAGTGTTAACCCTGTTACGGGTCTACCTTATTATCTATCTTTTCCGGAGATTACGGTACGAGATCTGGTCAAGGCCCATCAAGTTTTGGCTGATCATCTAAAAATATCAGAAATAAGCTTACTTATAGGAGGTTCTTTAGGTGGTCAGCAAGCTTTGGAATGGGCAATTTCAGATCCGGAGAAAGTAAAAAAGCTGGTGCTGATAGCAACCAATGCGCAGCACTCGCCATGGGGAATTGCCTTTAATGAAAGCCAGCGACTGGCCATTGCCACAGATCGTACCTTTTATTCCTTATCGCCCAAAGGCGGAAGTAAGGGATTAAAAGTTGCCCGAAGTATCGCCTTGCTATCATATCGTGCTTATGAAACGTACGGGGCAACGCAACTGGAAGTTAACACTGATAAAAAAACCGGGTTCAAAGCTTCATCGTATCAAAATTACCAGGGAGAAAAGTTAGTTAAGCGCTTTAATGCCTACAGTTATTATCTGCTCAGCAAAACAATGGATAGCCATAATGTGGGCAGAAAACGTCATTCTGTTGAAAACGGATTAAAGAAGATCAAGGCAAAAACACTGGTTATCGGCATCAGTAATGATGTGTTGTTCCCTTTTATTGAACAACGCCTTTTGGCATCAAATATTTTAAACGCACAGTTGGTAGAATTAAGTTCATTTTATGGTCATGATGGTTTTCTTATCGAAACTGAAATTTTAACCAAGGAAATTGGAAATTTTATTAAAAACAGCAAACATGATAAACCGATTGTAAACATGCATAAATTAGCCTGAAATGAGCAAGAGATTAACAATTGGGTTGTTTGGTTTTGGAGTTGTAGGACAAGGATTACACGATATCATTTGTACAAAGGAGCTTAATCTTGAAATTAAAAAAATTGTCATAAAAAATCCAGAGAAACTTCGCTCCCTGGATTCTTCCCTGTTTACAACAACTGCGGATGAAGTTTTAAATGATCCTGAAATTAACACCGTCGTAGAACTGATCAATGATGCGGAGGCAGCCTTTGAAATTGTTGCTAAAGCTTTAACAAGCGGCAAAAATGTTGTTTCGGCAAATAAAAAAATGATTGCTGAGCATTTGGAAGAACTGGTTAATCTACAGGAAAAACACGGCACTTCACTTTTGTATGAAGGTGCGGTTTGTGGAAGTATCCCAATCATTAGAAACCTTGAAGAATACTACGATAATGAATTACTGCTTTCGATCAGTGGGATTTTTAATGGCTCATCTAACTACATTTTGACTAAGGTTTTTTCAGATAACCTTGATTACAATACTGCTCTACAACAAGCGCAGCAATTGGGTTTTGCGGAAACTGATCCCATATTAGATGTTGGCGGGTATGACTCAAAATATAAGCTTGTTATAGCGACTTCACATGCATACGGAATTTTTATTAAACCTGAATCTGTTTTAAATATCGGAATCCAAAACCTTTCCTCTAAAGATCTTCAATATGCGAGGGAAAAAAATTATAAGGTTAAACTAATTCCTACTGCTAAAAAAATAAATGATCGTGAAGTTGTTTTGTATGTTCTTCCAAAATTTATTAAAGCAGATAATTTTCTGTACAATGTAGAAAATGAATACAACGGAGTAATTGTACAGGCTGCCTTCGCTGATCAGCAATTCTTTTTTGGAAAAGGTGCCGGCGGGCATCCAACAGGTTCGGCGGTTTTATCTGACATTGCTGCATTGAGATATGACTATCGTTATGAATATAAAAAGCATCAGCAAAGCCTTATTCCTTCTTCTGTAAACGATCTTTTATTGAATGTATATTTACGTTATACAGATAATTCTCTTTTAAATGATTTGGGTTTTGAACAAGTCAGTGAACGCTTTTATGCGAATGACTTTCAATTTGTAACTGGCAAGATAAGACTGCAAAATTTGCTGGATAACCAGCACCTTTTAACAAAAGCTGGTGTGTTTATAGCGGAGGTTCCTGATATCGAAAGCAATATCAAAGAATTTAATGTCATAACCGAACTGGCGGAAATCCTTCAATAAGCTTCACCCTATTTTCGTTTGT
>JACMND010000072.1 GCA_014378705.1 Pedobacter sp. | reverse complement strand
TCGTCTTTTTTAAAAATAACTTTTACGTTTTTAAACGTTTCATCATAACCCGTCATTGTAATATAATACAGGGACATTGCTTGCATTTCAAACTCAGGAAAGTCTTTTTGAGTCAATGCAATGGTAATTTCCCGGCCACGATCTGTTCTAAAGTTGAAACATAAAACTACATCACCCGGTTGGATCTCAGCAATCGGCTGATTGAATTCATCAACTTGAATAATTGGGAGAATGAACTCATCTGTTATGTTATTATTATATGAATGCTGAATGGATTGTAGCAAATCTGTTGTGTGTAGCCCTTCTCCGCTTACCATCGCTTTATACGCTAATTTTATGCGTTCCCAGCGATTATCGCGGTCCATTGCATAATACCTTCCTGTTACAGAAGCTATTTGCCCGGCAGAATGCGTTAAATGGTTTTGAAGTTCGGCAATAAACTTAATCCCCGAATTGGGATCTGTATCTCGTCCATCAAGAAAAGCATGGATAAAAACATTTTGAACATGATTTGCTTTGGCGGCATCGCATAAACCTTTAAGATGGTTGATATGTGAGTGTACGCCTCCATCGGATACTAAACCGATAAGATGAACATTTTTGTTATTCTCTTTAGCATAATTAAATGCTGTAGTTAAAACATTGTGAGTATAAAATTCATTATCCGCGACTGCTTTGTTAATGCGGCCTAACTCCTGATAAACAACTCTTCCGGCCCCAAGGTTTATATGACCGACTTCAGAATTACCCATTTGACCAACTGGTAGCCCAACAGCTTCTTCAGAAGCCTGTAATTTTGAGTTGGGGTAATTTTTTATCAAGTAATCAAAAAAAGGGGTATTTGCCTGGCTTATCGCATCAGATCTATCATGTTTTCCGTAACCCCATCCATCCAAAATCAGTAAAATTGCTTTCTTTTTCATTGATGCAAATATACAACGCTGATTTATATTGGATTAATGATTTTTTTGATGGCATCATTTTAGCTTTGATTTATTATCATATGAAACTAAACATGCCAACTGGTCTTTTGGTGCTTCTTATAACCATCTTTCCTGCAATGGCTTCCGCAGACATTGTTAATGATTTGACATTATATCTTAAAACAGGTAATAGTAAAGAGATATCCAATCATTTTTCATCTACCGTTGAGCTTATAATTCTGAGTGAAGAAGACGTTTATTCAAAGGCCCAGGCCGAGATTATATTAAAAGATTTTTTGTTCAAGCATAAACCCTTAACAGCTAAAGTGGTGCATCGTTTAGATTCAAACCCAAATTACCGGTTTGCTGTATTTGAGTTAGAAACAGAAAATGGAAACTTCCGCACAACCATTTCTCTTAAGGATGTGGCCGGCTCATTTCTTATTACAGAAATACGGATAGAATTCAATAAGTGATAAATTACCTTACAATTTATACTTTTGAATTTATTTTGTATGCAATTAGATAAAACCGTTTTACTTCCGTTTATTAATCAGGCCTTAAAAGAAGATGTCGGAGACGGGGATCATACTTCCCTCTCAATTATTCCGCCAAGCCAACAAGGTCAGGCCCAGCTGATTATTAAAGATGATGGTATCCTTGCCGGCATTGCTGTAGCTATTGAGATTTTCAAAGTAGTGGACTCAAATCTCATATTGGAAATTCTTTTGGAGGACGGGGCCGAGGTAAAAAACGGTGATATTGCTTTTTATATTTCTGGAAATGTGCATTCCATTTTACTTGCTGAGCGATTAGTTCTTAATTTAATGCAACGTATGAGTGGCATTGCAACCACTACTAATAAAATAGTTAAATTATTGGCACACACCCATACACAGGTTTTAGACACGCGTAAGACCACCCCGGGTATGCGTTATTTTGAAAAATTAGCTGTAAAAATTGGTGGTGGTATCAACCACAGGTTTGGATTATATGATATGATCTTAATTAAAGATAATCATGTGGACTTTGCGGGTGGTCCGGCCAAAGCTATTGCAGCATCTAAAAATTACCTTCAGTCCAATAACCTGAATTTACCGATAGAAATCGAAGTTCGTAACTTAAAAGAATTAAACGAAGTATTGTTAACAGGCGGTATTGATAGAATTTTGCTTGATAATTTTGATATAGAACATCTTAAAAATGCTGTTAAGATAATTAACGGCCGATTTATTACTGAAGCTTCGGGCGAAATTACAGAAGCGAATGTTGTTAGCTATGCAGCCTGCGGTGTAAATTATGTTTCAATGGGTAGCCTAACACACTCTTTTAAAAGTCTGGATATGAGCTTAAAGGCCTTTAGATTAAATTTTAAATAAAATCTAAATCTTAACAGATAGGGATTTTAGTAATATTGTACCAAATGATCTCAATCTATTCAATTTCAGCCTTGATTGCTGCTTATTTATTTGGTTCTATCCCTACTGCTGTCTGGATTGGTCAGGCGTTTTATGGAATTGACGTAAGAGAATATGGTAGCGGAAATGCAGGGGCTACAAATACTTTCAGGGTTCTGGGTAAAAAGGCCGGTATCTCGGTAATGTTTCTAGATATATTTAAAGGATATACGGCTACAAATCTGGCCTATTTGATCGGTCTTTCAGTCACCGGCTCCCACAGCTCTGTTCAATTTGCTAATTACCAGTTAGCCCTAGGAATCACAGCTGTTATGGGCCATTTGTTCCCGGTCTTTGCTGGTTTTAGGGGTGGCAAAGGAATAGCTACTTTGTTTGGAATGATATTGGCAGTACACTTTGAAGCAGCAATGCTTTGTGTTCTGGTATTTGTAATTGTGTTACTATTAACAAACTATGTTTCACTTAGTTCAATTTTGTCGGGGTTTACCTTACCGCTAAGTATCATTTTTGTTTTTCAGTCGCCAATCAGGTCTGTTATCTTATATGGCATGAGCATTTGTGTTCTTATACTGGTTACGCACCAAAAAAATATTGAGAGGTTATTAAAAGGAAAAGAGTCCAAAGTATTTTTGTTTAAAAAGAAAACAGGTGTAAATATTCGCTAAAGGAAATTATGAAGCATATTAAATTTTTATCGGTAATAATCCTATCATTTATATTGGTCTCTTGTTCTCAAGTTCCTTTAACAGGACGCAGCCAGCTTAGTTTAGTAAATGATGAGGCTTTACAACAGGAAGCAAAGAGTGCTTACAGTCAATTTTTAAGTAATTCTTCAACAAAAGTAGTTAGAAGTGGTTCTGAAGCCCAGCGTGTAAAAAATGTTGGATCAAGAATAGCGAGCGCTATAAATCGCTACATGCAATCCAATGGTTATGGGAACAAATACAATTACCAGTATGAGTTTAACCTCATCGAAAGTAAAGATATTAACGCCTGGTGTATGCCTGGTGGAAAGGTCGCGGTGTATACCGGAATATTGCCAATTACAAGAGATGATACCGGATTGGCGACAGTTATGGGACATGAAATAGCACATGCCATTGCGCAGCATGCTGCTGAACGTTTTTCTCAAATGACGTTAGCCCAAGCGGGCAGTGGGGTAGTTGGCGCCGCCGCCGGTGGGAGATCTGAGGGCACTCAACAAATTATTGGACAGTTATATGGTATTGGAGGTCAGTTAGCTTTGTTAAATTATTCAAGGAAACAGGAAAGTGAAGCCGATAGATTGGGTTTAGTTTTTATGGCTATGGCCGGATATAACCCAGACAATGCAGTTCTTTTCTGGCAAAGGATGGCCTCTGCCAAACAGGGAGGAGGAGCTCCTCCAGAATTTTTAAGTACACACCCAAGTGATGCTACGCGGATTGCTCAAATAAGAAAAAACTTACCTGAAGCTAGAAAATTTTACAAAAAATAATCCTCGCTCTAATTTAATTAATAAGCTTTAAGTGTATTTATAAAATGAAACTAAACTTTAAAGTTTAGAATTTAATACAGCCAATATGGCTTCTGCTTTTAACAAACATTCATCGTATTCTTTTTCAGGATCTGAATCATTCGTTATGGCACTTCCCACATGGAATGACAAATACTTGTTTTTTGCGTCATAAAGAATAGACCTGATCACCACATTAAAATCAAAATCACCATCGGGAGAAAAATACCCCACTGCTCCTGAAAAAACACCCCGGGATGAGCGCTCGAACTTTTCAATAATTTTCATCGCATTGATTTTCGGAGCTCCGGTCATAGATCCCATAGGAAACGTATTTTTAATAATTTCCGAGTTTGTCAGCTCTGGATTTGCTTCACAAATAATTGTCGAAATCATTTGATGTACTTGTGTAAAGCTGTAGATCCCGAATAACTCTTCAACCTGAACTGTTCCAGGTACAGCACTTTTGGTAAGATCATTTCTAACCAAATCAACAATCATTACATTTTCCGATTGTTCCTTAATATCATTCAGCAGTTGTGCCTTAGATTTTATATCATCTTTATGCAAAGGGTAACGTTTGGCTGTGCCTTTTATAGGCTGTGAAATAAGCTTGTTTTTACGGCGACCTAAAAACCGTTCCGGCGTAGCAGAAATTATATATTTCTCATCTAATTTAAAAAAGCAGGAAAAGGGATTTGGCGAAATTCGATTTAATTCCTTGTACGTACAAACTGGATGTAATTGTAGGTTTTCGACATAAAATTCCTGGCAGAAATTTATTTCATAAATTCTACCCTGATGTATTTCCGCTTTAAGCTTATTAACTGAATTTATATAGTCTGATTTAGAAAATCTGCTCTTGATTTGAATATCATTTTTTTCGCTTTTTATACTCAGCGTTCTGGTATGCTCAATATCGTGTATAATCGTCTCAGGATTATTTGACCAAATCGTTACCAGGTTATCTTTAATGATAATTAAATGTTCAGGCTTGAAGAAGTACAGATCAGGGAAAAGTAAAAAATCAGGGTTCTGTGATTTGAGATCTTCTATTTCATTTTTCAAATTGTAAGAAAAAAAGCCGGGAAGATATTCAGCCTGATTTTTTAAAAATGTATTTAGATTATAAAAACCTGAACCTGTTGCGCAATTTATAGAATCTGCATTTCCCGCTGCAATAAGGGTATCAAATTTAGAGTAAGGATCCTGAAAAAAGTTTGAATCCAAATAAGAAGCTGTAGAAAATGTGGCCGACCAAAAAAGTGCCTTCAGTTTAAATTGCTCCTTGTCCAGAGGCTTATAAATGTGCGCTTTACGCATCTAATCACTAAAAATGAATTATTAAAATAAAGGGATCTTTTTATTAATAAAGAGTTAATGTTTGATCCCTATCTGGACCCACAGATAAAAATTTTATAGGTACTTTGAGATGTTTTTCAAGATAATTAATGTAGTTCTGCAGATCAACTGGAATTTCAGAAGTTTGTCTTATACCAGTAATATCTTCTTTCCATCCCTTAATTGCTTCAAAAACAGGCTCGGTTTTAACCGCGTTTATATCATAAGGCATATAATCAATCGTTTCGTCCTGATATTTGTAATGAGTGCAGGAATATATTGTTTCAAATCCACTTAACACATCTGCTTTTGTCATAACCATCTCGGTAACCCCATTAAGCATAATTGCGTATCTCAATGCGGGAAGATCAATCCAACCGCACCGGCGGGGACGGCCAGTAGTAGCTCCGAATTCATGACCCACTTTACGTAGTTCTTCTCCTGTTTCATTTTCAAGTTCGGTTGGGAAAGGCCCACTTCCGACACGTGTGCAGTATGCTTTAAATATGCCAATTACACTGCCGATATTTTTAGGTGCAACTCCCAGGCCTGTACAGGCTCCGGCTGCTGTGGTGTTTGATGAGGTTACAAATGGATAGGAACCGAAGTCAATGTCAAGCATTGTTCCCTGGGCACCTTCGGCAAGTACTGATTTCCCTTCACAAAGATATTGGTTTACAAAATGTTCACTGTCAACTTGGGGTATCATCTTAAGAAATTCAATCGCGTTAAAAAACGCCACTTCTTTTTCAGAAAAATCAGGAATCTTACTGTAATGTGATAAAATAGATCGGTGCTTGGCTACCAACTTAGCATACCTTTCTTTAAAATCAGGTAAGAGAATATCACCAACCCGCAGTCCATTACGACCGGTTTTGTCCATATAAGTTGGACCAATACCTTTTAAAGTGGATCCAATTTTGTCAACACCCATATTTGATTCAGAAGCTGCATCAAGCAGTTGATGTGTAGGCAAAATCAAATGAGCTTTTCTGGCAATTGCCAATTTTTTATCCCCAACAGGGTCAAAACCGTTCGCCTTTAAATTATCTAACTCTTTTTTTAAAGTTATGGGATCAATTACAACGCCGTTCCCTATTAGGTTCATTGCGTTTTTGTTGAAAATACCTGACGGAATCGTATTTAGAACGTATTTTTGATTGTTAAATTCAAGCGTGTGTCCGGCATTGGGGCCACCTTGAAACCTCGCAATCAGATCATAATGCGGGCTTAGTACATCTACGATTTTTCCTTTTCCTTCATCTCCCCACTGGAGGCCTAATAAAACGTCAACTGCCATTCTTTTTATTTAATTGGTTTATAAATTTGTATCGTAATAAATTTTAGCATGAGCAACTATCGCTTAAGCAAGGTGGTAGTAAAAGATTTTATGAGAATGATCGATATATTTATGACGTACTAAGTTGTTGCTTTGAACAAGATATTGTAGTCATTTGCTACATTTTAACAGCATAAGACTCACAACCTCCAGCTTGAAGCTTAGTGCAATTGCCGTATAAATTAAGGGAGTGATGTTTAATTTCAAACTTTAACAGATCACCCATCATACTTTGAATTTGCTGTATTCGGGGATCACAAAATTCAACCACTTTCCCACAATCCATGCAAATAATATGATCATGCTGTTTGTAACCATAGGATTTTTCAAATTGGGCCATGTTTTTACCAAACTGATGCTTGGTAACTAAATCGCACGACAGTAATAGTTCGAGTGTGTTGTAAACGGTAGCCCGGCTAACCCTGTATTTTTTGTTTTTCATGTGGATATACAACGATTCCACATCAAAATGATCATTTCTTGAATATATTTCTTCTAAAATTGCAAAACGTTCCGGAGTTTTGCGCAAACTTTTGTTTTCGAGATGTGCCTCGAAAATCTTTTTAACCATCAAAATAGTTTCTTGTACTGACATATCTTAATTATAGAACGGCAAATTTATTTAAAATTAGGGTAATAACGCAGACAAGTTCAGGAAGCTTTACTGACAAGTGATTCTGGTGAGTCAAACCTTGTTACAGAAGTTACACCTTTTACTTCTTTTAAGCGGGTAATCAAGTTATCAAGGTGCTCGGTGTCGTTTACAAAAACCATAATAGAACCTTCAAAAATTCCTTCAGAGCTGTCAACAGTAATTGATCTCATGTTAACTTTAAAATCACTTGAGATAACTTTTGTAATATTGTTGATCAACCCAACATCATCTATACCGGTAATCCGCAATCCGGTTAAAAATGCGAGCTCTTTTTGTGAATCCCATTTGGCTTTGACAATACGGTAGCCGTAATTAGACAAAAGTTTAGCGGCATTCGGGCAATTTGTACGGTGTATTTTTATCCCTTCGCTCACGGTTACAAATCCAAAAACATCGTCGCCGGGAATTGGGTTACAACAGGTTGAAAGCCTGTAATCAATTTTTTGAAGGTCTTCTCCAATAAGCAAAGTATCGTTATCTTTTCCCTTGGTTCGTTTTAAAAAATTTTCAATAGAGGTTTGCTCTGGCTTTTCAGGCTTATTGTCAACAATTTTTTCTGAAGCGGCAAATTCCTTTAGTTGTTTAAGATCAATAATCCCGGTAGCTACATTGTAAAGCATATCCAGTGTAGATGGAAGTTTAAAATAGTATGTAAGTTTATAGAGATTGTCTGAATTGTAGGTAATTTTAAGCGACTTTAGTTTCCTTTCCAAAATCTCTTTTCCTTCTTCTGCTACTTTTCGTTTTTCTTCTTTTAGAGCAGATTTAATTTTTGATTTGGCTTTGGCTGTTACCACAAAGTTTAACCAGTCTTCTTTTGGTGTTTGCTTACTTGAAGTGATAATTTCTACCTGATCGCCGTTTTGAAGCTTGTGCGCAAGAGGAACCAGTTTATGATTTACCTTTGCTCCAATACAACTAATGCCAATATCAGTGTGGATTTCGAAAGCAAAATCAAGTGCGGTAGCATTAATCGGAAGTTGAATTAAAGCCCCTTTTGGAGTAAAAATAAATATCTCATCAGAAAAAAGGTTCATCTTAAAATCATCCAGAAAATCTAAAGCATTCGCTTCCGGGTTATTTAACAATTCCCTTATTTTTTGTATCCACTGGTCAAGCCCGCTATCAGCCGACGACTCTTTATATTTCCAATGAGCAGCAAATCCTTTTTCCGCGATTTCATTCATACGCCTTGTCCTTATCTGTACTTCAACCCATTGTCCGCGTGGCCCCATAACCGTGGTATGCAAAGACTCATATCCGTTAGCTTTAGGGGAAGATATCCAGTCTCGAAGTCTGTCTGGATTGGGCCGGTATAAATCTGTAACTATCGAATAGGCCTTCCAGCAATCTGATTTTTCGTTTTCAGGCAAACTTTCCAAAATAACACGAATCGCGAAAAGATCATAAACCTCAGAAAAAGGCACATTCTTTTTCCGCATTTTAGTCCAGATAGAGTTAATAGATTTTGGCCTGCCGTAAAGGTTTGCTTTTAAATCCTGTTCATTTAGTATTTCATTTATCGGTTCAATAAAATCCTTTATAAAATTTTCCCTTTCAGTCTTTTTTTCATTAAGTTGTTTTGCGATGGATTTATAGGTTTCTGGTTCCATGTATTTCATAGCCAGATCTTCAAGTTCTGATTTTATGATGTATAGCCCTAAACGATGAGCAAGCGGAGCATACAGATAAACCGTTTCTGAAGATATTTTAAGCTGCTTGTCCCGGGGCATAAAATCCATTGTACGCATGTTGTGCAAGCGGTCGGCCAGCTTGATCAATATTACCCGAACATCATCCGCAAGGGTTAAAAGCATTTTACGGAAATTTTCTGCCTGCAAAGAACTGTTATAGTCAAACACACCGGAAATCTTCGTAAGACCATCAATAATTTTGGTGATCTTTTTACCAAATTCCCTTTCGATGTCTTCAAGTGAAATGTCCGTATCTTCAACAACATCATGTAATAAAGCGCAAACAATAGATGTTGTACCAAGACCAATTTCTTCTGCGGCAATTTGAGCCACAGCAATCGGATGGTAAATGTATGGTTCACCGGATTTACGTCGCATGTCCTGATGGCTTTCTAAAGCCATATCAAAAGCTCTGCGAATCATTTTTTTATCGCCTTTTTGCATGGTAGGCTTGCAGGCTCTTAATAACGAACGGTATCTTTTAAGTATTTCTAACTTTTCCGCTTCCAGATCTATAACTAATTCGTTCATCTGTAATTTGTTAATTTCTAAAACCAAAATAGGATGGTAAGAGAATTATGGTTTTGCAATATTTTAAAATGAAGTAATAAACAAGGTTAATTAAACCCGCTGGTAGTGGAAAGTCCCTGATTTTTATTCAGGGCTTGAAATGTGTAACGGCCCAGAAATAAACCAAAAGCGTAAAACATCGTTTTAAAATAATGCTAATTTTAAACAATTTATTACCAAAATATTAAACATTAACGAATACCTGATATTAAAACTAAATTTATTACGTAGTTATTAGATATACTACGATGGTTTCAAAATCGTTGGCCTGATTAGTTTACATTTTTACACCTCAGCATATTATTTGATGCAATTTTGCCGTAAGTTTACAACTCCTAAATTTATGAAAATTTTCAGGCTTACAGCTATTATTTCTTTGTTTATGATGGGATTTGGGGCAGTTGGTCAGATTAAAAACGATCCTTTTATAAAGGGTAAAAATGATACAATCAAGGTTGCGGTTACAAATGTCAATAATGAATTAATTCCCTGGTTTCCATTGTCGGATGTGATCATAACAAATACCAGGATATTTAAATCGCCACTTGAAAGAGCCCAGTTTAACCGATTAAGATACAATGTCTTACGGGTGTTGCCTTACGCGATGTTTGCAAGAAACCGGTATGCTCAACTACAGCGGGATCTTTCCATGATAGCTACCCGAAGAGATAAGCGAAAGCTCATTAAAGCCTTTGAGAAAGAAATTAAGGAGATGTTTAACAAAGAAATTAAAAATCTTACAATTACTCAGGGAGGAATTTTAATTAAGCTGATAGACAGGGAAACAGGCACCAGCAGTTATGATTTGCTGAAAGACATGAAAGGAGGAGTTAATGCCTTTTTTTATCAGAGTGTGGCACGTATTTTCGGCAATAATTTAAAAACTACCTACGACCCGGAGCAGGACAGGGAAATTGAAAACATAATAAGAACTTCTGGTTATTACATGTATAATTAATATGAATGAAAAATCAGTCTATCAATTTGAAGTTGAAAATGTGGATGGGCAATTGATAAGCCTTGAAAAATATAAAAATAAGGTTTTACTTATTGTTAATACAGCTACTGATTGCGGGTTTACCCCCCAATTAAAAGATCTTGAATCTCTCAGATTTAATCTAAATTTTGAAGATTTTGAAATACTTGCATTTCCTTCAAATGATTTTGGTGGACAAGAACCACTTGAAGGGGAAGCAATCGTTAGCTTTTGTGAGATTAATTACGACACTCACTTTTCTTTTTTTAAGAAATTAAGAGTTCGTGGCGAATATGCTCACCCCTTGTTTAAGTTTTTATCTGATAAAAAGCAAAACGGGAAAGTAGGGGCCTCGCCAAGGTGGAATTTTCACAAATACCTTATTAATCGCCGGGGAGAAGTTGTTGACTTTTTTTACCCCTTTACAAAGCCTAACTCTTCAAAAGTTAAGAAGCAAATATTGAAATTATTAAAGGTAAACCATACATGAAATTAGACATTTTGGTTTTTGCCGCCCATCCTGACGATGCCGAGCTAGGCTGTTCAGGAACGATTTTAAAGCACATTGCCGCGGGTAAAAAAGTTGGTATTGTTGATTTAACCAGAGGTGAGCTCGGAACCAGGGGGACAACTGAAACACGCTATAATGAAGCTTTACAATCGGCCAAAATCCTTGGATTACATGTACGGGAAAACCTGAATATGAAAGATGGCTTTTTTAAAAATGATGAACCGCATCAAATCAAGGTTATTGAAATGATAAGAAAATACCGCCCTGACATCGTTTTATCAAATGCTTTACATGATCGTCATCCGGACCATGGTAGAGCCTCAAATCTTGTTTACGAGGCTGCTTTTTTATCTGGATTAATAAAAGTAACTACTCAATATAAGGGATTTGAACAGGAAGCATGGCGCCCGGGTATACTCTTACAATATATCCAGGACAGATACATTAAACCCGATATATTAATAGATGTAACCGATTTTTGGGACAAAAAAATTGAATCTATCCACGCATTTACCAGTCAATTTTTTAATCCAGAGAATGATGATAATGGAACCTATATTTCTTCGCCGGATTTTTTAAAGGTTATCGAGGCGAGGGCTAGGGATTTAGGCAAATACATAGGTGCAACTTATGCAGAGGGTTTTACCAGCAGAAAGTATCTTGGTGTTGATGATCTTTTTCAGCTACGATAGTATAACGCATAAAAAAGCCATTGAAGCATTTTTATGCGTTAAAATAAACTTACAAGGTAGGAAGAATCTGTTCCATAACTTCCAAACCAGCGTCGATATGTTCTGGTTGCATAATCAATGCGGGCCTAAAACGTATTGTGTGGTTACCGCATCCTAAAAACATCACGTTTTTTTCTGCACCTTTTTGAATAAATTTGTCCCTCATATCTTTATTCGGGAAATCAAATGCAGTCATTAATCCACGGCCCCGTACATTTGAAACTTTTTCATCTTTTTCAGCAATTTCCTGAAGTCGTTCCTGAAGGTAGTTACCCACAATGGTTGCGTTAAGCAATAGATTATCCTCTTCAATAATCTCCAATGCTTTAGATGAACGGACCATATCAACTAAATTTCCACCCCAGGTAGAGTTTATCCGTGAGGGTACGTTAAACACATTTGTTTCTATCTCGTCTACTTTATTTCCTGCAAGAATTCCACAAACCTGCATTTTCTTTCCAAATGCAAGAATATCCGGCCGGGCATCTTTACCAAAATGTTCGTGACACCAAAATTTACCTGTTAAACCTACCCCGGTTTGTACTTCATCGTAAATTAAAAAACATTCGTTTTCATCACATAACCTGCGTAAATCTTCTAAAAACTCTTTTCTTACATGGTTATCACCGCCTTCTGATTGTATCGGTTCAATAATTATAGCACAGATATCATCAATATTATCTTTAAATGCATGTTTAATTTGAGCGATTGATAAAGCCTCACGTTTTTTTAAGTCTTCATAGCCTGCGTCAGAATACGGAAATTTCATAGTAGGCAATGAAACTCTCGGCCAATCAAACTTTGCAAACCATTTGGTCTTGTCAGGAAGCGTATTTGTTAAACTTAATGTATAACCAGAGCGCCCGTGAAAAGCTTTTTCAAAATGTATAACTTTAAAGCCACGTTCTTTTAAATACCCTTTTTCAAAGTTCTTTTGAACTTTCCAGTCCATCGCAACTTTAAGTGCGTTTTCGATAGCCAGAGATCCACCCGCAATAAAAAATGCATGAGGCAAATATTCAGGTATTCCCACTTTGGAAAACGTTTCTACAAATTGGGCATACTGGGTAGTATAGATATCTGAGTTTGAAGGATTGGTTAAAGCAGCAAGCATCAGATTTTTTTTAAACTCTTCGTCATTTACCATTTTTGGATGATTGTATCCTAACGGAACGGACGCGAAACAAGTAAAAAAATCAAGCAGAGTCCGGTTGTGCTTGGCGTCATGAATATATACGCCATTACTTTTTTCCATATCAAAAGTTAAGTCAAATCCATCTGCAAGAATGTGTTTACTTAAAGTTTTCTGAACCTGATCCGGGGAAATTGATAGTTTATACATTGGGAAAGTTTATTCTTCAAAAGTATAGAAAAGCCCTTGAAACTTAAAATTTTGAGGTTTTTTAAGCTTATTAATAAAAAATAGGTTTAAATCGTTTAAACCTGTTTTTTAATTTAATTTGAAATAATTAAATTGCAGAAAAAATAATTTGCCAGAAAAATAATTTAAATTTCTTCCTGAAAAGCGTTAATTATCCATCGCATTAAACTCTTTTGACATGCCAAGTAAACCCATTAACCCCCCGGTATGTATGGCAAGAATTTTACTTCCCTGCAAAAAATAATCCTTCTCAATTAAATCAAATAAACCAAACATCATTTTTCCGGTATAAACCGGATCTAAAAGTATACCGGTTGAAACAGCAAAATCTTTAATGAATGAAAGCAGTTGAAAATTTGTTTTGGCGTAGCCACCAAAATTGTATTCGGAATGTAAACGGACTTGGCAGAGATTTTTTGTAAATTTTTCTAAACCAATTTCAATTTCTGCCGCATTCTTAAGAACCGATATGGCATGAACCATCGTGTATGTCTGAGCAAGTTGTATACCTTGTAAAAGGCCGGCAACGGTAGTTCCGGTTCCGCAAGCGCAAACTATATGATCGTAAGTCTGCTTTAATTCGCTAATTAATTCTGAACAACCCTTAATCGCATCGTTTCCTGAACCCCCTTCATTGATAAAATATGCGTCAGCGTCATCTGCAAAACGACTGTTAAAAATTAATTGTTTATCACGATAGTCTGTCCTTTTCACAAACTGCAATTTCATACCAAATAACTTACAAATCATCAGGGTTTGGTTTTCTACAGGTTCGCCACGTACAATTCCTGTACTTTTAAACCCGAACTTTGCAGCGGCACAAGCGGTGGCAAGCAAGTGATTAGAATAAGGTCCACCGAATGTTACAAGATGTTTTTTTTCTATAAACTGTGCTTCAATAAGGTTATATTTTAGTTTTCGCCATTTATTTCCCGAAATAAAAGGATGTATCATATCATCCCGTTTAATAAAAACGCTTACATTTTTTACATTAAATAGATCGAAATGAATTTCTTCCTCAGGGCTATCAAATAAAGGGTCAGTCATTCATAAATAATAATGTGCGGTGGCACAAATTGAAATACGCTTATAAGGTTTAAATTATTTAAATATTGTTGACAATTGGGGAATATGGCCAACAATTTTTATGGAATTAACAATAGTTTATATGTTAAAACAGGTTGGAATAAACTATCCAGATAATTTAAGCCTGTAAAATAAATAATCTGTTAAAATTAAATGTTAAATATCACATATAAAATGTGCAATTAGCATAAAAGTTAATAAATACCTATTAGTGGCGAAAGTATATTTGCTTAATAAGATAAGGAAAGAAATTTAATACTATGACTATATTTTTAGTTAAGTTTTTCATGACTAAGCGTTAGAATTTTATATATACTAAAGCCGTACCAAACTATTAGAAAATAGAAATTGGATAATTAATTAGATTTGCGAATGATTGAGGAAACTGATGTTTTATATTCAGGTGAGCAAGACTTGTTTGAACATCTAAGAATTGTGGTTGATAAAGGTCAGTCTTTAATCAGACTAGACAAGTTTTTAATGATCCGTATAGAAAATGCTTCAAGAAACCGTATTCAAAATTCGATTGAAGCAGGTAATGTATTGGTAAATGAACAATTTGCTAAAGCTAGTTACAAGGTAAAGCCACTGGATATTATATCTGTTGTTCTCCCTCATCCTCCTCGTGATACCGAAATATACCCTGAAAATATCCCGCTTAATTTTGTTTATGAGGATGATGATGTAATACTCATTAATAAACCCGCGGGAATGGTGGTTCATCCGGGTTTCAACAATTATTCAGGTACTTTGGTTAACGCACTGGTATATCACTTCAATCAGCTTCCGCAATTGCCCGGAAACGATGGCCGTCCCGGTCTTGTACATCGTATTGATAAAGATACATCGGGTCTTTTACTGGTCAGTAAAAACGAAAAAGCAATTACCTATTTGGCAAAACAGTTTTTTGATCATACGATATCCCGCAAGTACATTGCTTTAGTTTGGGGCGACCTATCCGTGGACGGAAAAGTAGAAGGCTATATTGGCCGCAGCACAAAGGACCGAAAAGTAATGGCAATTTTCGATGATCCTGAAAAAGGAAAATGGTCTGTTACCCACTATAAAGTTTTAGAGCGATTTAATTATGTTACACTTATAGAATGCCAGTTGGAAACGGGGAGAACACATCAAATTAGGGCACACATGAAACATATCGGCCATCCGTTGTTTAATGACAGTACGTATGGCGGAAATAAAATTTTAAAAGGTACCGTATTTAATAAATACAGGCAATTTGTTGAAAATTGCTTTTCAATTCTTCCCCGGCAGGCTTTGCATGCAAAATCTTTGGGTTTTGTTCATCCTCTTAATAAAACGTTTATGAATTTTGATTCTGAGATACCACAGGATATAGAAGCTGTTGTTGAAAAGTGGCGAAATTATATCAAAATTTAATGTTGTTTGGTTAGTTGCCAGTATTTATTAAGTTTAAACCATTTTATTTTATTATTGAATACAAAAAACAACTAAAATTCCAACAACTCATAATCTAACAAACTAAAAATTAACCATTTTATCAACGACTCTCTGAAATCTCATTTTATAAATTTTAATGGAAAGATCACTCTGGCAGAAGAAGCAGTTCTGCCAATCTCAAATCGGGGGTTTCGTTATGGCGACGGTGTATTTGAGTCGATGAGATGGATGAAAGGCGAACTAAAATTCGCTGACCTTCACGCAGACAGAATGCAAAGAGGTATGAAAGCACTTAAGCTTGAGGGCTATTTTACAGTAGATAGTAATTTCATAAAAGAAAATGTATCGGAATTGGTATGGAGAAATAAGATAGGATCAAACGCCAGGGTCAGAATTAGCATCTTCCGTGATTCAGACGGGTTATACAGTCCAACTAATAATAAATACGGTTATGCAATAGAAATTGATAAAGTATCCGAAACAAGCTATCTAAACAATAAGAAAGGGTTGCTTGTGGATTTGTATGATGAGATTCCGAAACCGATAAATAAACTTTCAAATTTAAAAACGAGCAATGCCCTTATTTATGTTTTAGCCGGCGTCTTTAAGAGTCAAAATTCTTTGGATGAGGTATTAATAGTTAATCAAAACGGGTTTCTTTGCGAAGCCATTAGCAGCAACGTGTTTGTTGTTTTTAATAAAGAAATTTATACACCCGCATTAACCGAAGGTTGTATTGCGGGGGTTATGCGTCATGTAATTATAAAACTCGCCAAGGAAAACAACCTGAATATTATTGAGGCTCAAATTAATCCAGCCATTTTAGAGCAGGCCGATGAGGTTTTTTTGACCAATGCAAGTAAAGGATTGCAATGGGTGATGGGTTATAACAACAAGCGTTATTTTAATGAAACCTCCAAGTTTTTGCTCAATAAGCTTAATGAGCTATAAGCAATCAGTGTTCTAAAAATTTAAATCCTTTCAAAAATTCTTCAACTTTCATTCTTTTTTTCCCTTCAAGCTGCAAATCTTTTATCAGGATAAATCCGTTATCACCGTAAAATTTTAAAAATGTTTTGCCATCAGTTTGGTGCTCACCTGGCTTAGCATCCATAGCGCTTTCCTGCATCTCAGCTTTAAAGATCTTTAAAATTTTATTATTTAATGTGGTATAGGCACCGGGATAAGGGCTTAAACCACGTACTAGATTATAAATTTCCTTCACAGGGTTTTGCCAGTTAATCAGGCAGTTTTCTTTAAATATTTTAGGAGCGTGACGGAGTTCTGATGTAGTTAGCAGATTCTGAGCGGTTTCTTTGTGTCTGCCTGATTCTATTGCAGTTATGGTTTTAACAAGTAGTTCAGCACCTAAATTCATCAATTTATCATGTACATCACCTGCGGTATCCTCATTAGCAATAGCAATTTGATCAGAAAAAAGGATGTCACCGGTATCAATTTCCTGCTTTAAGAAAAAAGTAGTAACGCCCGTTTTTTTTTCGCCATTAATAATTGCCCAATTTATGGGTGCCGCCCCGCGATATTGGGGCAATAAAGATCCATGTAAATTTATAGTGCCCATTGGTGGCATGTCCCAAACTACTTCCGGCAGCATCCTGAAAGCGACAACAACTTGAAGGTCAGCATTTAACGATTTCAATTCCTGTAAAAAAAACGGATCTTTTAATTTTGTGGGTTGTAATATATTTAAATCCTTTTCCCTACTAAATAATTTTACAGCTGATTCATTTACTTTTTGGCCTCGCCCGGCAGGTTTATCAGGTGCGGTAATAACGGCCACAACATTAAATCCGGCTTTCAGGATGGCATCCAATGACGCAACTGCAAAATCCGGAGTGCCCATAAAGATTATTTTCATAAAAGAATAAGGATTAAATAGGGAAAAATTAAGAACCAGAAATTAAAAATTATTTAACAAATAAACATGGGCTTTATTTTTTTTGCACTTGCTATTGATAAAGCAGGTATTTCTTACGCATAATCTTATACTGCGATAAGCCTGGTTCCCAGCTTTCGCGGATTTCTGCTTCACCTTTACCAGCAATAATTTGCTTTTTAAGGTCTTCTGTACCGGCAAGCTTATCAAAATTTCCCATTTGGCTACTTTGTTTAAAATCAAAAAATTTTTCTTTGTACGGGTAAGCGGCATACAGTTCCAATAACCAACTGAGATTAATTTTACCTGTATTTCTTATTTTGTTTGTGTTGTATTTTTTAAGATCAAGTCCGTAACAATTTTTATTTTGATGCAAAGGAGTCTCGCTCATTCCTTTGATACTTTTTGGTATAAAAAAAAATTTATACTTCGATTTAAGATCAGGGTTTCCCAAAACAGTAAAAGGAAATAGTGTTCCCCGTCCCTGGCTGATTATAGTTCCTTCAAACAGACATATGGAAGGATAAAGTAAAATAGATTGTGGCGTATTTAAATTTGGTGATGGTTTTATAGGCAAAGTGTAAGGTGTGGTATGCAGATAATTGGCTACTTTAATAATTTTTAATTTGCATTTAACCTTGTTTGCAAGCCAGCCTTCGCCATTTAACATTTGGGCATATTCGGCAATAGTCAAACCATGTACAATAGGGATTGGGTTTATGCCGATACCTGATTTTAAACCAGCTTGAAGGATAGGACCGTCTACGTAAAAACCATTTGGGTTAGGGCGGTCCAGTATCAATAATTCTTTATTATTTTCTGCGCAAGCTTCCATTACATATTGAAGGGTATTTATATATGTATAAAATCGAACGCCCACATCCTGAATATCAAAGATCATGATATCAATATTTAACAAATCTTCTGCGGTTGGTTTATAATGTTTACCATAAAGAGATATGGCCGGGATTCCCGTTTTTTTATCAATGCTATCATCTACTTTCATACCTGCACTGGCATCACCGCGGAAACCGTGTTCTGGTCCGAAAATCTTTACAATATTAATCTTTAAGGTTTTCAGGCTATCCACAATGGTAACGTTACCAATTATTGAAGTAGGATTTACTACCATTCCAACGCGTTTTCCTTTTAGGTACGTAAGGTATTTTTCAGTTTGATCCGCACCGGTAAGAATGTGCCGGGCCGATTGTTTTTGTAAACCGTTAACCCCGTTATTAACGCTGGTATTTTTTGCAGGAACCCCAACTGGCCGGTTTATCTGGCATGAACCCGAAAGAGAAGAAAAGAGGGTTAAAGTTATCAGAACTAAAAAAGATCCTTTCATATGATGAGTTATATCTGGCAGAAATAAAAATAATGCATCTTTGTTAAGTTACAAAAATATACATTTAAGGCTTGAATTTACCCTTTTTCATTGCTAAACGCATCACTTTTAACTCCAAGCGCACATTCTCAAAGCTGATTGTTCGGATCGCGATCTTGGGTATTATGCTCGGTTTAGCCGTTATGATCCTGGCCGTAGCCATTGTAAAAGGTTTTAAATCAGAAATCAGGGAAAAGGTACGCGGCTTTGCCGGTGATATTCAGATTGTGAAATATGATTTGAATACTTCATTTGAAAATTCTCCATTCACAATTAATCCAGCAACACTTAAAACAATTAAAGGCTATTCGGAAATTGCTTTCGGACAGGCGTTTGCCACTAAACCCGGTATCATTAATACCAATGATGAAGTGGAAGGCGTAGTCTTAAAAGGAGTCGACAAAAAGTATCATTGGGAGTATTTTAAAAATGTTTTGGTATCCGGGCGTAGTATCAACTTTAGTGATTCGGTACAATCCCAAAAGGAAATACTTATTTCTCAATACACTGCCAACCGTTTAAACCTGAAAGTAGGCCAGGATTTTTTGATGTATTTTGTTCAGCAACCGCTCCGAAAACGAAAGTTTGAAATTGTAGGAATTTATAATTTGGGAGTGGAAGAGTTAGATAAGATGTATGTAATTGGTGATATTTCACTGATCAGGCGATTAAATGACTGGAATGCTGACCAAGTTGGCGGGTACGAATTAAGACTAAAAGACTTTTCAAAATTAGATACGGTAGCTAATAAAGTTTTTGAAAATCTGGATATCGATCTGCGTTCTGTAACAGTGAAAGAATATTATCCTACTATTTTTGAATGGCTGTCTTTATTAGATGTAAACACGCAGGTAATATTGGTACTTATGCTGGCTGTGGCGGTTATAAACATGATTTCGGCTCTTTTGATTATGATTCTGGAGCGCACAAATATGATCGGAATACTGAAAGCCCTGGGAGCCAATAACTGGAGCATCAGAAAAGTTTTCTTATATAACGCTGCTTATCTAATAGGCGTAGGTTTGTTTCTTGGAAATGTATTGGGAATCGGAATTGGGTTTTTTCAGTTTAATACCCATTTTTTTCAGCTTGATCAGGCCTCTTATTTTATCAGCTATGTACCAGTACAATTAGAAGTTATAGATATTGTGCTACTCAATGCCGGAACATTGTTTATTTGCGTTTTGGTATTGCTAATTCCTTCATTACTAGTCAGGCAAATTTCGCCGGTAAAAGCTATCAGTTTTAAATAACGTAGTTTATTTATTTTTCCAGATAAGCTCTATCCCACCTGTAAAACCTAAATTCTGGTATTCCGCATCAGTAAGTTTAAGTTGATTGCCCTCGCAATTATATAAAACCGGTATGCCGATCGCTAAGGGATCACAACTTGACAATATGAATACTGTTTGATTTTTGTACTTCGAGCGTGAAATGCTCTGACAAAGTGTAGAAGTGTTTAAGTTTTGAATTTTAGTTTTTAGCCAGGATAAACTTTCTGCAGGATTTTTACCTCCGCAAAATTCTGAAGCCGTTTTTTTGCATGAAATTTGAAATCCGATGATGGAGAAAACGGTTGCGTATACTATAAACTTCCTCATTTATTTATTTGCAGATTGGAAATGAAATTTTAGATTAAGACCTGTTGAGCCGAACTTGATGTTTTCTGAGCCTAAACCCCCAAGCGGATATTTTAAAAACGGTTCAAAACTAACTGTCTGGGTTTTACCAAACCTTGTGCTAAATCCCACAGCCAAGTTTAATGTGCGGCCAAGGTCAAAATCATTAAATTTTTTGTTTGATTTCTGATTCATGATCCTGGATGCGTAACTTCCTGATGCCGGGCTAAAGTATCTATATTGAAAACTGTAAGTTTCATTTAAATAGGTTCCGGATATTAGGCCTGCAGACACATAAACCTTGTCACTTTCAGGAAAAAACTGAAGTTTTAGGTTTAGCGGAATATCCAGAGCCAGCAGGCTGGCGTTGTAATTACTAATACTTGTTAAATTTGAAGAGTTTAACTGCTTTAAACTCCGATAATCTGACGTAGCTAATGGTATTTTTTGATTGTAAGATAAACGGTTTGAAGCTAAACTAACCCCTGTAGAAAGTTTCAAGTTTTTACTGATCCGGATATCTGAAAGAAAGCCGGCACCAAAATTTAAAAGATCTTCACTTCCTTCGGCGTAGTTAAAATAACTTCCCGCAAAGACGGTTAAGGCCAGCGGTTTGTTTTTATTTGTTTTTAAATCCTTTTTAGGATCAGGATTCTGTAAAGCAGGAACAAACACGGCGTTGTTTGTTTTCATTTTTACAGGATAAATGGCAACTACTGCAAAATTATCCGCATCTATTCTTATTGCCGCTTTTTGTGCATTTAAAATAGATTCTGATAATTTGTCTACAGGTAAGTTTTCATAGCCGAGGCTATCTTTTGTTTTAGGATTACCGGGGTGGGATGTCACATCCGGCAAAATTGATTTTGATAAAGTGGTATTTAACTTTATGACCTTTTTAACATATCCATTTTGGGTTTTAAGTTTTATTTCCTGAGATTTAGTGATCACAATTTTATTTGTTTTATTTTTTTGGGGATCAGATATGACTGGCATTTTCTTTTCTGCCAGAACACGGTCTTTCATGCTGGGTTTGATTTCTTTGTTTTGCTGGTATGAATACGCAACCCATAAACCTGTAGCCAAAAAAATTACTGCTGCAATGGTACTTAACCATAAAATAATCGGCCGGCGATTTCTGGTCGGGTAACTTTTACGTAATTCAATCCATCCTGCGTTAGCCGTTGAATCTTCATACTGATCAAATACCTGTTTAATTCGGTTTACTATTTTATAATCTATTTGTTCTTTCATAAAATCCTTCTTCCTTTTGCCAGGCTTTTCTTAGTTTTTCTTTTGCCCTACTTAAATATACTCTGGATGAACTTGCAGGAAAGCCAAGCATTTGTCCTATTTCTTCGTGACTGTATCCGTCAATCTCATAAAGATTAAAAACCACCCGAAGTATATTTGGCAAACCGTCCAACAATTTTAAAATGTCTTCCGCATCAAGGTTTTCAATAGCTTTTGGGCAATCTGAAATATTATTTGCCAGTTCCAGCTCAGCATGGTACAGAAATTTTAAATCTTTACGCTTCCTGTCAATAGCCGTATTGACTATTATTTTTCTGAACCAGGGTTTAAACGAACTCTCCTGATCAAACTTAACTATAGAATTAAAAGCCTTAATGAAGGCGTCGTTAACTACTTCAAGTGCATCGTTTTTGTCGGGCAGATAACGAAAGCTAATTCCCATAGCGTACCCATAAAAATGCTTGTAAAGCTTTTCCTGGTATTTTAAATCGCCATTTTTGCATTTCTGAATGAGCTCTCTTTCAGAAATAGCCGGATTTTTTAGCATGTATTAATTTTCCGTTTCAGTTTGTGTTGGCTTTAAAGGTTTTGATGGAGTTTGTTAACCAGCCGTTTAAATAATATGAGGAGCCGACCATTCCATTACCGGAACATCCAATTAATAAAATTAAAAAACCGTTTAAAAATAATTTTTTTGACAAGGCCTATCATCGCTCAAAAATTTCTTTTTTAATTGTAAAAACAACAACCATATCCCTACCAGTTAGATGCAAACTTATTTTTAGCAGGTTCATCAGACTCCCAATCATAAAATGGTTGAATAATTGCAGCCTCTTCTTTGCTAAAGCCATTCTCTTTAACCCATTTGTTTATAATTGCACTGTTCATATTGGCAGTAGCATGATCCTTGTATTCCTTATTAATGTTTTCGGCCATTTGTCGACTTACCGATTTTTCTATAAGGTAACCCAGAGCGCAGATATTACCATTTTTATCAATAAAACACGGACTGAGGACCTTGCGGTTGTAATTTTTAGGAAATGCTCCGGCTACCCAATAATCATGTAAATGATCTAATGATTTTTTACGTTTTTTTCTCATTTGGGGATTCATGTAAGATGTTTCACTTTTTCGTAAAAGCTTCTCCGCGTAAGCCAAATGAGTTTTGATGCGTAAATTTTTATCCGTACCGGGTGCAGGCAGATGCCCGAATTTTTTTACATAGCTTATATCACCGATAATTAAATTTACAGGTGAATTGTACCCGCTGGCCGCGGTATGATAGATCCAGAAAAATGTTAGGGTTAAAACGCAGAAAGAAAATATTAATCTATTCATTTTATGAGCTCTTTAATACCCATACGCAGGTAGTATCAAATTCGCTACATGATAAATAATTTTGATGTAATTTTAAAACAGCTTATTTAATGCTGATGTTATTTAAGGGCTTTCGCTTCGTTCCAGTAAAAATCCATATCAGCAAGGCTCATATCTTTTAGGTTCTTGCCGGATGCTTTTGCTTTTTCTTCCAGATACTGAAATCGTTTAATAAATTTTCTGTTGGTTTTCTCAAGAGCGTCTTCTGGATTAATATCTACAAAACGGGCATAATTGATCAGAGAAAATAAAAGGTCTCCGAATTCTGCCTCTGCCTTTTCTTTGTCTATCTGAACGTTTTCTGCTACATAAAATTCATCCCTAAATTCACGCATTTCTTCCTCAACTTTTTCCCAGACCTGCGCTTTTTCTTCCCAGTCAAAACCAACACCACGGGCTTTTTCCTGAATCCTGGAGGCTTTTACCAATGCTGGTAAGGACAATGGTACTCCTTCAAGTACTGATTTATTGCCTTCCTTCAGTTTCAGTTGCTCCCAGTTGCGTTTTACATCGGCTTCGTTATAAACAACCGTATCTGAATAAATATGTGGATGTCGATGGATGAGCTTATCACAAATACTGTTTAAAACATCAATTATGGTAAAATCGTTGGTTTCTGATGCGATCCGAGCATAAAAAACCAGATGGAGCATGATGTCGCCAATTTCTTTTTTAATTTCCTGCATGTTCCCATCCAATATGGATTCTGCAAGTTCATATGTTTCTTCGATGGTAAGATGACGAAGGGATTGCATCGTTTGCTTTTTATCCCATGGGCATTGCTCACGTAAGGTATCCATTATATCTAGAAGCCTTTTAAATGCAGTTTCAGGCGTAACCGCGTGAGATGGAGGGATGTTTTCAGGCATAATTTTTTGTCGTAAAAATAATAATTAGAAACAAACCTCCTGGTTGTTTTACGAAAGATATGATTTCATTACCTGGGCATAGTTTTCGTTGGTAAAATAGGTAAAAGGCTCTTCGGACGTATGAGATGCTTCAAGAATAATTTTGGTTCCAAATTCATAAGGCTCAATAGAAATGATCCGGTTTTTTTCAAACCTTACTATTTCATCATCAATTAACAGAGTAAAAAAATTTTCTGACATGCGATAAATATAGCGATTCGGTTAGGTTTGAGCAATGAGGGGAAAGGTAGGATGTTCTAGATATCAGCTTTAAGCTATGAAGTGGGAAGTTTCAGGTAGGAGGTATCAAGTATAAACCGTCAGGCGTGCGATGCTGAATAATAGTACGAAGGTTACAATTAAGCTTTAAAAAAGCTGGTGGTGAAAGTTAAATAATACCGATAGGAGCGATAGCCCTCACTTTTGTGGGGACTAAAGCGGATAGCGGGACCAGACCCTGATTGATGCACGGTTTAGGCTTTTCTAAAAACCCTATTTTAATTTTAGGCAGCAGTTTTATATTTTATTTGCAAAAAGTACTTCAAATTTTACATTGAATAAACCAACATTAAACTCTAAAACCTACTCTCATCTTTGTATTTATTTTAAAAATTTAATTTCTATATTTGCACCTCATAAAAATAAAAATATATATAATTTAACTTAATAATGTACGCAATAGTAAGTATAGCCGGACAGCAATTTAAAGTTGCTAAAGACCAGCAGATCTTTGTACACCGTTTACAAGGGGATGAAGGCGCTAGTATTGAATTTGACAATGTATTATTAGCAGAAGACGGGGGCAAATTTAAAGTAGGTATAGACGCTTTAAAAGGTGCTAAAGTTTCGGCTAAGATCGTGTCTCATTTAAAAGGAGATAAAGTAATTGTTTTTAAGAAAAGACGCCGTAAGGGTTACAAAAAGAAAAATGGTCATCGGCAGCAGTTTACCAAAATTGAGATAACAGGAATTTCATTGTAGTAATAAGTTGAAAATTATAAGTTGTAAGTTTTTAATAGTTTTAAAGTTTAATACTTTGAATTGAGTTCAATTCATTAAAAAGATAAAATAAAATGGCACATAAAAAAGGAGCTGGTAGTTCCAGAAACGGTCGCGAATCGCATAGTAAACGTTTAGGTATTAAGATATTTGGTGGACAGGCAGCTATTGCAGGCAATATTATTGTACGTCAACGCGGAACAAGACACCATCCGGATAAATTTGTAGGAATTGGTAAAGATCACACGCTTTTTGCTCTGGTGGACGGTACGGTACTTTTTACCAAAAGGCGTGACGATAAATCGTATGTATCCATTCTCCCCTTGCAAGATGAAATCAAAGTTGTGGTAACCCCGATTGTTGAAGAAGTGGAAGAGAAAGTGGAAATTGCTTTACCTAAACCAAAGAAAGTTGCTGCCAAAAAGCAAGTTGCCAAAGAAGTAACTGAAACCATTGGTGAAGAATTAGCTCCTTCTGAGGAATTATAATTTTTATAAAGTTTGTATTTACAGCCTTGCCGGTTTCAGGCAAGGCTTTTTTTATGAAATTGAATAAGCCTTCTAGTGCTCTCTTATCACCACATCTTCCGCAAAAGTTTTTAAATTATTTTTTTTATGGTCTTTGGCATCAACCAACGCCAGGGATTGTAATGCTTTTTTCGCATACTTACTCATTTCAAATTCGGCGAGCTGCCTGACGTTTAAATCATCAAAAATTTTTGTAACGGCAATTACTTTTTCGTCAGTTTTTTCTGTAGAATTAATCCAAAAAATAAGTTGCTTTTTGGTTTCACCTGATGCCAATTCCCTGGCTTTAATTAAAAGAAAAGTTTTCTTATTCGCGATAATATCACCGCCTGTTTGTTTACCGAACTTTTCAGGGTCTCCGTAAACATCCAGAATATCATCATGCAGTTGAAAAGCAAGCCCGATATTTAATCCGAAATCATAAAGCAAACCTGCATCATTTTGAGACCCTCCGCCTGTAAGAGCACCAATCTTTAATGCGGCAGCCAACAAAACAGCGGTTTTTAAACGGATCATTTGAATATAGTCTGTTTCGCTTACGTTTTCAATCGTTTCAAAATTCATATCAATTTGTTGGCCTTCGCAAACGGCAGCAGCAGTGTCATTAAAAATAGTGAGAACCTCAGCTAAAATTTTCGGGTCTACTTGCATTATCAGTTTGTAAGCTTCAACCAGCATAACATCTCCGGATAGGATAGCAACGTTATTGTTCCATTTTTTATGAACTGTTAATTTACCTCGGCGAATGGGCGCATTGTCCATAATATCATCATGCATCAGCGTAAAATTGTGAAACACTTCTATAGCCAAAGCCGGTTTCAGGCCTTTGTGAATGTTATCAGAAAACAAATTGCAAGCCATCAGCAAACAAACCGGACGCAAACGCTTTCCTCCCAAATTCATCAGGTAGGAGATAGGATCGTATAATTCTTTAGGTGATTTAGGATATTTTAAATCGGCTATTGCCTCATTAATCAGAACCTGTAGCTGGGAGATAGACTGCATTGTGGTTTAAAGGTATAACTGCAAATTAAACTTAGCAATGTTTAAGCCTTAATATAAGTAAACTTCTTAATTTTCTTTCAATTCAGTATTAAATAGGTTCATCGTCCGGCTCCAGGCAAGCTTTGCCGCAACCTCATTGTAGCGTGTTGGCGAAGTGTCGTTATTAAACGCATGGTTTACACCCTCATAAACAAACAATTGATACTTGATCCCATTTGCTTTTAACGCTTCCTGGTAAGCCGGGATTCCTGCATTTATCCGCTCATCCAAACCTCCGTAGTGAAGCATAATACTTGATTTAATTTTTATAACATCTTCTGCATTTGGCTGTGATCCGTAATACGCAACGGCTGCCTGAAGTTGCGGGTCGTTTACCGCAAGCTTATTCGCCATAGCCCCACCCCAGCAAAAACCCAAACAACCTACTTTGCCATTTCCGTTCTTATGCTTCCGAAGATATTGCAACCCTTTTAAATAATTTTGAAGGTTTTTTTCCGCATCCAGTTTACCAATCAGTTCCCTTGCTTTATCTTCATCAGACGGGGTACCGCCTAAAGGAGAAAGCGCATCCACTGCGATCGCCAAAAATCCTTCGGCAGCAACTCTTCTGGTAACGTCAATGGTATGTGGGTTTAAGCCCCGGTTTTCGTGGATTACCAGAACAGCGCCTAAATCCTTTTTGTCCTTTGGCATTGCCAAAAAGGCTTTCATCTCGCCCTCCGAACCAGTGTAAATAATATTATCCGTAAACAGGTTTGGATCATTAAAACTTGCTGCCGCGGCATAATTGTTTTCCAGTAACGGCAATATGTTTAACGCTAACGCTGTACTCCCGGTTATAATAGCCAGCTTTTTCATAAAATCTTTCCTGCTTATACCATTGTGGGTATATCGGTCGTAAAGGTTTATAATTTTTTGATCCATAGGTAAAGACTTTAAAAATTTGAATCTATGTAATACCGGGCCACGATCAAAGTATTTTCTTTGGTACACAAGTTATATGTTTGGGCGTTAGTTTAAAATAATGCCTTTCGGAATTTTATTACCTGGAATCCTGACCGTACAGGGTTTGTTTTTTCTTAGTTTCTAACTTTAGAGTGCAGCTGCCAAACTTTTTAGTTTACCTGGAATTTCGTCGAGAGGCATAACAAAATCAGCACAGCCTGAAGCCTGAGCGCTAAGAGGCATAAAGTCAACTTCGGCAGACATGTCCTGAGCAAAGGTTTTTCCTCCATTTGCCTTGATGCGCTTGCAGCCTTCAGTACCATCGCCATCATACCCGGAAAGGACAATGCCTATTGCACGCACTCCCATTGCTTCTGCTAAGGAAACAAAAAATACATCAATTTGCTTGTGCCCGCCAGAGCGGGGAGAGATTACTTTGAAGGTATAATTTTCAATTAGCAAATCCGCGTTCGGAGGAATTACGTAAACATGATTCGCAAGGATCGGCATCTCCATGGAAGCCAAATTTATCGTCATTTTTGTATGTCGGGATAGAATTTTAGTTAACTGACTATTCGCGGTGGGGTTCATGTGAGAAATAATGACAAAGGCCATACCTGTATTAGAAGGCAGTGCATTCAGAAGAACCTTGTAAGCGTTAAGTGCACCGGCTGATCCGCCAATGCCAACAATTAATTTAGGGCGCAATACTCCTATATCTGCGGCAGTTAGCCTTCTTTGTTTTTCATTATTCACCTTTATCTTGTTTAGCTAATTTTTGACCCTCAGTAACATTTTTATCAACCTTCTTTTCAGTGTTGGCTATCCCTGTAGATTCACCGTCCATTGGCATTAAATTAATTCCATCATCACTTAAGATCAGTTTATGTACATCACTGTCGTGGCCCGTGCCACGAGACTTAACGATAAAAAGTCCACGAATGCGTTTTTTGCTTACATCTTCTTCTAATTCTCTCAC
>JACMND010000071.1 GCA_014378705.1 Pedobacter sp. | reverse complement strand
TTTTCCAGTTTTTGGGTGATCAGTGTAGTGGCCTTACCGGTACTTAAACTTGCAACCTGAATTTTACCAACCAGTGGCAGGGTAATGTCACCCTCATCATCAACAAGGTAACCGTTTGCGGGCGGCAAATTGTTAGTCTGAGAGTTTTGGATTACGGTTGCCTGTGCCGGCAGGTATGGATTAAACATGGCACTGGCTTCAGGGCTTAAACTACTTACAATAATTTGTAATATATCTCCCTGCTGAATTGTGGCTATGTACTTTAAGCTTGCATTACCTGGCTGCGTATCTGCGGCAGCGCTTGCTGCCTGAAAATAAGTGACATCTTTTTTGCTTACACAAGAAATAGTAATAAAAGTAAAAAAAAGGAGGACACTGAATCGTTGTAAATTAATAGATTTTAACATCTGGCATGATATGGAAGCCAAGGTAAAAAATTTTATCGATCAGGGTGTAGTTTTAACGAGTTGAAAGGTTGGATTCATTCAAATAAAAAATATTCCTAATTTTTAAACCGGGGATATTGTAAAAAAACACAAAACTATTATAAAAGCTAAAACAAGGCGTTTACAATGCGAAATATACCGAAGGCTACTGGAAGAATCATCAGCATACTGATTATTGTGGAGATTAAAATGTAGATCTGGTGTTTTTCAAAAGCTGTTCTACTTTTAAGAGGTTTAGAATACAGTTGTTGGGAGATCAAATTCCTAACCCCCGGAATGTTTGAACTATAATTGGCAAAGGAATTAACTTTCAATGTTCCAGACATAACCGTTTTTTTACTACCAGTAAAGTATCTTACGTTTTACTTGTACATATTAAACGCGGTTTAGTTTTATAAATTTTGCCACGGCTTGTATTATACACATTTCACAGGAGGTGCGTCAAAATTGAAAAACGCATAAATTATGGCTAAAATGAACTTAAATTTAAACCAATCTTCAACTAAAACCTGTAAGTGATCCCGACCTCTCCATGGAAATTAAACAGGTCATTTTCTGGAATGTAATAGGTTCCCGGCGTGTAATTTTTCAATTGCCACTGGTAATTTAACGACTGGATACCTTGTAGCTTTACGTTCAGTAGTAAATGATTAAAATCCCATGTGCCGAGAGCGGCGAAACCGAAATCAACCCAGCGCCGGCTTTGCCCGTCCAGATCAGAAATGGCGGCATCATAAAAATCATTATTGTGTACAAAGCGCTCAAATTGAAAACCGATACTTTTAATCCCTTTAACCCATCTAAGGTCTGCAGATTGAAGATTCCCACCCGGACCAGTTCCTGCACCCAGAACTTCTCCTTTATGCGTATAACCCTGCAGAATTTGAAAATGAGTATACCAGGCGTATGCCTGCCGCACCAGTCTGTCCGCAGACTGAGACAATTGCGTAATTTCAGCATTGAATTGCAAAAATTGTCCTTCCCTTGATTTGAATGGGATCATTTTACCAAACCCAAAAGTATATGCCCTGGAATGTTCCGGTGACATGATAAAATCACGCAAGTTGTAGGAATGATCATTTAAACCATATTCAAAATAAATTTCCGCATGTGATTTAGGGAATAGCCATCTGGAATGAAAAGAAACGATCTGATCTTTTTCATCACTTCCGGAGGAGTTAGCCTGATCTTTAGATTTCTCAAAGGGCGCCAGAAAAGGGAAATAATCTTTAAACCCTTTTAATTTGGAACCATAGGACTGAAAGCTTCTGTTTAACCCAAAGAATAATCCGGGAACCCATTTCGGTTGATAATTAACACTTACCACAGAAAGATAGCGCCAACCCGTGTCTTTGGGGATAGCCGGAAATCCTCTGAACCCAGAATTTAACAACTTCCCACCAATGATTTGAAACTCAAAGGACCCTATATAGGATCTTATTGGTTTATTGGAATGGATGGTAAAGTGTTTAAATCCCTGTGCGTTTTGGCTCATCAGCAAAGAATTTCTCTTTGCCGGGCCCAACCATAAATTTTCATTCGAAATTCCAGCTGAAACTGGCCCCAAATTCAGTTTAATACTACTTTGCCCCCATGTTTGATTGCTGTAGGATCCTTCTCCGAACCGAAGAGGCAAATCAACAGCGCCAAGATTCAGGTTTCTAGAATCTCCTTCAAATTCCTTGTTTTCAGCAAAAATAAATTCTGGCTTAAGCTGAATACTTAGCGGACCTGCCTTTGCGTAAAAACCACCTGTCACAAGCGTCTGATATCCCCTTGAAGGAATCATTGCACCGTCGTTCCAGCCATAAGGAACCGTTGAATTATATTGCTGGTTCCAGGTAAGGGGTAACAAGCCAATGCCAAACTTATTATTTTCTGATTTTATACCCGTATAATCTATCCACTTACTTAATTCTAAATGGCTGCTGTCGGTTTTAAAAGCTTTAGACGGAATGAGCGGCCTGATGGTAAAAGAAACACTTGAATCAAGTTTACCTTCCATTTGGGCACGGCGGTAGGCATCTTCAACCACATGCATGGTTGTTGGCAGGCTTTGTGAAAATGTCACCAAAGGAAGAAACAGAACCAGTACGAGGATAAGTTTTACAGGTTTTTTCATTTTAAAAACGATACATTAAACCCAGGTTAACCCTATAATTTGTTTTGTCGCGGCCGTTTGTAAAGTATTCGTTAAAATTAGTTTGCAGCAAAAACCATTGATAATTTAAGGATTTGGTTGCCTGAACCCTGGTTGAGAAAACAAAATTCTGATAACTCCATTCCGCGTTTCCGCTGATGCTAAGATCTATCCAGTGCCGGCGCCAATCCTGAGAGTCTATGTAGGCGTAATAGTAAAAATCGTTATTGTGAACATATCGTTCCAATTGAAGCCCAAACCTCTTAATTCCTTTTACCCAGCTTGCGTCTACAGACTGGAGGCTTCCGCCCGGGCCAATTCCCGCACCCAATACTTCGCCCCGATTGGTGTAACCGTGGGGTATATTTTTATTTACATACCACGCATCAGCATTTAAAACAGTACTGATATTCGTTTGCTGAAGCTGCGTTACCTCAAAATTTACTTCTATATTTTCATCATCCCGCCCACGGTAATCAAAAACTTTGGTTAAACCGAACAGATAAGCCCGTGAATTTTCTGGTTCAAGCAGGTTATTCCTCAATGTAGCGGATTGATTGTTTTTACCATACTCGAAATAAATTTCAGCCTGTTCCTCAGGCCAAACCCAGCGCATGAACATCGAGCTGTACTGATCATTCTGATTTGGATCTTTATCTGAAGAATATCTTTTAAAAGGCGAAAAAAGAGGAAGGTAATCTCCCAAACCCTTGCCTAATTTTTTACTGTATACCTGCGTACTTTTTGTGAAACCAAGGAACAATCCGGGTACCCATTTTGGCTGCCAGGAAAATGCCAGGCCTGAGAAGTAACGCCAGTCATCCGGTTTAACGAGAGTAAGCGGAGAACCGAAATAATCCAGATCGGGTGTTAACGGATTAAAACCTGAACCTTCCAGCCGACCGGCCACCAACTGTCCTTCCATACTTCCAACCGGCGTTTTAACCGGCCGGACGGTATTAAAAGTAAGATGCTTAAAGCCGGTGGCATTGTTACTCATTAATAAAGAATTCCGCTTTCCGGGGCCCCACCATAAATTTTCTGAAGATATCCCAAAAGATACCGGATCTAAAGTTAAACGGATGTTGCTTTGTCCCCAAAAAATCCTGGAATATTCATTTTCACCAAATCGTTCCGGAAGGTCCGTGTAATTATACTGATCGTAATACCGTGCCCATATCACCTCATAGTGATCGGTTGCAAAACCGTTAAATGGCTCATTGGCCGCATATACTATTTCCGGTTTAAGCTGCACGCTTAGAGCACCTGCTTTGGCGTAAATTCCGCCACTAATTAATGTTTGCAAGCCTTTGGAAGGAATCATGGCTCCATCGTTCCAGCCTGTAGGATGGTGGGTATTTAGTTGAAGATTTATTGAAAAAGGTAAAATACGGATGCTGCCTTTGCCATCAACTGTTTTCCACTCGCTTTTACCGAATCTTAACTGATCAGACTTTTTGTTTAGGCTATCCGGATAGATAAGAGAATCAAAATCAGGTGCAGCAGACTGATTTAATGGCCTGATTGTAAAGGAAAAGGTTGAATCTAACCTTCCCAGAAGTTGCGACCGGCGATAATAATCATCTAAAGCTACTGTCCCTACGGGCAAAGACTGACTATTGGCGGGTTTAACAGTTACAATTAAACCAATCAGGATAAAAATCCCTGAAAACACCTTTCGGACCTCAATCAAAATCAATGGTTTTAACGATAAGGTTATCTAAAGACCAGCTTTCATCACACAACTTATCCGCTGTATTGCTTTGTACAAGTTCATCCAGGCATCTCAAAGAAAAAGAAGCCGAACTGTGCCTTATCCTCTTTACGATCTTATACATGGATGATCCTCCGGATCTGTCAGACCATAAACAAAATCCAGGCAACTGCGGAAAATAAGCGCCGTTTTTAGGTTGCTGGTTACTGTTTAGATAATTAAATGGGTAAGATTGCGGAAAGCAGGTATAAGGGCATTCTTTATTAGAAAAAGTGGTATTGATGTAGTTAACGCCTTCTACTTCTAATTTCCAAATGTCCGGCCCGTCGGGCTCAATCCCATTTCCATCCCAGGAATCGTGGATATAAAGATCAAAACTTATTTCCACTAGCTCATGCGCAGGCAAGTCAGAAATCTGCAAACCAAATCCAGCCTTATTATATCGCCCTAAAACCGTTGTGTTGTTGAAATTAGTTAAAATTCCACCTGAAATATTGATAAGATCACTTGTTTCAAAATTATTTGAATACACGGTTTTTTGATTTTGGGAGCCCTTCTGACAGCTTACCAAAAAAAAGGAAACGAAGATTATAAGAAAGGAAAGTAAAGGTTTACATATGGTCGGATGGGTTGCTAACATCAGGCGAAATAAGTCTGCAGGTAAATATACGATCAGCCAACCGAAATTTTTGCGTCAAGTTCTTCATAAATGGAGTTATTACTTTTAAACTCCGGAACGATCTCTTTCATTTTAATAACCACCTGCATGTCTTTATACTCACAGCTCAAACTGATTAATTCAGCGATATGTTTACTGATCAATTCAAAATTGTATTCCCGGACTCTTGCAACCATGATTTTACTGTGATGCGTTGGAATGGTATTTTCAAGATCATTCAATAATTCTTCGTACAATTTTTCTCCCGGCCTTAAACCCGAAAATTCAATGGCTATATCCTGATTGGGGATCAGGCCAGAAAGACGGATCATCTTTTTGGCAAGTTCAACGATCTTTACGGATTTACCCATATCAAAAATAAAGATCTCGCCACCTTCTCCCATTGATCCGGCTTCAAGCACCAGGCGGCATGCTTCCGGAATGGTCATAAAATACCGGGTAATGTCCGGATGGGTAACCGTAATTGGCCCTCCTTTTTGAATTTGGGCCTTAAACCGTGGAATAACCGACCCGTTTGAGCCCAATACATTTCCGAAGCGTGTAGTTATAAAACGGGTAAGGGTTTTGGCATTGCCGTTTAAGTGAGACAACCCGTTTGTTTGGGCTGTTGAAGAGTCTTTAAGAGAATTAAATAGGGATTGCACATAAATCTCGGCGATTCGTTTTGAAGCTCCCATCACATTGGTTGGATTAACCGCCTTGTCTGTAGAGATCATAACAAATTTTTGGACACCATATTTTACAGAAAGGTCCGCTACTATTTTTGTTCCCATCACGTTCGTCCTGATTGCTTCGGCAGGGTTGTGTTCCATTAAAGGGACATGCTTATAGGCTGCTGCATGGTATACATAATGCGGCTTAAATGTGTTGAACAACAGCTCCATACGGCAAACATCCCGTACATCCCCAATAAAAGAATGGAAATTATTAGCCATGTTATTTTCCTGGAGTTCAAGTTGAAATTCATGCAGCGGGGTTTCACTCTGATCGTTTAAAATGATCATCTGCGGATGGAATTTAGCGAGCTGCCTGACAATTTCGCTGCCGATAGAACCTGCGGCACCCGTAACCAGGATTCGTTTTGCATTTAATTGCCCGTTTATAACGTCGTTCTGAATAATAATTCCTTCCCTTTCAAGCAGGTCTTCAATGCGGATGTTTTGAATTTGGCGTGTATTGATCTGACCGTTTATCCAACTTTCTGCAGGTGGCAGAATCAGTGTTTTTATATCATGCTCCAAACAAAAATCAACAATGGCGTTTTTTCTTTCCGGGAGAAGTTCCTGGTCTGCAATGATCAGGTCTTCGATTTTATCATTGATAATTAAATTACCAATTTCAGAAGTGTGATAAATTTTAATGCCATCAATTACTTTTCCTGATTTACGTTCGTCATCATCAATAAAAGCAATAACGTGCATGTTAATTTTAATATCGTGATCCAGAGTTCTTTTGGCAGCTAAACCTACTTCGCCCGCACCATAAACGATTACCCGTCTTTTATCAATTTTCAAATTTTTTACGTAGAGAAAAAAGTATTTTACCATCACCCGATAGGTGATTAATAGTAAAAAACTTGATAAGCCATTAATTATCAGAATGGTATTTGGAATAATCTGTTGTTTATGAAATGAAATCAATATCAGATTAGCAACCAGAAAAATAAGGTTACTGATAATTATGGCAAAGAGTATACGAAATGAATCCTGGGCACTGGTAAAGCGAATAATCCCGGCGTAAGTTTTAATTGTAAAAAAAACTACTGAATTAATTACGGCCATAATCAGCAGGTTTCGGCTCAATTCTGCCATATCCAGCAAACTGAGATCGAAATTAAAGCGAATATAATATGCGAAGAAAAGCGAAAAGCTTGAAAATGCCAGATCCAGAGAAAAAATAATCCAGCGGGGGACGATATTTATTTGAGTAAACAAGCAGAGTTAGTTAACGAATACAAAAATACATTAATCGTGATAACATCGTTAATTTTTTTTTGTTCAGTTAATTTGCCTGATGTATGAGGTGTGCGGACGGATTAAGGTGTAGACCAAAGTGAGTGAAACAAGGATTACCATGGCAAAGATAACTTCATACAGCACCGGCAGATTTAAACGTACAAAATAAACAACTAAAATGTTTATAAGAAGTTGTGCTACGGCATAAATAGTTGAAACCAGTAGCTGCGACATTCCTTTTTCATTACTTAAAAGCTGATACGTGTGTGAACGATGAGCCTCAAAAATATTTTCCCTGTTTCCCAGGCGAAGAATTATGGTAAGAATTGTGTCTGTACCATATACCGCAAGAAGCAAAATGTACAAAAACTCATGATTCGGGATAATTAATAGCGATAAAAGATAGATGATGATAAATGCGATTGAAAGACTTCCTACATCTCCGGCAAAACAACGTGCTTTATGCCGGAAATTAAACCATAAAAAAACGCAGAGCGCCAGGGAAGTAATAATTAACATGGCGTTGTCAATAAAAAATTCAGCCTGGTTAATATAAAGCAAGGTTATAATTGTAACTAAACTATAAAGCCCGGTTATGCCGTTAATCCCATCCATAAAATTATACGCATTTATGATGCCTATAACCACGATGTACGCTATTACAAGCATCCAGAAAGGAATTGTAAACAAACCGATTTGAATAAATAAAAAGGTAACTGCCAGGAGGTGGAAAACAAACCTTAATTTACTGGATGTTGTTCTCACATCATCCATCAGACTAATCAGGCTGATACATAACAGGCCCAATAAAAAATTTTGGTGTTCAAAACCTGAATATAAAGAATAGATAAAGACAGAGATGGGGAAAATGATGCCGCCGCCTCTTAGAGTTACCTGGGTATGGGAACTTCGATCGTTGGGTTGATCGATAATATCAAAGCGGTCTGCCAAATAGAAATAAAAGATTTCTATGGCTAAAAGCAAAACAGCAAAAACAATATAGATTATAAAATCAGGCATTGTTGAAGGCAACGGCAATTTTTAATATCCCAGTTGATGCCGATAAAGGTAAATCCTTTTTTAAAGCTTTTTTTAATTTTTTATTTGCGAAAGTT
>JACMND010000070.1 GCA_014378705.1 Pedobacter sp. | reverse complement strand
TTTTGTAATTATACTACTTTATTTTTCTTACTGTACCTTAAATCGTAAATCGGAACAAAAAATAGAATTGGGCAGCGTAGAACTACTTCCCATAATTCCTGATATAATTATTTTTGAAAACTTTAAGGTAGCGTTATCCTAAATTTTGGCGCCGGTCACTTTTTGAATAAAACCAGTGAGCAGCGGACCCATATCAGAATATAAGAGACTTTCTGTCCCAACAAAAGTAGATTTCGACGTTAAGGTTATGTAGTTTTTAGTTAGCTGGAAAAAATAACGGTACGAATCTAATCCATCCGGGTCAGGTGTTAAAGATTCCGAATAAGTAAATTAAAATCCCGGCAACCCGGGATTTTTTTATGCTACACAAACAAGGTTTCCCTCAGTGTTCGCCATCTTGCGAATCATTTCTTTAATTTCCCAACGGGTTTGTTCCTGACGGATAAGCCCCATGTTTAAGGAATGCATTCTCTCGGAGGTATGAATAATCAGTTCGTTAAATTTTGTAGTGATCTTTGTTATATCAGTTGAAGGAATTGAAATGATTTGTCCTTCTTCGTGACAAAAATATTCCAGGGTTTCATCATGGATGTTTACAAAAGGTACCCTCATTCTTTTGTTTATCTGGCGCAATACAATTATTAAAAAGACTACGCCTAAAATCAGGTTGACCAAACTCAGCTGCGGAATCGTAATATCAAAGGCTACACCCAGGGTGTTTAAAAGCAATAATGATAGAAAAATCGATGAATACATCATTAAACGGTTATCATTTGAATCGGAGCGATAATGTGTAATGTTAAGTTGGTAAGTCATTGGATTTAAGTTTGTTTTTTCCTTTAATACGGATTTTAAAGCAAAAGGTTATACTTATTTAAAAAAATTAATAATTACTTAATAAACTTAAATTACCTGTGTTTTACCGATTAGTCTTGACGGGCTTAACCTATTGGATTATTCTGCCGGTTATACCCGGGCATCCTAAAAAAATGCAAAAGTTGTTTTGAGATTGCCGATCAAGTCCGCAAGACAGATCTGTTTATACTGCCGGGCTTATTTTCGGTTTATCCAGCCAAGGTTGATACCGGTTTGTCCTGCCGGGCTTGACCCGGCATTCTATTCAGATGCAAAGAATTGTTATGAGATTGCGAATTAAGTCTGCAAAGATAGATTGGTTATCAGTTTTTATCTATTGTAATTCTTTGTATTGTATGATCCAGAGCTTCATCAGAAGCTAAATAAGTTGAATAAAATGCATCAAAATCAGCAGTTTTAATTTTGTTTGCTAACGCGATTTCTCTTAAAACGCGAAGCGAAATTGTTTCTTTTTCTGACCGCTTAACAACATCGGATAAAACTTTATAGGTTTGTTTTTCACCGAATTGTTTTTCAAAAGCCAACAGGATTAGTGGTCCGTATGAATACCTGTAATCATTATCAATTTCTTCAACATTTTTGATTTGGCTTAACGGTTTGTACTTTTTATTTTTTATTCGGTTTGCGTAATCCTTTACTTTTTCATTATAAAAAGTTTCGTTGGTAAACTCTTGCGCAACTTTTAACGCAAGATATTCAGCAGTTGATTCCAGCCAAAACCATTGTAATATACCTGATCCAACATTACTGCCGAAGTAATAATGCGCTAACTCGTGACCAAAGAAAGCAGTATTATCAAAATCAAATTTTCTTTTTGCGTTAATTAGTGTTTTGAAATCTAAACCGGCATAAGCAAATGAAGGGAAAATAGCAAAGCCCCAACTACGTTGCGGGCCATACGGTTCAACCGCTTTGTGCGAAATCAGGTAAATGTTTTCTTTGTAAGAGAGTCCAAGCTTATCCTGATAAAAGACTTTGATTTTATCCAGTTCCTTAAAAATCTGATTCGCGGTACTTGTATCCAACCCGGCATTGAGAATATAATTGCCACCAACGTTTACGTAATCATAATTACCTGCAAATAATAGTAACTGCCTGGGTACTGCCGAAGTAAAAGTAGCTACCCGTGTTTGTTGAGGCAGGCTACCATTAATAAAAACTGTTTTACTGTCGTCTGTAGTTACAGTGATTTTGTAGGTATAAGTATCAATAATCCTATCGTTAACTACATCATAAATTACCGGATACCATTTAGATTGTTCTGTAGCCCGCAATGTTTGTCCGTTAAAAACGATCTTTCCCTTCCAATCAAGAAAACTTAATTTTTCACCATATACAGGAAAAGCACCTCTGTATTTTACACCAAAACTTTCAGGCATTTTTTTAAGCGTGTCGTTGTTATTATTTATAAAGAAATACTCAATGGCTTCGCCTCTTGTCTTGCCACTATAAAATCCTTCATACCTTATCACTTTACCGCTATCCGTGGTAAAATATTGCAGGTTCATACCATGGTTCAATAATATTTTGTACTGGCTTAACCTGGGTAGGTTTGATAGCGTAAAGTCGCAGTCAATTAAACCATCTTTCATTTTTATAGCAATGTTTCCCTGTATGTGCGGTTGTGCATGTGCAAGGGTTTGCAGGAATACAAAGAGGGCAGTAGTAAAAAATCTGAACGATTTCACGATATAGATTTTTAAGATTAAGCGATATAAAAAGATTGCAACCAAGTTTTACATTGATAGCAATGTGAGATAATAAGATTAAGGATCAAATTAAACACCTACAAAAAAGGGTTCCGTAATTTCCGAAACCCTTAAATGTGAAGTTAATTATTCCCTGTCTGTGGTTACGATCTTGCCATCACGAAGTTTTCGGATTTTACTATTTTTTCTGCCGTAAGCAAAGTAGATCGCAATGCCAATTACCATCCATACAAATAAACGGATCCAGCTTTCGCTAGGCAGCGAATACATTAAGAACACGCATACCAGGATGCCCATAATTGGCACAAAGGGCACAAAGGGTGTACGAAATGGACGAACGGCGTTAGGCAAAGATTTTCTTAAGATCATAATTCCAATACAAACCAGAACGAAGGCGAACAAGGTTCCAATACTAACCATGTGACCAAGGTCTGAAACCGGAACTAAACCAGCAAAAAGGCTTACAAATACCAGAAAGAATAAGTTGGTTTTCCATGGAGTATGAAATCTTTTGTGAACACTACTAAAGAATTTAGGAAGCAATCCGTCTTTTGCCATCGTATAAAAAACGCGGGATTGTCCCATAAGCATCACAAGAATCACGGAAGTGTAACCGGCAAGGATCGCAATAATCAATGCATCCTGTAAAAAAGCATAGCCGGTAACAGCAAAGGCCGTTGCGGCAGGCTTGGCGTCCCCTGCAAAATCTTTATAATTAACCAGCCCGGTCATTACGTGGGCGAAAAGAACATAAAGGATCGTGCAAACTACTAAAGAACCCAAAATACCAATTGGCATACCTTTTTGCGGATTTTTCGCTTCCTGGGCGGCGGTTGATACCGCGTCGAAACCTATAAAGGCGAAGAACACAACGGCTGCCCCGGTAGAAATACCTGTCCAGCCAAAGTTCTCAAACTTACCGGTGTTTTCAGGAATATACGGTGTATAATTGTCAGGGTTAATATGGCTCCATCCCAATGTAATAAACACCAGCACAACAGAAACTTTTAAAATAACAAGGAAGTTATTCATTGTGGCTGATTCCTGTGTTCCACGGATTAAAACCAATGATAACAACATGACGATAAAAATGGCGGGCAAATTAATTATCCCCCCCTGAATGACCGTTCCATCACCTAAAGTAAGCTTCTCCCATGGCGATACAATAAGCGAATGAGGTAAATCTATGCCATATTTATTAAGTATTTCCAACAAATATCTAGACCAACTCACAGAAACAGTCGCGGCACCGAGGGCATATTCAAGTACCAGGTCCCAGCCGATTATCCAGGCCATAAATTCGCCCATAGTTGCGTAAGAATAAGTGTAAGCACTCCCCGCAACCGGAATCATAGAAGCAAATTCAGCATAACATAATCCGGCAAAAGCACAGGCGAAAGCTGCTAAAGCAAAAGAAATAGTAATAGCCGGACCGGCATTTTCTGCTGCGGCTATTCCCGTTAAAGAAAACAATCCTGCACCGATAATGGCGCCAACACCAAGTGAAATCAGGTTAAAACTGGTTAAAGTCCGCTTTAGAGTACCTTCACCCGTCTGGCTGGCTTCAAACAGCAATTGTTCAATGGATTTTTTATGAAACATAATTCTGAAAAGTTAAAGTGTTTCTATGTGTAAAAAGTTTAGTTCAATACCAAACCTAATTAATTTATTTAAATATTTAAATTGGATTTCTTATCTCAAATCTCTTGCTTGGCAACAATTGGGTTTCATTTATTGATTAATTAATTTCATTGCCTGATAAGAAGTTTAGGGAGATGTTGCTTATTTATTTTGTAACCTATATATCCTGGCTGGATTGTTTGAAAAGCAGTTTTCGGTAGCCCGGCTAATGGTACTCCCGCTTTCCGCTTTAGTTCCGCAAAAGCGGAAGCTATCGCTATAATCGGGTTTATTTAAGTCGGGTAATTCGTTTTTTAGTAACAATGAGAATGATTGCTGATCGTTAATTTAGAATCTCGGTAGTTTTTGAAACAGTGTCAGAAACAGTGTTGTCTGCAGCATTCGTTTTCACTTCCGTTTTTACTTTTTTATAAACTTCGCCTGTATGATTTCTGTTTCCAACTCCAGCAGCTAAATGCGGAGCGATAATCAAGGAAACAATAGACATTAGCTTGATCAATATATTCATTGATGGGCCAGATGTATCTTTAAACGGATCGCCAACAGTATCTCCGGTAACGGAAGCTTTATGTGGTTCAGACTTCTTGTAATACATCTCTCCGTTAATCATCACCCCTTTTTCAAACGATTTTTTGGCGTTATCCCATGCACCACCGGCGTTAGACTGGAAAATTCCCATCAGCACACCCGAAACGGTAACACCTGCCAATAAACCTCCCAAAACTTCGGCACCAAAAGAAAAGCCGATAATGATAGGTACGATCAGGGCAATCGCTCCGGGAAGCATCATCTCTCTAATGGATGCTTTGGTTGATATTGCCACACATTTTTCATATTCAGGTTTGGCTTTATATTCCATAATTCCCGGAATTTCGCGAAACTGACGCCGCACTTCCTGAACCATATCCATAGCTGCACGGCCTACTGCAGAAATACATAACGCGGAAAATATAAATGGAATCATCCCACCAATAAACAACCCGGCTAAAACGTCTGCTTTATAAATATCTATCCGGTCAATTCCGGCAACACCAACAAAAGCAGCAAATAAAGCCAATGATGTTAAAGCCGCAGAAGCGATCGCGAATCCTTTGCCTGTTGCGGCAGTGGTATTACCTACAGCGTCCAGGTTATCTGTACGATGCCTGACTTCTTCTGGAAGCTGGCTCATTTCGGCTATTCCACCGGCGTTGTCCGCGATAGGACCAAATGCATCAATAGATAATTGCATGGCTGTTGTGGCCATCATTCCGGCGGCGGCAATTGCTACTCCGTAAAAACCGGCAAAATAAAAAGAACCGTAAATTCCGGCTGCCAAAACAATAATTGGCATTACCGTAGACTTCATCCCAACAGCTAAGCCGGCTATGATATTAGTTGCATGGCCGGTAGATGATTGTTTGATGATAGATTGTACCGGGCCCCTGCCCATTGCAGTATAATATTCGGTGATCAAACTCATTAAAGTTCCTACGACCAATCCCACAATAATGGAATAAAAAACATCCATTCGATCAAAATAGCGTGCGCCTTCTTTCAAGTTCCCGTCAGCCATCATATCCCGAAGCATATGGAAATCGCCTGAAGGCAACAGGAAAATAACGGCAAAATAGGAAGCAATAGCTGTTAA
>JACMND010000069.1 GCA_014378705.1 Pedobacter sp. | reverse complement strand
ATCCTCAATCGCGGGTTATCCGATTGATACAGGATAAAGGTTTACAAAAACAGTTCTTCAAAGAAAACAATATTCCCACCTCCCCTTTTCGGTTAATTGCTCAAAAAGAAAATTTAAATGAGTTAGGTTTTAAATTTCCTTATTTTCAAAAGTTACGTAAAGACGGTTATGATGGCCGGGGAGTTTATAAATTAAAATCTGAAGCTGATTTTGAAAAAGCTTTTCAGGCACCAAGTATTATTGAGGAGTTTGTGGATTTTAAGAAAGAGTTAGCGGTTATAGTTGCACGGAACGCTGATGGTGAAATCCAAACATTCCCTTGTGTTGAAATGGATTTTAATCCGGATGTAAATCTGGTAGAGTTTATTATATCACCTTCCGATCTGAATCCTGAGCTTTTAAAACAAGCGGATGAACTGGCTATTAAAATTGCCACTGATCTTAAAATAGTCGGGATTTTGGCTGTGGAAATGTTTCTTACTAAAGCCGGAGAAATTTTGGTAAATGAACTTGCCCCGCGTCCGCACAATAGCGGTCATCAAAGTATAGAGGGAAATTATACTTCTCAATATGATCAGCATTTGAGGGCTATTTTCAACCTTCCTCTGGGCGATACAAAATGTATCAATCACGCGGTTATGATTAACCTTTTAGGAGAAAAAGGATTTGAAGGGCTTGCTGATTATGAAGGTATTGACGAGGTACTGAAACTGCCAGGTGTGTACATTCATCTTTACGGAAAGAAGGTTACAAAACCATTTCGGAAAATGGGTCATGTTACCATTATAGATGAGAACCGGGAAAAAGCCATAGAGAAAGCCCGTTTAGTGCAAAAGATTATTAAAGTGAAAGTTTAAAACCTCTTTTATTTATACCCGATACGTTATGGTTAAAGTAGGAATAATAATGGGCAGCAAATCAGATCTGAACATTATGCAGGATGCCGCTGATATACTAAAAGAGCTACAAGTTGAGTATGAAATTACAGTGGTTTCTGCGCATCGCACCCCGGAACGGATGTTTGAATATGCAAAAAACGCAGCCGGCCGCGGAATTAAGGTTATAATTGCGGGAGCCGGTGGCGCCGCCCATTTACCAGGAATGGTTGCTTCTATTACTCATTTACCAGTTATCGGCGTTCCGGTAAAATCCTCCAACTCTATTGACGGCTGGGATTCTATACTATCCATATTACAAATGCCAAACGGAATCCCGGTGGCAACAGTCGCACTAAATGCCGCAAAAAACGCTGGAATTTTAGCAGCGCAAATTTTGGGCATCTCCGATGATCTATTATCAAAAAGACTGATTAATTATAAAGAAGAATTGAAAGTTAAAGTTATAGAAAGTGCTGGCGATTTAGAAAAGAGTCAAGAAAAATAACGCATTACAATTTTAATTCCACATCGGGTTTTCAGGAAAATTAGCAATGTGAGCAAATTTAGGCCCCATGCTAATCACTAATTCTTTCCACAAATGTTCTTCATCTTCTGCAAAAACCGCGTCTGCGCTATACTCATTACTTACCAGCCATGAATTTTGCAATAATTCGTTTTCAAGCTGCTCATTTCCCCAACCAGAATATCCCACAAAAAACCGAACTTCATGTAATTGAATTTGATTATCATTTATCAATTTTTTAAGCTTTTCAAAATCACCACCCCAATAAATACCATCTCTTATTTCAATACCTTCCAGTTTATCATAACACCTATGTATAAAATGAAGCGTATTATTATCAACAGGTCCGCCGATAAATACCGGAAATAAACAAGTATGACAATCCAACATAAGCTCATTTACTAAAAAATCACTTCGTTGATTTAATACAAATCCCAATGTTCCGTCAGGAGAATGTTCTGCAAGTAAAACCACAGATCGCTTAAAATTGGGATCAAGCATAAACGGTTCTGAAATTAGCAAGCTTCCGTTAGCAGGGTTTTTTTGATTTATCATAGAACATTAACGTTGCGCTTTATTTTCTGTTTTGTAAAGTTAAAATTACCATTATTTATGTACGCTATTGCGTTTCGGCTTTAGTAGATTTGCATCAGAAAAACTAAAATGATAATAGACAAAGAGATACTAGAAAATCTGCGGCAGGACTACCGTTCAGATTCCCTTTCTGAGAAAGATGTTACGGAGGATCCAATCTCACAGTTTGGAAAATGGTTTAACCAAGCTATTTCTGCCGGTTTATATGAGCCTAATGCCATGACGCTTGCTACAGCGAGCACAGACAGGAAGCCCTCTGCCCGTATTGTATTGCTTAAGGGTTTTGATGCAAAAGGATTTGTTTTTTACAGTAATTATTTAAGTTCAAAGGGAAAAGAAATTGCTAAAAACCCAGTTGTAGCATTGGTTTTTTTCTGGGGCGAACTAGAGCGTCAGGTAAGAATTGAGGGTACTATAGAAAAATTAAGTAAGGAAGAATCTGAGCGATACTTTCAAAGCCGACCGAGAGGAAGTCAAATCGGCGCAGTAGTTTCTCAGCAAAGCCAAATATTAAACAGTCGGTCTGAATTGGAAAAAAAGTGGAATGAAATGGAAACAGAATTTGCTGATAAAAAAGTTCCGAAGCCCGCTTATTGGGGAGGTTATTTGGTTAAACCTACTTTAATTGAATTTTGGCAAGGGCGCCAAAGCAGGCTGCATGATCGTATCGTATACAAGAAAGCAGATAAGCAAACATGGAAAATAGTAAGGCTTTCTCCATGAAACGTAACTACTTTATAAATAGTGGCTTAAATTTTGGTTTGCGTCAATATACCTTTACCATAAAGATGTAATCTTTAATTTTTTTATACTGGTCTGTTCTGCTCAAACCTGACATTGTATTTTTCTTATTCAGCACAAGTTTGTTTTCTAATGAGTCCTGAGGGATAGCATCAACTGATTGCAAGATAAAGTTAGATTTGATTGCGAATGCGGCGCCTTCTATTTGCATTTGTTTGGCATTTATAATACCGATAACATTTCCCTTATTATTTAACAACGGCCCCCCGCTGTTGCCCGGATTAACAGAAATATCAACCTGATAGGTTAACGTATCGCCACCATATCCGGTTAATGAACTTAAATAACCACGGTTAAACACTTGATCATCCCGAGGGAAACCAATTGTATAAACATCTTCCCCTAAATCAGAGCCTGATTTTTTAAATGTATAGGGCAATGATCCCAGCTCTTTAAACCCAGGGTCAGTAATTTGCAAAACCGCTATATCATAAGCCGGGTCAACATAAATCTGCTTTACTTTAAAAGATTCGCCATTTACATTTTGAACATATACAGAATCCGCATCCTTAACAACGTGATAATTTGTAACAATATATCCGTTGGATGTTAATGCAAACCCAGTTCCACCAAACTGCCCGGGATTGACAGGGCCTTTCTCAGGAAGATCATTAATTCCTTTAATCAACTGGTTTTGCGACCGTTTGATATTATTAATATCCCTTCTTAATGCTTTGTAGTTATTCGTACTATTTTTATTAAAATAACCTGTTGATAACAAGGTTGCAAATACAGTTATAATGGCTACGCTTGCCGCAATTGCCGTATTAAATTTAAACTTATTTATGATTAACCTCATTCTGTGTAATGGTGGAAACAGACCGGCTTTTATGGATGTAACATCAAGCAATTCGTATGCTTCATTAAGATCAGCCTTTAGCTTTACGCGGGTACCATATTCTGTAACCTGATTCAATAAAATTTGATGCTCAACTACTTTAAGATCAATAACGGGATTTTCGGCACGAAGCTTTTCAAATGCGATTTTATCTTCAGTTGATAATTCATCATTGAGGTAAGATTCAATATATTCGATCAATTCAATTTCACTTTCCATTTCTTTTTATTATGGCTGAAAAAATAATTTTTTCAGGCGTTGCAAACATTTGTATTTTTGAGTCTTCGCATTATCAGCGTTTGTGTAGCCAAACTTTTCGGTAATTTCCTGCATCGACTGGTTTTTAATGTAATAATCTTCTATAATAGTTCTGCAAGGTTCCCCTAAATGCATCAGAGCCTTTTCCATTTGAAGAAACTGAGCATCCTTTTGCTGATGAAATTCTAAATCGTACTCAACGGCCTGAAACTCTTCAAAATCTCTTAATTCAGAAGCAGAATTTCTACTCTTTTGATTTAATCTTTTAAGCCATAGCCTTCGGCAAACAGAATAAATAAAAGTTTTAAGTTTACTGTTTAATTCAAATCCGCCGCTTTTAACTTTGTTATAGAGCACGATAACCGACTCTTGAAAAATATCCTTTGCTTCATCTTCATCTCCGTTATTGGCAAGGACAAATTGCAAAACCATCGGATAAAAAGAGTTATATAAACTGTTTAAAGAGTCTTTCGAACCCTTTTGGATACCAATAATAATTTCCGCATCTACCAGTTCTGATTTATTTATCTTTTTACTCACTATTAATACTTATTTACTGATTTTGTAACCCAATGATAGAAAATATATATAAAATTAAATAGAAGAGGGTTACTTTTTCATATTCCCTGTATTAAATACAAACAACTACCTTAAATAAATAACTTATGAAAAATTTATTGAAATACGGCTTTTTAGCTGTCGCTTTATCATTATCTGTAGCAGCTTGTAATTCAAACAAATCTGCAAATGGAGATTCTGACTCATCTTCAATGTCTGATTCCACAATGTCTGATTCAATGATGATGGACTCATCCATGAATGATAGCGTACTTGTTGATTCAACAAAAATGTAACAACATTTAATATATTATTCCTCTATCCTAAATTAAAGGTGATTCATTTGGGCCCTATTAATAATTTTAAGGGTTACCTTTTAATCAAATTGGTATTAACTACAAATAACTCAAAAACAAACATGAAAAATTTATTTAAATTCGGTTTCTTAGCTTTAGCAATTTCTTTATCAGTTGCAGCTTGTAACACTAACAAGTCAGAAAATTCTGCTGCAGATTCAATTGATTCATCTGCTGAAATGACAACTGATTCAATTGATTCAACTGCTGATGCAATGACTGATACAGTTGATTCATCTGCGGAAGTAAAAACTGATTCAGTTAAAAACTAATCGGAACCAATTAAAAAAAACGTCCTGTGATAATTTGCAGGACGTTTTTTTATTTATTGGTTAAGCTAAATCGGTAAATAGTGATTTTTTTTAATTTGTTTGGCTTCTGAAATTAAGTGTGTACATTTGACAATATCAAACAAGTAATGAAAATTAACAACGCTTATTATTACGACTATTTTTACTTCTCTGTAAAGAGCCGGAATTGATACGCACTTGTAATAAGAGATTATCAAAAAAATCCCGGCCAAACAGCCGGGATTTTTTTTTATTAAAGGAGATGCAAATTAAGAAAGTCGCAATACAAGGTATAAGGGCCTCATTTCATGAAGAAGCCGCATTTAAATTTTTTGGTGAGAATATCCAAACTATAGAATGTAACTCGTTTAAACAAACCTGCGAAGAGTTGCGGCTCAAAAACGCAGATTATGTTGTAATGGCTATTGAAAATTCAATTGCTGGAAGTTTATTACCTAACTATAGTTTGCTAAGAGAATATAATTTTCCGATCGTGGGCGAAGTTTATTTACCAATACAATTGCATTTACTGGCTTTACCCGGGGTTAAATTTGCAGATATTAAATATGTTCAGTCCCACCCCATTGCCATCAGGCAGTGTATTGACTTTTTTGACGAATTTCCGCACTTACAAATAATAGAAAGTAATGATACAGCGGCCTGCGCTAAAAAGATCAGGGAAGAAAACTTAACGGACACCGTTGCCATTGCCAATCTTCTGGCGGCCAAGCTGTATGATCTTGAAATTATGGAACGAAGGATCGAATCGAACAAAAAAAATTATACCCGATTTCTTGTTCTCACTAACAAGTCCGTTGATAGTAGCCTTATAAATAAGGCTTCTTTATGTTTTCAGGTTGGAAATGCCGTAGGTTCACTGTCTAAAGTGCTAACCATTTTTGCTGAAAACAACATTAACCTAACTAAAATACAATCCATGCCTGTTTTGGGCAAACGGAATGAATATAATTTTTATGTAGATATTGAATGGAAACAACAATCTGATTATGATACATCTATTCGAAAAGCATTAAAGTATACCGTAAACTTTACCATTATGGGAGAATACGAAAAAAATGATACGGTTTAGAAGGATCAATTGTTAATTGTCAGTTTAATCAGGGCATTACAAAATCAGCAAACCAACAACCAACATCAATAAACTAACAACCAACAAACTAAACACTTAACGGCTAAACAGGATGAAACTAAATCTCAACATAAAACCTCTGAGCGAGTGGATAAAAGTAAGCAGCGAACCTTTATTAATATCTGGTCCATGCAGCGCTGAAACCGAAGATCAGTTAGTTGCCACTGCGCACCTACTTGCCAAAACCGGCAAAGTATCTGTATTAAGGGCCGGTATTTGGAAACCAAGAACAAGGCCGGGAGAGTTTGAAGGAATCGGAAGTATAGGTTTGCAATGGTTAAAAAGGGCCAAAGATGAAACTGGTTTACCAACTGCCGTGGAGGTCGCCACGTCTAAACATGTGGAAGAAGCCCTAAACGCGGGGGTTGATATCTTATGGGTAGGCGCACGTTCTACTGCTAATCCCTTTACGGTTCAAGAAATTGCAGATGCAGTTCGGGGTGTTGACATACCGGTAATGATTAAAAATCCGGTTAACCCGGATATTTCTTTGTGGTGCGGAGCATTGGAGCGGATGAATAACGCCGGAATTACTAAATTGGCGGCTATACATCGCGGATTTTCCTCATACGAAAAAACCGCTTTTCGTAATGAACCGATGTGGGAGCTTGCCATACAATTAAAAACACTTTGCCCTGAGTTGCCTCTTATTAACGATCCAAGCCATATTTGTGGAAATCGTGAACTGATACAATATATTTCTCAGAAAGCACTTGATCTGGATATGCAGGGTTTAATGATTGAATCGCATATAGATCCTTCAGTTGCCTGGACAGATGCTAAACAACAATTAACTCCCGAAGCATTATCAGAAATGATGGATCTTTTAACTTTACGGAAGCCGGAATCACGTGATCAGGAATTTTCTGATAAGCTGGCAGAACTTCGTACATTAATTGATAAACTTGATGATCAGATTATTCAAAAAATGGCCGAACGGATGCAAATCGTTCAAAAAATTGGTGAATATAAGCGAGACAACGGGGTAACTATTTTACAAGTAAGCCGCTGGGACGAGATTATGAATAAAAGAAACGCTTTTGCCAGTGCTTTAAAACTCGATCTGAACTTTACCGGAAAGCTGCTTGAACTAATACACGGTGAATCTATACGAAAGCAAACGCAGATTATGAATGCAAAACCGCTTGTTGAAAAATAATGGATAATTGCGAAAATATCTGTGTTTCGATCTTAAATAATAACTTTCACTGCACTGTTTTTCTTACCGGTTCTAAAAGTGAAAGTAACAGGGCTTTGATTATGGAGGCACTAAGCGAGGGAAAAGTTGAGGTTAAAAATCTATCTGAAGCTGCTGATACTGTAACTTTAAGCAAAATTTTAAATAAAGAATATCAAATTTCAAAACATCAAACTTTAAATTCTCAATTTAAAACTAAAAACTCCAAACCCAAAACTGCCACCTCACAACTTTCAACCAAGATCTCAGAAATAAATGTAGGCCCTGCCGGAACAGCAATGCGCTTTTTGACCGCTTTTTTTACTCTGCAAACAGGAGAGGTTATTTTAACCGGTTCAAAAAGAATGCAGGAACGTCCGATTGGGATTTTAGTTGACGCTCTGATAAAACTTGGTGCTGATATTCAATTTGCTGCCTTAAATGGTTTTCCACCCCTAAAAATTAAAGGCCCCTTACTCCAAAAAACTTCTCGTATTGCTGTAAACGGAAATATCAGCAGTCAGTATATTTCATCCCTGTTGTTAATTGCGCCTAAACTCCCGCTAGGTTTAGAATTGGAAATTGAATCTAAACTCACTTCTACACCTTATGTAGAAATGACTTTATCTATGCTGGAGAAGGCAGGAATAAGGTATGATTGGACCGACAAAATTATCAAGATTAAAAAACAGGAATATAGAAATTCAGAAATTATTGTAGAACCAGACTGGAGCGCTGCCTCATACTGGTACGCCATTGCCGCATTGTCAGACGAAGCGGAGTTTTTCCTTCCGGGATTGAATGCATATAGTTTACAGGGCGATAGCCGAATAACCGAGATCATGGCCAACTTTGGCATCAGTTCACAATTTAAAGATGGTGGGGTTTATCTAAAAAAAGAACCAAAAAAACTGGAACGTCTGATATTTGATTTTAAAGATTGTCCGGATCTGGCACAAACGGTTATTGTTTGCTGTGCAGCTTTGGGGCACAATGCTACTTTTACAGGATTGGAAACGCTTAAGATCAAAGAAACCGACCGGATTAATGCTTTACAAACCGAACTGAAGAAGATTGGAGTTAAGCTGCATGAAAAAAACCTGGTTTGTAAGCTTGATTGTACCGGTCTTAATTTCCCGGATAAGGTGTTCATTGCTACTTATGATGATCACCGGATGGCCATGGCTTTTACACCACTTGCTTTAAAAATTGCTCAATTAGAAATTGAAAATTACCATGTTGTCAACAAATCTTATCCGGGTTTTTGGAATGATTTGAAAACCGCGGGTTTTATGGTTAACTAAACACAGACGTATACATTCGCTAAAATCAAACACATATTCAAAACATAATGGCAGGAAATTCTTTTGGACAGTTATTTAGAATTACCACGTTCGGCGAATCGCATGGACCAGCTATTGGAGTTATAATCGATGGCTGTCCGTCAAACCTCGAGATTGACACAAAATTTATCCAGTCTGAATTGGATAAAAGAAAACCAGGTCAGTCAAAAATTACTACTCAGCGAAAAGAAAGTGATTCTGTGCAAATATTATCGGGAATATTTGAAGGGAAAACCACGGGTACCCCAATAGCCCTAAACATCCTTAACGAAGATCAAAAATCACAAGATTATTCACATATAAAAGATACCTATCGTCCTTCACATGCTGATTATACTTATGATTATAAATATAGTCATAGAGATTACCGCGGTGGCGGCAGATCATCGGCAAGAGAAACAGTAGCCAGAGTAGCTGCAGGTGCTATTGCTAAAATTTTACTTCAACAAATAGGGATTGAAATATTTGCCCATGTTTCTGCCGTTGGTAACATTAACGCACCAAGACTTGAAAGAAATTCGGTAAACGAGTTATTGCAAATCCGGGAAGGTAATATAGTAAGATGTGCGGACCCAGTGACCGCAGAACGCATGATTGAACATATCGATCAGATCCGTAAAGAAGGCGACACCATCGGAGGTAAAATTTCTTGTGTAATCCGCAATTGTCCAGTTGGGCTTGGCGATCCGGTTTTTGATAAACTACACGCCGATCTGGGCAAGGCAATGCTAAGTATAAATGCGGTTCATGGCTTTGAATATGGTTCTGGTTTTTCCGGATCAGAAATGAGAGGTTCGGAACATAACGATATTATTATTCCAAATGCCAGTACGGATAGCGTTAACAAACCTTTTAAAACATCAACTAATTTTTCTGGTGGGATACAAGGTGGAATTTCTAATGGTATGGAAATATTTTTTCAGGTTGCCTTTAAACCTGTGGCTACCATTATGCAAAATCAAAATACTGTAAACGCCGAAGGAATTCCTGCTGAAATAAAAGGGAAAGGCAGACACGATCCTTGTGTTGTACCAAGAGCTGTAGCGATTGTAGAGGCTATGGCAGCGCTTGTTCTTGCTGATCACTACTTAAGAAATAAGACAGTAATTCTGTAACAGCTAAATTTTTTGGTAATTATTTATAACCCACATTGATTCATGTGGTCTATAACTATTCGTGTCTAATAATTATCAATTTATGCCACTTTATATGTGCTCAAACATATATCTTTTCAAAATCATTTTTTAAATTTAAATTTCTGTTTAAATATTTATTTATAAATTTAAACAATGAATTTATTTTCGATTTCTCAGCTTTCGCAATTCTCCGGAATTAAGCCACATACAATACGGGTATGGGAGCAGCGATACAACGCTTTGAAACCTAGCCGCTCAGAAGGAAATACCCGATACTACGATAATGTTCAGTTACGCCGCTTGCTAAACATTGTAAGTTTAATGAATACCGAGTTTAAGGTTTCTGAACTTTGCGTTATGCCTGATGAAAAGCTGTTTGAGCTGATCAACCTTCAAAACGGTCTGCTAAATATTAACGAGCCTGAAGAATACTTTGTCTCTCAACTTGTAGCAGCCAGCTTAAGCTATGATGAAGGTCAATTTGAAAAAGTTTTTTCTCACTGCCTGCTTCGTAAGGGTATGAAAGAAACATACACCAATGTGATATATCCCCTATTGATCAGAATTGGTTTAATGTGGTCTAATGATACAGCAGCTCCTGCACACGAACATTTTATAAGTAATTTAATTAAGCAAAAGCTATATACCGTTATTGATTCATTACCCGTACCAAAACATGGTTCAATAAAGTGGTTACTGTTTTTACCCGAGAACGAGCATCATGACATTGGCCTGCTCTTTGCAAATTATTTAATTAGGTTCTCGGGTCAAAAGGTTATCTATTTGGGTAACAATGTTCCGCTGAGTTCATTAAAAGAAGCAGTGAAGGACACAAAGCCTGATAACCTGCTTTTTCTATTAGTACATCACGATTTTGCGAGAGATACACAAAATTACTTAAATCAGCTAAACATTGATTTGGTTACCAGCAATGTATTTATAGCAGGTAACCAGAAATTAATTGGACAGCTTAATATTGGAAATAATATAAAATGCTTAAAATCAGTTGAAGATCTCAGCCAAATTTTAATTTCATAGTGTTTAAATTTATAATATTAAACCTAAACAAAAATAAGTATGATCACATTGTATGAAAACTTGTCTGTTAAGATAAGTAAATTAACAACCCGTACTTATAGTACCAGTTTTTCGCTCGGAATATATTTTATCAATTCCCGGCTTAGGGATGCTATTTATTCAATTTACGGTTTTGTAAGAATTGCTGATGAAATTGTAGACAGCTTTGACGGCTTTGATAAAAAGAGCCTGCTGTATAAACTTAAAAGAGATACCTACGAATCTATTGAGTGCCGGATTTCTATAAATCCTATTTTAAATTCTTTTCAGCAAGCTGTAAACCGTTATGACATAGATTGTGAATTAATAGAGACTTTTCTACAGAGCATGGAAATGGACCTTGAAAAAGTGCATTATACACCAGAAAAATATCAAAAATATATTTTAGGCTCAGCAGAAGTTGTGGGTTTAATGTGTCTTCATGTATTTAGTGAAGGAGATAAAAAGTTGTTTGAAGATCTCAAACCATATGCTATGAAATTAGGTGCGGCCTTCCAAAAAGTAAATTTTTTAAGAGATCTTAAAGATGACTACAGCCTTCTGGGCAGAACCTACTTTCCGCACGTAAACATGGATCAGTTTAATTATCAGGCTAAAACGGAGATTGAAAATGAGATTGAAAATGATTTTAAAATAGCGCTTATCGGGATAAAAAAATTACCACCCACATCAAGAGGAGGTGTTTATATGGCTTATGTATATTACAATTCCTTGTTTAAAAAGATTAAAAAGCTTTCAGCAGAGCGTGTTTTATCTGAAAGAATACGTATAAATAACAGTAGAAAATTCGGCCTGATGATTAATTGCATGGTAGAAAATAAAATGAATCTTTTGTAATAAAAATATGAACGACTTATTAATTCTTGTTGACGAAAATGATAATGAAGTAGGTGAGATGGACAAATTGGAAGTGCACCTCACATCAACCTTACATCGTGCTTTTTCAATTTTTATATTTAATTCTAAACGTGAGTTATTATTACAGCAAAGAGCTGAAAGTAAATATCATTCCGGCGGATTGTGGAGTAACACTTGTTGTAGTCATCCCTGCAAAGGCGAAAAAACCTTTGACACCATTAACAGAAGGTTGAAAGAAGAGATGGGCATTAAATGTAAAATCGGTTTTAAATTTAGTTTTATTTATAAAACTTTATTTGACAACGGTTTGTCGGAACATGAACTCGATCATGTTTATTTCGGATTAAGTAATGATATTCCTAAACCCAATCCACTTGAGGTTCAAAACTATAAATATATAACCCTCGCAGATCTGGAAAATGATTTAATCATTAATCCCACAAATTATACATCATGGCTAACAATCTGTTTACCCGATGTTATAAAACATTTTAACACTTGATAATGAGTTTATTCTATTTTAAAACCGAACAATTTTTACCTATCAACATCGAAAAAGCCTGGGATTTTTTTTCTTCACCTAAAAATCTGGCTTTGATAACACCACCAGAACTTGATTTTAAAATTCTAACAAAATTAGATGACAAGGCGATTTACGAAGGAATGATCATTCAATACACTGTAAAGCCTATTTTGGGTATTCCGCTGCCCTGGAAAACTGAAATTTGCAAAGTTAATCGTCCATCTTTTTTCACAGACAAGCAATTAAAAGGGCCGTATAAATTATGGGAACATACGCATACTTACCATAAACATGAAAACGGTGTTAAAATGCAGGATGAAATAAAATATGAACTGCCATTGGGAATACTTGGAAATCTGGCACATAAACTTTTTGTAAAAAAGAAAATTGAAAGAATTTTCAGTTACCGGAGATCTGTTCTCGAAAAATTGTTTGGGCCAAAAGTTTAATACTACGTTTATAAAGTTGTTAAAATACGAAAGAAAATAAAACAAATTCTTTAATACATCCTTCGTTTTACACAATAATTATGGAATGAAACCTATCCTCCAGATATCCAATTTTATTGCCCTGATATTAACCTTAGTAATCAATTATCTTTCAAATACAGGAATATTTAATGGCAATACAATGGCCACGATTTCCGCTGAAAATCAAAACCTATTTACACCAGCGGGGTATGCTTTTTCTATTTGGGGGATAATCTATATATTTTTATTTTCTTTTGTCATTTATCAGGGTCTCAGTTTATTTTACAAAAGTTTTGATGATAAAGTAGTACTGCAAATAGGTTGGTGGTTTGTTGTTACATGCTTAGCGAATAGTGCGTGGGTGTTGGCCTGGCTCTATAATTACATTGGTATTTCTGTATTGATCATGTTGTTGTTGTTATTTTCTCTATTACAAATAGTTATAAAAACAGAGATGGAACTAACAATGATCCCACTTAAAAAAATTGTTTTCACGTGGTGGCCTTTTTCTATTTATTTTGGATGGATATCCGTCGCGGCAATCGCAAACATATCGGCATACTTAACCAAGATTGAATGGGATGGCTTCGGAATTTCAGAAATAAACTGGGCTATCATTATGATTTTTATTGCAGGAATTATTAATCTTTTTATGATTTGGAAAAGAAACATGCGTGAATTTGCCCTTGTTGGCATTTGGGCATTATTGGCGGTTGCTGTCGCAAATTATAATAGCGTACAGCCAGTTGTAATAGCCGCAATTTTTGTGTCATTAGTTCTGCTACTGAACGTTTTGATTCACGCCTTTAAAAATAGAAATCAATTTTTATGAAAAGTCCTGATTTTTTATGAAACAAGAAGTAAGTGTTTGCTGGCTCAGAAGAGATTTAAGGTTATTTGATAACACGGCGTTATATCATGCATTAAACAGCAAATATCCTGTTCTAATCTTTTTTATTTTTGATTCAGATATCCTGGATAAATTACTGGATAAAAAAGACAGAAGGGTAGTTTTTATTCACCGCAACCTTCATATGCTTAACGACATTGCGGTTAAATATGGTTCTTACATTTGCGTATTACACGATCAGCCTACCAAAGCATTCAACCAGATTTGTGAGCAGTTTGAAGTCAAAGAAGTCTATGCCAATCATGATTATGAACCTTATGCTATAACACGTGATTCGCAGATTACAGCATTCCTAAATTCCAGGGGAATTAAGTTTGCAACGTTTAAAGATCAGGTGATTTTTGAAAAAGCGGAGGTTATGAAATCCGATGGAACACCTTACACTGTTTTTACACCTTACAGCAAAATCTGGAAAAACAAATACAGGTCAGAAGAATTAAAAAATTATCCCAGCGAAAAATTGTTAAATAACTTGTTTCGATCCGCTATTAAAGCAATTCCTTCTTTAACAGATATTGGCTTTGAAGATTTTGAATTAGAAGTTACCCCTAATATTATTAACGAAGACATTATTAAAAATTATCATCTTACACGTAACGCTCCTTCGGTTAACGGAACAAGTTATATCAGTGTGCATCTTCGTTTCGGCACGGTAAGCATCAGGCAATTGGTAGTGTTGGCTAACAGGGTTAACGAAACGTGGTTAAATGAACTTATATGGAGGGAATTTTTTATGATGATCCTTTTCAATTTCCCTGGTGTCGTCAATCATAGTTTTAAAAAAAAATACGATAAAATAAAATGGAGAAACAACGAGACCGAATTTTTTCTTTGGTGCAAAGGTGAAACCGGTTATCCACTTGTTGATGCCGGTATGAGACAACTTAACGAAACCGGTTGGATGCATAATAGAGTAAGGTTGGTTGTGGCCAGTTTTCTTTGTAAACATCTTTTAATTGATTGGCGCTGGGGCGAAGCTTATTTCGGTCAAAAACTACTAGATTACGATCTTTCTTCTAATAATGGAAACTGGCAATGGGCATCGGGTAGCGGTTGCGATTCGGCACCTTATTTTAGAATTTTTAACCCCACAGAACAAACTAAAAAATTCGATCCAAAATTGGATTACATAAAAGCCTGGATTAAAGACTTTAACCCTCATTATTTAACACCCATCGTTGATCACAACTTTGCAAGAAAGCGAGCTTTAGAAGTTTACAAAACCTCTCTAACCGAAAATGAACAGCAAAACGTAGATTGATTTTAAAGTTGTAATTACTGTTCAATAACCTTTATTAAGCTCCCCTGTGCAACTCTATCCGTTAATTTCATGCCATTAACAATAGAAAATTCAGTGTATTTTTTTTGAGGTACATTAAAACTTGCAAACGCTTGTTGCAAAGTTCCGTTTTGTTTAACGGTTTTTATTCTAACCCGCTCCGGCTTACGATTAATTTTAGAAACATCTGTTAATTCCCTAAAACTTTGCATGGTACTTGAAAATAAAGGAAGAAAGTTGTTAAACTCGTTTGTATTTGATACCCCAATCATGTGGTATATTAAATTGTTGTACTGAATAAAGTAAGATAAGGTACGAATAGCCTGTTGTTGCTGCTGCTGCTGCTGTTGCTGTTGCGGGACTTGATCTGCTACGATGGCCATAGCTTGCAACCCGTTAACATTTACCTCTTTGGATTCTAAAGCCTGTAAACTATATTTTTGCAAAACGGCATTTGCTGCTTCCTGAACAGTTTTTCCTGGAGCAAGAGTTAACATCATCATTGCACGACCATCTTTAGGTGCCATTTGCACTTTGTCTGGAGAATTTTGAAATGCCCAATTGCTTGGGATAGGAAACTGGAGTTTTAATACAGGATGATAAAAGACGCTATTCTCTACAAATCCCTGTTTAGGATCCTCGCCGTAAATTAACCCTTCAATACGTTTTAAGTAAGAATTTCTATTTACTTCAGGATTTTGAAGTTTCAATTTTTGACCCCATTCCGTAGCTAATTTATTAACCGCAATGTTTCTATCGCCCGGGTTAGGATGTGTAGATAAAAAGTCGGGAATAGACTCAGCCTGATCACCGGATTTACGTTCAAGTGTATTAAAAAATCCGGCCATTTCATGTGCATCATAACCAATTTTTGAGGAATACTCAACACCCAAACGATCTGACTCACGTTCTGCATCACGCCCAAATTTTAAAAACAATAGTCCCAACCCTTGTGAAGCTTGTTCAGCAAACTGGCCGAACTCCGGGGATATGATCATTCCTGTTATTAAACCTAACTGACCTAAAATTGAATTTCTTTGCTGTGCTACAGAATGCCTGGCAGTAATGTGTCCTATTTCATGCCCAAGAACACCAGCAAACTCAGCTTCATTATTAAAATGAGCCATAATTCCGCGTGTAAAATAAACATAGCCTCCAGGTACAGCAAAGGCGTTTAATACATCTGAATCAACTATTCGAAACTGGTAATCTAAATTTGGCCGATGGGAAATTGCCGCCATTTGCTTTCCTTTAATATTAATAAAGTCTTGCAATTGCTTGTTTTCATACAAACCAAACTGCTGTATAATTTGAGGGTCAGCTTCTTTACCCATTGCTAATTCCTGAGCTTCAGACATTAAAACAACTTGCTTTTTACCCGTTACCGGATTCACTGCACAGGCATCTACCAACATGATAGAAACTGCAAAAATTGCCAATGATAAAAAATTTTTCATACTTTCTTGTAAAAAATACTGGTTGAGTGGCTTAAAATTCCTGCATTTAAATTACAGACAGATATTTTTAATGACATCCACATTTTACAAAGATGATACCAATAAAATTTAATAGATGACTGTGAATTATCTGTTGGAGATTTCCGGATAAAATTTGAAAAAAGGGAGTTGACAGTTATAGATAAAAGTACTTTAGCCCATTTATTATACCATTGTAACATAAAGCAGGAGCAAAAGATTTTTTAGCTCCATTTACAATATTTCTAGTCATCCGTCCACGAGAAGCAATGCCTTCTTTAACTATATATCTTAAACCAGATTCTACCTGCTTTTCGTTTAAATTCTGGGATGTTTTAAAATTCATTTGTGTAGGAATATCAATAGGTACAATTGATTGTTATCCCTAACGCATCGTTTCTAAAGCAGGTTACAGTTTTAGTAAATATGTTTAAAGTATTAAAATTGGGTTGTTGGAAAATGACGCATAAGGAAAAAATTCTTAGCAGATTAATGCTGGAAATGAATTCCAAAACTTTCATTTTCAAGGGAATAACGCCACTCTTGAATTAACCTTTTATAAGCTATTCCTACAGGCCTGATTTTTCGATCAAGATCATATAAGCCTAGTGCGTTAATGTTTCCTGCATCTTTCCGAAGAGCAGAGTCCCAATCAACCTGATCCGTTAAACTGTACCATGTAAACCCGAAGATAGGAACCCCATCATGCTTTAATTTTCTGACGTTAGCCCATTGTTTATTTAGCCATACTACAGAATTAGGCTCAATAATATTAGTTTCTGTATGCATAACAGGTAATTTGTACCTGCTATAATACTGGTGGGTTATTACGTAGTAACCTAAAATTTCTCCAGAGGCCGAAGTTGTTCCATCCTCATGCACCATGTGTTCATTCGTAACATAATAATCGTTTCCCATAATACAACTTCCTTTTATAAAATTATGCGACTGAAACCAATAATATTCCTCTTTGGTCATTCCGTTTTCTAAGAGGTAATTATACATGATTACACTGGTTGGAAATCCGTAGGTCAGGTCAAGAGATAAGAATCTTTTACGGTTTAAAAATGTGGCTAGCGGATCACAAGCAGGAGTTTCAGGATGGAAGTATTCTGAAGATTCACTTTGAATGAAAACGGCCATCGGCTGAATTTTTAAGATTGCTTGCATAGCCAGGACGTTGGCTTTGCAAAGATTTTTAAGCGCTGTAACAAAAGAACGGTCATCTGATTTGCTTTCATTCCACCAGCCATACTGAGCAGAAAAAGTTGCGGCAATAAAAATTTCATTGATAGGCGTATACAATTGCAGATCCGGAAATCTGTTTGCGAAGGCTTTGGCGAACTCTACAAAATGCTCCGGAAAATCAGGGTTTTGAAAATCGCCAAGCCAGTCTGGAACTCCAAAATGGCAAAGGTCAACTATAGGGGTAATATTTAACTGCTTTAAATAATTAAATGTTTCATCTGTAAAACTCCAGTCGTATTTACCGGGACCTAAATGCACTTTATAATAAGGCGGTCCGTACCTTAAAAATTCAATTCCTAAATCTTTTACCAGGTTAAAGTCTTCTTGCCAACGGGTATAATGATTGCATTTATCCATTTCATCTACCCGTTTTCTTGTTCCATCAGGTAGATTGATCATCGGGTAACTATTTTCTATACCTGTAGCAAACATAAATCTGTTTCGGCTTACCATATTTTTTTAAAGGATAAAGTTTATGAATTACTTTTTGTTAAAAGACACTAACGTTTGACAGCAAATTATAGCTTTTGGTTGAATTTTATGTTGGTAAATGAAACCTTGCAGATTTTTATACGAAATTTAAAAAAAATGGAAATGTAACTATCAAACGTCATAAATTACAAAGGTAAGGTGTTAAGGTTTTTAATATTTTAAACCATGATAATATGTTTGTCCTATTTACCGAGAAAAACAGGCAGTTTACCGAGAAGTTATGGTCTGTAACCAATAAGCATTTTGCGGGGTTGCAGAGGTAACATACATTTGATAAAAATACTTAAGATGCAGAACTTTCAGAATTCGAATAAAAAATCAGGTAAGACCATCATTGGTTTCATCATGTTGAGTATAGGGTGTATTTTATTACTTAGAACTTTAGACCTGTTTTTTTTACCGGGATACTTATTTAGTTGGCCTATCGTGCTAATTTTAATTGGGCTATACATCGGTGCCCGAAAAGGATATTCAAAACCCGCCCCTTTTATACTGATTTTACTGGGATTTGTTTTTCTCTCTCATCGAATCATGCCTGATTGGGACCTTTCCAGGTTTATTTGGCCTATGGCCATAATTGGTGCTGGTTTATGGTTTATTTTAAAGTCAGGAAAACAAAAATCCCTATCAGAAAACTCCAGTAATTGGGATAAACGAATTGATCCGGCAACCGGAGAAGAGGTGCAAGACGATGAAACTTCAGATTCTTTTAAATATCATAACCAGAGTACTGAAGATATTTTAAACTCCACCTCCATTTTTGGAGGTGTGAAAAAAACAATCGTATCTAAAAATTTTAAAGGAGGAGAAATAGTTAACTTTTTTGGTGGCTCTGAACTTAATTTAATGCAAGCTGATATACATGGTCGGGTGAAATTAGAGGTCACACAAGTTTTTGGAGGGACCAAAATCATCATTCCGGCAAACTGGACAATTCACTCAGATATGGTTGCCATTTTTGGAGGTATTGAAGATAAACGATTACAAGCTACTGAAGCAAGCACCGAAAAAGTGTTAATTATTGAAGGTACATCTGTGTTTGGCGGGATCGATATACGCAGCTTTTAGATCGTTTTACAAACTTTAAAAGCTCTTAAACTTAGCGTTTTGACAAATACAATAGTTAAAATAAACAAATACATCTGGATTGCATTCAGGTACATTTTAAGTGCGGTCTTTTTTCAGTTTATTATTTTGTTCTGGTATGGTTTCAGCCTGAAAACTTCAATAATTGATAGCAGCGTCAGTATCACTATGTTAACCGCAACCTGTTTTTTAATGGTTAACAACTTAAAATATTATCGCCCAGAAAAGAACAGATATCTGTTTATGCTTATCTGGAGCCTAATACTTTCTGCAATTTGGGTTTCTATAGATCAGTACACATTATCTTACTTGATTACTACTGATTTACAATATGATGATTTTCTTTATAAATCCATTCCTGTCCGTTTTTTTATCGGCCTTCTTACCATAGGTTCAACAGCTTTACTAAGCTTATTATGGTATACCCAGCAGGATCAGAAGGAAATTGAGCAACGTAAAGCCGACGCCGAAAAGCTGGCCAGGGATGCGGAACTATATAATTTAAGACAGCAGCTTCAGCCACATTTTCTATTTAACAGCTTAAATTCCATTACTGCTTTAATTGGCAGCAGGCCTGAGGAAGCACGAAAAATGATTCATAAATTATCAGACTTTTTGCGTGGGACATTAAAAAAGGAAGATCAGGAACCAATTCCCCTGGCCGAAGAACTGGAACATTTACAGCTATATCTGGACATTGAAATGGTTCGCTTTGGGCATAGGTTAACTACAGAGGTAAACGCGGATGAGCAATGCAACATGATGCTGATCCCTCCGATGATCTTACAACCGATTGTAGAAAACGCCATAAAATTTGGTTTGTATGATACCATTGGAATAGTAAAAATTAAGATAAAATCGGAATGCATCAATAATGAACTCCATGTAAATGTTCAAAATCCATACGACCCGGATACCACCCGGCCCAAACACGGGACCGGGTTTGGGTTAAGCGGGGTAAAACGCAGATTGCATTTATTGTTCGGAAGAACAGACTTGTTGGAAACCAAATCAGATAGCCATATATTTACTTCCATCGTAAAAATCCCACAATAAAAAAATGCGAGCAATTTTAATTGATGATGAGCCCTTGGCAAGAATGGTGGTTTTAGAATACCTCAAATTATGGCCTCAAATTGAAGTGATTCAAGAATGTGGAGATGGCTTTGAAGGTGTAAAGGCCATTATGCAACATCAGCCCGACCTAATTTTTTTAGATATTCAAATGCCCAAAGTCAACGGGTTTGAAATGCTGGAACTGGTTGATGATCCTCCGGCGGTTGTTTTTACGACCGCGTTTGATGAATATGCTATCCGTGCTTTTGAAGAACATGCTGTCGATTATTTATTAAAGCCCTTCAGCCAGCAGCGTTTTGATAAGGCAATGCAAAAGTTTGTTGATCAGTTTGAACCAGCACAGGCTATAGCAAACACCAAACAATTACTTGATAATTTACCTTCGCCCTTAACTGAACGTATCGTTGTTAAAACAGGGACGAAAATAAAGATTATACCAGTTATTGATGTGATTTACCTTTCGGCTGATGACGATTACGTTAACATTCATACCGCCGACGGATCGTATCTTAAGAATAAAACCATGGCTTATTTTGAGCATATGCTTGATAACAGGCAATTTGTTAGAGTACACCGTTCTTACATTATAAAAGTTCAAGAAATTACCCGGTTAGATCCTTATGAAAAAGAAACCCATATCGCTATTTTAAAATCAGGGGACAAAATACCGGTTAGTAAAACGGGGTATGTAAAGCTTAAGCAGATATTGGGCTTGTAATTAAAATTATCTTTTAAGAGCGTTAATGATTGAAATGGTATCCTTTTTGGCTTTTGGGCCAAAAAGATTTAGCGGAAAGCGTGTTAAAACGCCCGAAGAACAGGTCTGATAAATAAAAAATAGGTTTAAAGCTTCTGTTGGTCTAGTAAAAGAACTTTCCAAGCCGTTAATACATCTCCGGTTTCTAATTTCGCTTTCGCGAAGTTTTGAAGATAAATACTTCGAACTATGGGGTCATCCGGATCGCTTTTAAAGATTTTGTCGATTTCGGGGATCAAACGGACCCTTTCTATCTCCTGTAAAGTTGGCAACACTTCTACGTTTCCTAAACGGCCAAGATCATTACCGGTTAAAATCTTTGAATTCCGGATAGCGAAAGGAATCGAATCGACTCCAATTCCCATTGAACGGACGGGTTTTGGAACTTTAAATAAACTGTCTTTGGTAACCCGGCAATACCAATCGCCACCAAGCCGGGCAACAAGGTCTATTTTTTCCTGATCGATGTTTCCATCTTCATCCAAAATCTCTTCCTTGATATGAATCATTTTTATCTCCGCTATAATTAAATTTCCTGCGCCATTTTGATCTCCCAAAGCAATGATATCTTGTATGATGCACTCCAATTGAACCGGTGCTTCGGCAACACGAGGCGGCTTAACTATAATTGACGCCAACTCTGTAAATCCAGCTTTTAAGAACTCATTGGTACCTTTGGGATAATCTACACTTGCCAGCGAAGTTTGTTGAACCATATCATAGTTTACAATATTGATTACGCATTCTTTTACATTCAGAACATTTTCAAGCGTATGTTTAACAGTATTATCTCTGACACGCCGGGCAGGGGAAAAAATACAAACAGGCGGGTTGGTGCTAAAGATGTTGAAAAAACTAAACGGGCTTAAATTCACATTGCCTTTAATATCAACAGTAGATGCAAAACAGATCGGGCGTGGAGCAATGGCATATTGCAGATAGTTTTGAATTTCAGCAGGTTTAAGATCTGATATTTTTAGAGTAAGCATAGTACAAGCAATTTTTATCAGCTAACCAATTAATTTTTTGGTTAGAAATAACGAAAGGTTTTTTTAAAAATAATCAGATCTTCAAAAAAATTAAGTACTCAAATCTTTTTAAGAGCCAGAATAGACCAGTCTGAATCTGCTTTTATTATGGTATTAGTTAAAACACCTAATCCGGTTATTTCCATTTCAACCACATCGCCGGGTTGCAGCCATTGTGTTTTATATTCAGGACTGTTTAAAAGGCCTGTACCGTTAAGTTCCAGAAAGCAACCTGTACCAACCGTTCCGGAGCCAATTACATCTCCGGGTAAAATATCGACGCCATATGCACAGCGCTCTATAATTTCAGCAAAAGTCCAGTCCATATCCGCTGTGCTTCCCGCAGATACTTCGACCCCGTTAACCAAGCATTTCATTTTCAGATTATAACTGTTTCCGATATGACCGGCCTTTGGCTCTACCTTATACTTTTCTATTTCGTCCGGTGTAACCAGCCATGGCCCAATTACTGTAGAAAAATCTTTGCCCTTTGCGGGGCCCAGATTTAAAACCATTTCTTCCATCTGCAACGTTCGTGCACTTAAATCGTTCATAATCATAAAACCGGCTATATATTCATCTGCTTCCTCAGCCTTTATGTTTCTACCCTTTTTACCGATCACAACGGATACCTCTAACTCAAAATCCAGCTTTTGAAAATGATCAGGCATACAAACAACATCACCCGGGCCTTGAATAGCGTTGTGATTTGTAAAATAAAATATCGGGTACTGATCAAATTCAGGAATCATGTCTACCTTGCGGTTCCGACGTGCTGAAGCTACATGCTGTCTGAAAGCATAACCGTCACGGCAGGAAGTAGGGTGTGGTACTGGCGCTATAATCTCAAAAAAAACTTCCTGCTTGGCTATAATCCTACTGCTAAATATATTTTCATTAATTTTTTTTGCCCGGTCCATAAATTCTACTCCCCCATCTAAAAAATCTTTCATGTTATCCGGTATCAGCTTATCACATGAATTAAGATTAAATATATGCCCATTTAAAAAAACACCTAAGTGTTCCCTGTCTTCTGTTTTATAAGAAACTAGTTTCATGATATGGGTTTTAATGTATTCAAAACTAACAAAAAGCCGCAATAATTATTTAATTGCTGTTTTAATAAGGTATTGATTAATGGAATTATCTTTGTGTAAAGAGAGTTAAATAGAAGTATTTAATGCATAGTAATGGGCTAAATAAACATTCAATTCATCCTATCAACAGAAATTCCGTTAATCAGGGTATTAAATGCTTTTTATAATACATCGATAATTACTCAAATCTCCCCATTCAACGTAACGGGTGTTGCTGCTCAAGATCGTTTTTTGGCTTATATTCATTAATTTTATAAAATATTAACAACTTGTTATGCCGGTTTACCATTCATTGGGATCTATACCACCTAAGAGACATACTGTTTTCCGTAAGCCTGACGGTAATTTATACGCTGAGGAGCTGGTATCAACAGAAGGTTTTTCAAGCCTGTATTCCTTAGTTTATCATACCCATCCACCAACTATTGTTAAAGAACTTGGTGAACCTTATTCGGTAGAGCCAATTGTAGCCCGTGAAAAACATCTGAGGCATACCAGTTTAATCGGTTTTAAGATTGAACCTGAAGACGATTTTCTTGAAAGCCGTAAACCGATATTGGTTAATTCTGATTTGCATATTTCTTTGGCTGCACCGAGAAAATCTATGACTGATTATTTTTACAAGAACAGCCAGGCTGACGAGGTGATTTTTATACATGAAGGTTCCGGAACTTTGAAAACCGGTTTTGGTAATATAACTTTTGTGTACGGCGATTATCTGGTTGTGCCACGCGGCACTATTTATCAATTAGAATTCAATTCAGAAGCAAACCGGTTATTCATTATAGAAAGCTTTAGCCCTATCCGCACCCCAAAAAGATACCGCAATGAATGGGGCCAGTTAATGGAACACTCGCCGTTTTGCGAACGGGACATTACGAAGCCATCAAACCTTAAAACATATGATGAAACCGGTGATTTTAAAGTACTGATAAAGAAGCAAGGTATGATTTATCCATATACCTATGGTACCCATCCTTTTGATTTTATAGGATGGGATGGTTTTCATTATCCCTGGTTATTTTCCATTCATAATTTTGAACCTATTACAGGCCGGGTACATCAACCGCCGCCCGTTCATCAGACTTTTGAAGGCCATAACTTTGTGATTTGTTCATTTGTGCCACGCAAGTATGATTATCATCCCCTCTCTATTCCTGCGCCATATAACCACAGCAATGTGGATAGCGATGAGGTTTTATATTATGTGGATGGTGATTTTATGAGCCGTAAAAGTGTTGTTAAAGGTCAAATTACGCTTCATCCCGGCGGTATTCCGCATGGTCCGCATCCGGGTACTGTAGAAAAATCTATCGGCAAAGAAAAAACTGATGAACTTGCGGTTATGATCGATCCTTTTAAACCTTTGATGCTAACAAATTATGCGGTTGCAATTGAAGACGAAAGCTATCATAAAAGCTGGCAGGTGAATGTAGAGTAACAATGGGATTAGCCAACAACATTTGTGCTGCATTACAAGGTACGAAAGATCCAAGTTCAACCATTAATTTTAATTAACATGGAAACTAAACCATCAGAAAATAAAACATTAACTACTGATTTTTTGCCTCTTAACGGTACAGACTACGTTGAACTATATGTTGGAAATGCGAAACAGGCAGCTTATTTTTATAAATCTGCCTTTGGCTTTCAAAGCCTGGCATACGCGGGGCCTGAAACCGGAGTTAGGGACCGTGTTTCTTATGTGCTTATTCAGAATAAAGTTAAACTGGTTTTAACAACTCCATTACACCCTGACCATCCAATTTCGGGGCAGTTGACCAAACACGGGGATGGGGTAAAAATTATAGCCTTATGGGTTGATGATGCATACGATGCTTTTCTGCAAACTACATCACGCGGAGCGGAAACTTATATGGAACCCCAAACACTTGAGGATGATTATGGAATTCTGAAAATGAGCGGAATTTATACTTATGGAGAGACCGTTCATCTTTTTATTGAACGTAAAAATTACTCAGGAGCCTTTATGCCCGGCTATAAAAAATGGGAAAGCCACTATAACCCTGAGCCCGTTGGATTACTTTATGTTGATCACTGTGTTGGCAATGTGGGCTGGAACCAGATGAACAAATGGGTAAAGTTTTACGAGGATGTTATGGGTTTTAAAAACATACTAACTTTTGATGATAAACAGATTTCGACAGAATATTCCGCTTTAATGAGCAAAGTTATGAGCAATGGGAATGGATATGTTAAGTTCCCGATAAATGAACCTGCGGAAGGAAAAAAGAAATCGCAGGTTGAAGAATACCTTGAGTTTTATGGGGATGAAGGTGTTCAGCATGTTGCTATTGCAACCAATAACATAGTTGAAACGGTAACCAACCTGCAAAACCGCGGCGTTGAGTTTTTGAAAGTTCCTAACACGTATTACGATGACCTTGAAAGCCGCGTTGGAAAAATTGAAGAAGATATAGAACCGCTTAAAGAACTCGGAGTATTGGTTGATCGTGATGAGGAAGGTTATTTACTGCAAATATTTACTAAACCTGTAGAAGACCGCCCTACCCTGTTCTTTGAAATTATACAACGCAAAGGGGCAAAATCATTTGGCGCAGGAAACTTCAAAGCACTGTTTGAAGCTCTGGAAAGAGAGCAAGATGCCAGGGGAAACCTTTAAAACTTTGATAAAGTTTTTATTGAAGTAAGTTTTGTCTTGCTTCTATTTCTAAACTGGTAAATTTCAAAAAATAATTCTGTTATGCAGATTAGCTTAATAAATCCCATCTTACAACAAATAAATATTAAGATTAGTTAAGAAACTAAGGTTTGAAAAAACGCATCGCTATTTTTGCTTCGGGCTCCGGCTCTAATGCCCAAAAAATTATGGAGCATTTTAAAAAACATCCGGATGCGGAAGTGGCCATTGTTTTAACAAATAACCCCGAGGCTTATGTATTGCAACGGGCAGATAATTTTGAAGTTCCTTCCCATATTTTTACAAGACAGGAATTTTATAGTTCAAAAAATATTATACAGTTGCTTACCAACCTTCAAATAGACCTTATCGTTCTTGCCGGATTTTTATGGCTGATTCCGAATAACCTCCTCAAAGCTTTTCCTAATAAAATTATCAATCTCCATCCCGCTCTTCTTCCTAAGTACGGTGGTAAAGGAATGTACGGAGATCGGGTTCATAATGCAATTATTGAGGCTGGTGATGGGGAATCCGGAATAACCATTCATTTTGTAAATGAAGAGTTTGACGAAGGTGAGATCATTCATCAAAGTCGTTTTCATATTGATAAGGGCGATGACCTTGAAATAATTAAATTTAAAGGTCAGCAACTGGAGCACCTTCATTATCCCAAAATAATTGAATTCTTGTTAAAGAAAATTAAAAATAACTGAACGCCAAACTAATTCCAAAGGTAATTTAACGCTCAGAACAAATTCAAAAAAACTATCTTTGCGGCTCGAAACCGATTCCTGATGAGCCATCCCATAAAAATTAAAAACGCCTTAATTTCGGTGTACTACAAAGATAATTTAGAACCTCTTTTGCTACAACTGAAAAATATGGGCGTAGTTTTTTATTCTACAGGTGGCACAGAAAAATTTATCCGTGAAATGGGCATGGAGGTAACTGCTGTTGAAGACCTTACCGGTTATCCCTCTATATTAGGTGGAAGGGTCAAAACGCTTCATCCAAAAGTATTTGGAGGGATTTTAAGCCGCCGGAATATAACTGACGACCAGCAACAAATGGAGCAGTTTGAAATTCCGGAAATTGACCTGGTTATTGTTGATCTTTATCCATTTGAAGAAACGGTTAACAAAGCGCAAACTTTTACGGAGGGTTTTGATGAGAGCAATATAATTGAAAAAATAGATATAGGTGGGATATCACTCATCCGGGCGGCGGCAAAAAATTTTAACGACGTGGTTGTTATCGCCTCACAGAACGACTATAACGTGTTAACGGAGATGTTGATTGAAAATGCAGGTTATACAATGCTTGCCCAGCGCCGTGAGTTTGCCCTTAAAGCATTTAACATATCATCTCATTACGATGCCGCTATTTTTAAATATTTTAATGAAGATGCAAAATTACCTGTGTTTAAGCATAGTGAACAACAGGTTAGCACGCTGCGCTATGGTGAAAATCCGCATCAAAAAGCCATATTTTATGGTAACCTTGAGACCATGTTCGATAAGCTGAACGGTAAGGAGCTATCTTACAATAACCTGGTAGATGTAGACGCATGCGTATCTCTGATTGATGAGTTTGAAGAGCCGACTTTTGCCATATTAAAACATACGAATGCATGTGGTATTGCGTCCAGAAATAACATTTACGAAGCATGGAAAGTTGCCTTGGCCTGCGATCCGGTTTCTGCTTTCGGCGGAGTGTTAATATGTAACCGTGAAGTTAGTTTTGATACAGCTTCGGAGATCAGTAAGTTGTTTTTTGAAGTATTGATCGCACCATCATTTTCCGAAGAAGCGTTAGCGGTTTTATCGACGAAAAAAAACCGAATCTTATTAAAGAGAAAAAACGTAAAACTGCCTGCAAGGCAATTTAAATCTTTACTTAACGGAATTATTGAACAGGATAAAGACCTAAGCATTGAAACCACTGAGCAGATGGTTGCTGTAACTGATAGAAAGCCAACAGATATTGAGTTAAATGATCTTGTTTTTGCTAACAAACTTGTGAAACATACCAAATCAAATACCATTGTGCTGGCCAAAAACTCAAGTCTGATTGCCAGTGGGGTCGGTCAAACTTCAAGAGTTGATGCTTTGCAACAGGCCATAGTTAAAGCAAAAGCATTTCATTTTGATTTAAAAGGCTCTGTAATGGCTTCTGATGCATTCTTCCCTTTTCCGGATTGTGTTGAAATAGCTGCTGAAGCCGGAGTGGTAATGGTATTACAACCCGGCGGATCCATAAAAGATCAGGAGTCTATAGAAATGGCCAATCAAAAGGGAATTGGAATGGTCACAACCGGTATCAGGCATTTTAAGCATTAAACCGCAAATCAAAGTACTCTTAAAATAATCCTTGATTATAACAGTTTAGTTTTCGTACTTTTCAATAATTTAACAAAACAGAATGGGGTTATTCAACTGGTTTACACAAGAAATAGCGATTGATTTAGGTACTGCAAATACCCTGATTATACACAACGATAAAGTAGTAGTTGACGAACCTTCAATTGTTGCATTTGACCGCACCACCAACAAGATTATTGCCATTGGTCGCCAGGCGATGCAAATGGAAGGTAAAACCCATGACAATATTCGAACCGTACGTCCATTAAAAGATGGTGTAATAGCGGATTTTAACGCCGCAGAACACATGATCAGGGGAATGATTAAAATGATTAACAACGGTAAAGGCTGGTTTTTCCCGTCATTGCGGATGGTTATTTGTATTCCTTCCGGGATAACCGAAGTTGAAAAACGTGCGGTGCGTGATTCTGCAGAAATTGCCGGAGCCAAAGAAGTATACCTGATCCACGAACCGATGGCAGCGGCCGTTGGTATTGGCATTGACGTAGAAGAGCCAATGGGAAATATGATTATTGATATTGGTGGCGGAACTACAGAAATTGCCGTAATCGCCCTTTCGGGGATTGTATGTGACCAGTCGATCCGCGTAGCGGGTGATAATTTTGACAGTGACATCGTTCAATACATCCGTCGGCAGCACAACATAATGATCGGAGACCGTACCGCGGAAAAAATAAAAATAGAAGTAGGTTCGGCTTTGCCGGAACTTTCTGATCCGCCTGCCGATTTTGCTGTTCAGGGCCGTGATTTGATGACCGGAGTTCCTAAACAGATAACTGTTTCTTATACAGAAATAGCACATTGTCTTGATAAATCCATTTCAAAAATAGAAGAAGCCATTTTAAAGGCATTAGAAATTACACCTCCGGAACTTTCAGCAGATATTTATCAAACCGGGATTTATTTAACAGGCGGAGGAGCTTTACTCCGTGGCTTAGACAAAAGAGTAGCTTCCAAAACAAAATTACCTGTTCATGTTGCAGAAGATCCATTGCGTGCAGTGGTACGTGGTACCGGAATCGCATTAAAAAATATTGGAAATTTTAAATTCTTAATGCAATAATTGAGTTTCGGGTACGGGTTGTAGGTTGTGTGTATGTCCCTGCAACTATTAACCTACCACTTAGCACTCTCCCCAAATGCGTAACCTCTGGATATTTATTAGTAAATACAACGCATTTTTTCTGTTGATATTTTTTTTGGTTTTATCCCTAATTTTGCTGGTTAACAATAATTCCTATCAAAGAGCCAGTGCATGGAACTCTTCAAACTTTATGATCGGCCTTGCCTATCAAAGGGTAAATTCTTTTACGAGTTACCTTAGCCTGGGGCGGACGAATGATAGCCTAGCTTTAGAAAATGCAGTGTTAAGGAACCGGCTAAAAACATCCTTATTTAACGACAGCATTGAACAGCATGAAGTTACTGATACCTTAACTGAACAACAATATACTTACATCGTCGCAAAGGTTATTAATAATTCCATCCATCAAAAAAACAACTACATCACAATCAATCGGGGTTTAAACCATGGTATTCAAAAAGGAATGGGTGTAGTGAGTGCTAAAGGCATTGTTGGGATTGTATTAAATGTATCCGAACGATTTGCGACTATACAATCCGTTTTGCATTCAGATACACGCATCAGCGCATCTGTAAATGGAGATATCGGCTCGCTGGTTTGGGGTGAAGGAAATTACGATCCGCGGCTGGCAATTTTAAAAGATATTCCAAACCATGTAATTGTTAAAAGAGGTAATAAAGTAGTAACCTCTGGCTATTCTCTTTTCCCTTCAGGATTGGAAATTGGCCGGGTTACAAGAACTGGTTTAAAAGGTGGGGACAGCTTTTTAGACATTGAGATTTGGTTAAGCACTAACTTTTCTAACCTTCAGTACGTTTATGTAATCAACAATATGTTCGCCCAGGAACAAAAAGATCTGGAAACGTTAAATAAAACAGAATGATGGGCGGGATAATTTTAAACAACATTATTCGGTTTGTTCTGCTAATAGGTTTGCAGGTTTTTTTTCTGAAAAACATCGGTTTTTATAATTTGTCATCCCCATTTTTATACATCCTATTTATATTGCTCCTCCCATTTAAAATTCCAAACGGACTCCTTTTCCTATTGGCTTTTTTTACCGGATTAACAGTTGATGTGTTTTACGATACGTTGGGACTGAATGCGGCGGCGTGCAGCGTTTTAGCATTTGTAAGAATCATATTTATAAGTGTAACCGTACAAAAAGAAGGTTTTGATAACGAGCCATTTCCTAGCCTAGGCATAATGGGGTTCAGATGGTTTATATTCTATGCTATTATCCTAACTTTTTTCCATCATTTAACTCTTTTTAGTTTTGAAACATTTTATTTTTCTGAATTCGGCTATATTTTATTGAGGACAATTTTTAGTTCTTTTTTCACTATCCTGTTAATGCTTTTAGCTGAATTTATATTTTTCCGTAAGAAGTTACGATAAACATTACAGTTAAAAATATTTTAACCCGCTAAAAATCTTTTATAACTTCCTGAACAGTTTCTTCGTTAAATAATTCTCAGCCTTGACTGCAAAATACCCTAATTCAATACCACTAAATGAATAGTTTCTTTGCCCGCAAATTCGTAATCCAGGGTATTTTTATAGCCGTAGCATTAATTCTCTTAACCCGGATTTTTTATATACAGGTTATCAGTGATAAATACCTTTTATCAGCCAATAATAATGTGTTGCGCAAGGTTCTTATTTATCCAGCAAGGGGGATTATATTAGATCGGTACGAAAAAATATTGGTTCAAAACGAGCCTGTATATGATTTGATGGTGATCCCGAAAGAAGTGAAACCATTTGATACGACCACATTTTGCAAACTGGTTGGTATTGACTTAGAAGGATTTCATAAGCGATTTAAAAAAGCAAAAAATTATTCTCCTTACAAAGCATCTGTCTTTGAAAAACAGCTTTCAGCAACAACTTATGCTACGTTTCAGGAAAGACTTTATGAATTTAAAGGATTTTTTGTACAAAACAGAACAGTAAGAAGGTATCCGGATAGTACAGCCGCCCAATTTCTCGGTTACATAGGAGAAGTTTCTGAAAAGGCAATCGAAAATTCAAATGGTTTTTACAGGCAGGGAGATTATTTTGGGATAAGTGGTGTAGAGAAATCTTACGAAGAATTATTAAGAGGCCAGCGGGGAGTTCAAAATTTAATGGTTGATGCACTTAACCGGCCTAAGGGTCATTTTGCAGATGGTAAATATGATACACTTGCGGTTTCTGGAGAACGCCTTATTTCTTCTCTTGACAAAGAATTACAGAAACTTGGCGAACAATTGATGAACAATAAAATTGGCAGTGTAGTAGCTATTGAGCCTTCTACTGGAGAAATATTATCATTTATTAGCAGCCCCGGGTACGATCCAAACTTAATGGTTGGACGTGAACGCGGCAATAATTACATGAAACTTTTAAACCAGCCTTCAAAGCCTATGTTTATCCGGCCAATTCAGGCTGAGTATCCTCCGGGCTCAATTTTTAAAGTTATAAATGCGCTCGTAGCACAGCAATTCGGTCAGATCAATCCGCAAACTACTTATTATTGCCCGGGAGGTTACCGTTACGGCCGTAGCGGTTTTATGGCCTGTACACACGTACATGGTTCGGTAAACCTAATTAGTTCTATCGAAGAGTCATGCAATACCTACTATGGTTACACCTATAACCTAATGATTGATAAAGCAGGTATGAGACCGGTAAATGCCTTTAAAAAATGGCGGAATGCGGTATCCCGATTTGGAGTCGGTGATCGATTAAATATTGACCTTCCAAACGAAAAAAAAGGTTTATTACCCTCAGCGGATCTTTATACAAAAAGATGGGGAAGCGACAAATGGGGTTCAGGTTTTAACATATCATTATCTATTGGCCAGGGGGAGTTGGGAATTACACCGTTGCAAATGGCCAACGTGATGGCAATAGTAGCTAACCGGGGGTTTTATTTTAAGCCTCATTTAATACAGGCCATAGGCGAAAAGAAAGTTATAAAAGCGGAATACACGAAACGAAACGATGCAGGAATAGATCCTAAATATTTTGAAGTGGTCATTCAGGGAATGAGCCAGGTAGTAAACTCACCAAGCGGGACGGCAATTTATTCAAAAATTAACGGTATCGAAATGTGTGGTAAAACCGGTACTGTTCAAAATCCCCATGGCGAAGATCATTCCGTCTTTGTTGCGTTTGCTCCACGCAACAATCCAAAAATTGCGATTGCCGTTATAGTAGAAAATGCAGGTTTTGGTTCTACCTGGTCTGCGCCTATTGCGAGCTTAATGGTAGAAAAATATTTAACACGCTCTATATCCAGGCCTAAAGCCTATATAGATCGCCTATTGGATGCCAATTTATTACCCGGAGAGTCGTCTTTAAAGCAAAAACCTGGTTCTAAACTTAAACCAGATTCAAACCTGAAAAAGGCACAAAGATTAAAATTGGCTATTTCTGCTTTTAAAAAGACAGGTAAAAATGATTAAGCAGAGAAGCCCTTTTTTTAACGTGGATTGGATTGTTGTCATAACTTTTCTGACTCTTTGCATAATTGGTTGGTTTAATATTCACGCTGCCGTTTATGATCCTGAAAAACCAAGCATTTTTAACTTAGATACAAATTATGGCAAACAATTAATTTTTATTGTTTCAGCATTCATCCTTGGGTTGGTTATATTGCTTTTGGATAGTAAATTTTTTAATACTTTCTCACCTGTATTTTATGGGATTACGCTTCTTTTATTAATATTGGTTTTAATTGTGGGCCGCAATGTGGGTGGTAACCAGGCATGGATCCCGATAGGAAGCTTCAGACTTCAGCCTTCAGAATTCGCTAAATTTTCTTCCTGCCTACTGTTGGCCAGATATCTTAGTTCTGTAAATATTAAAATTCAGGACCTTCGTACACAAAGTGTATGTGCCATCATCCTGCTGATCCCGATGAGTTTAATAATGATGCAGCCTGATACCGGATCTGCACTTACGTTTACCTCGCTTGTATTTGTACTTTACAGAGAAGGTTTATCTGGTTATTTTCTTATTATCACTGCCATTCTAATTGCATTGTTTGTACTCTCACTCCTTTTAAGCAAGGTTTTTCTGATATTTGGGCTAATTCTGATCGCAGGTTTATTAATTTATAACAACAAAAAAAACCGGTCATTTATTACAACGGTAATTTATGGATTTGTAATTTCTGTGGTATTCATTTTTTGTGTTGATTTTGCGTATAAGAATATCCTTCAATCGCATCAGCGCAATCGTATTGACGTTTTATTGGGAATTGTACAAGACTTAAAAGGCGAAGGCTATAATGTAAATCAATCAAAAATTGCCATAGGTTCTGGCGGAATGTGGGGCCGCGGATATTTACAGGGAACGCAAACCAAATACGATTTCGTTCCTGAGCAAAGCACCGATTTTATTTTTTGCACCATTGGTGAAGAATGGGGTTTTGCCGGTTCATTTGTAGTGATCGGTCTTTACCTTTTTTTATTATTAAGAATTGTAAATATCGCCGAAAGGCAGCGTTCTTCTTTTAGCAGGATTTATGGTTACGGAGTAGCGTCAATTTTATTTTTCCACTTTTTTATTAATATCGGGATGACTGTTGGTTTGGCTCCGGTTATCGGTATTCCACTGCCGTTTATTAGTTATGGCGGATCGTCCCTTTGGAGCTTTACCATTCTTTTATTTATTCTCCTTAAATTGGATTCAAATCGGATGGGAATAATTTAGCAGGGTGTTTTTTATCAGCATCTGTACAACATTGTATCAAGTTGTAATGTTATTTTTAATCTCAACCTTAAAACCCACAACCTTAAAAACTCCTTAATCATCCACCCTCAACCTCCTAATTAATTAAATCGTTTGTTAAGTATCTCATAAAAGTATTCAACGGTACTTTGTTTCTCATCCCATTTATTTTTAACAGCGTAATTTTGCTTTAAAAAATTATCTGCTGTTTCAAAATTATCATATCGGTTTAATAAATCTATTGCCTCGCTGTAAGCCAACGAATAACCATTAAACAGGTCTCTTACAAACAAAAGTTTATCATTTAATTTAATCATACTCTTCAAATCTTTTACCGCAATTGAAGTATTTTTAAAAACTAAATCCTGATTTTTCAGACCAGCAGATAATGTTTCATTTAAAGTAGGGATTTTTTGATTTATTTCAATTTCCTCACTTTTTTCAATTTTAATAGTGTCAATTACAAATTCTCTGGCAGGATCAATTTTTTGTATCTCAGGTTCAGTTTGAATAAACTCATTAACAGGTAGTACAAATTCTTCTGAAATATTTACCTTGATTTGAGGAGATTCTTGTGCATCCCTCATTTTTAAATTTTCAGCTTCTGTAATATTTTCTGCCGCACTCGCTCCATCCGGGACTTCCATTGTACCGGTTTTAATTATGGATTGTTTAACAAGAGGTATTAATTTATTTTGCTCACTTAATTGAATCAAAGGTTGATTGATCAGTAAAGTTTGACTTTCGTCCATTTTTTTTAAAATGACTAGATGCTCAGAAAGAAAATGAGAATTGGCGATGAATAACTCCAACTCCAGAGGATTTATCTTTTCCGGATCAGCTGATAAATATCCATACTGCTCAGATATTTCGGAAATTATAACCCCGATTTTACGAAAAATAAGCTCTCTATTCATTTTAATTATACTTAGTTTAAATACCTTATTTTGAAATTAAAAAAGAAGGCATCAAATAAAAAACAATGCCAAATATAGACACATTTAATGAGCATGTTTTTTTAAAATAATATTGTAGTCTTCAGATAAACCTACTAACAGAATTGTATTAACAATATTTGCAAACAATGTTGTTAAATTAATTAAACGGAAAATGCAGTACAGCGAACACAATTTTAATCGAAGAAATGAACTCGGTGGGAGTATTGAGGTTATTAGCGGATCCATGTTTTCCGGAAAAACCGAAGAATTAATTAGAAGGTTACGCAGGGCGCAAATTGCAAAATTAAATGTTGAAATATTTAAACCTAAAACTGATACCCGATATGACGAAAATGCAGTGGTGTCTCATGATCTAAATTCCATCTTTTCAACATCGGTCGAAAATTCAGCATCCATTTTATTGCTCGGAACCAATACTCAAGTGGTAGGAATTGATGAAGCTCAATTTTTTGACGACCAATTGCCTGAAGTTTGTAATAAGCTCGCAAACAGGGGTATTAGAGTAGTGGTTGCAGGGCTTGATATGGATTTTCAAGGCAATCCCTTTGGGCCCATACCATCTCTAATGGCTATTGCCGAACTGGTAACAAAAGTGCATGCGGTGTGCATGCAATGTGGTGGTCCAGCAACTTATTCATTTCGAACAGTAGAAAATGATAATAAAATTCTTCTGGGCCAAAAAAATAATTATGAGCCCCGTTGCCGTATATGTTATAATATGGTTTAATCATTTCATAATTAGCATTTTCATAGAGCGCCGTTTAGATTCGTATTCAATTTGATAAAAATAAATTCCTCCTTTAAGATCGCTCAGGTCAACATTGATTTTATAAGAACCTTCCCGTAGGTTTTCGTTTAAAAGATCTTTTACACGCTTCCCTAATACGTTATAAAGTGAAATACTAGTAACTGATGCTTTAGGAATACTAAATTCTATAACCGTATTATCAGTTGCAGGATTGGGGTAGTTTTGTTTTAATACAAACCCATCAAAAGGCAATAAAGCAGGGTTTAAAATGGCGTTATATTTAGTTACCGCAGAGGAAGCACTGGCTTGTATGTCCTGTAAATTATCCCCGGCTATAAATGCAAATGCTACTTTAACTGATGCGTTTGCCGGAATAGTATACGGACCGGAACTCAACACAAACATTACATCATAACCAAATGCCGGACTATCACCTAATCCAGTTAGCTTTATACCGCCAGACATTGTTTCATATTTCTCGGCAAGGCTAAAACCACCGCCAGTTTCCAGAGGATCACCAGCTACCTGGTACGATAGCGGATAATAAGCTGGTGATGTTGCACTTTTAAGAAGTTTTACAGCTCCATAACTTGATCCTCCCGCTTTAGCCGTTACATATCCCATTTTGTTTAAGTCATCATAGCGGGTTATATCACGATTGTTTTCTGAAATGTCCCAATCAGAAAATAATCCGATATAAAGCCCGCTTAATGGTGTTGAGTTTTTGTTTTGAATTTCATACTCTGCGATGGTGTATTTATCATCCGGTGTTTCAGAGAAAGCTAGTTGGCGATGCTTTATATAAATGTTTAAAGGTTTAGGATTTTTAGAATCATCAAATTCAGACCTTCCTTCAAATTCTGCCTCCGGATTAGCGAATTTACTCACCCTTACTTTTTTCGCAAAATGCTCATCACTCCCCCCGTTGTCATTTCTTGCATTATTAGAAACCTGGGTAGGAGAATTACCAACCATAAGCGAAGCTTCATATAATAATGAACGTCCTTTGTATATAAAGCCAAGTCCATTAACCGCATCCCGGGAATTGTAACCTACACGCCCGATGCTTGTAATGGTTGTCGAAACCTGGTTAACTTCTATATTCAGATAATCCAGTGAAACTATTACATTAAATAATTCAAAATCAGTGTAACTGCCCCCGTTTGAGGAGTAAGTAAGCCTGAATTCCACATTCTCATTGTCTGCGGTATTGGGTTTTACAAACACCCTAAACGGCCCTATTAAATTTTTTATTTGCAACGTACCCAACGACCCGCCGTTAATCTGATCATCAATAATTTCGACAAACGGATTTGCAGTGGATAACTTAATTGTTAAGGCGGTTGAAGGAGCCAAAAAGTTCTTTAGGTCAAAAAATAAGCTCAAAGTATCGCCGGCCGGATTAGAGCCGTTACCCTTATCTATTATAGTTAGTTTTTGGTTTCTTATGGAAGGAGAAGTTTCAGTAACCGCACGTAAAACGTTAACCCTTCCTTTTCCTAATAAACCTGCAAAAGCGGGGTTTGCAGCATCAATATTATCTGAGGTGATTCTGAGCTGTTCGCCTATTTGTAACATGTCGTAAGATGGAAAACGTGCCTTAACAAGCGCTGCAGCACTAGAAACTACAGGTGTTGACATTGATGTACCTGAACGAATCCCATAATTACCTCCGTTTTTTGTACTAAATATGTTTGATCCGGGTGCTGAAAGATCAACTGAAGCACCAAAATTTGAAAATGAATTTTTAATGTCATTGTTATCTACACTGGTTACAGACATTACCCCGTTGTACGCCGCTGGGTAATCAGGAGAATCCGTATTGTCGTTACCTGCAGCGGCTACAACCAGACAACCTTTACTAATTGCATAGTTAATCACATCAAATCCAAATGAACCTCCTCCGGCACCACCCCATGAACAGTTTATTATCTGGGCACCGTGGTCTACCGCATATTTAATTCCTTCGTATCCCCTATAAATTGACCGAGAATTATTATCTGCTCCAACTTTTACAATTAAAAGCTTTGCGTTAAACGCGATACTTGAAACACCAATCGCGTTGTCTGATACAGCCGATGCGATACCACTAATATGCACTCCATGATCAGTAGAGTCGCTGGTAACATCGGGATTGTTATCCTCGGCAATGTTAGAAGCACTTAAACCTATAAAATCCCAACCCTGATAATTATCAACAAAACCATCCCGGTCATCATCCAATCCATTTACCGGATCTGCAGTGTTTATGAATATGTTACCTGCTAAATCCGGATGCTCCAAGTCCGATCCCGAGTCAACAATTCCAATAACCACGTCAGAAGAGTTTTTAATATTATCCCAGGCCTGTGGTGCTTTAACCTGATTCAGATAATTTTGACGGGATGAAAAAAAGGAATCATTCGGAATATATTGTGTTTTATAAATATAGCTTGGTTCAGCATATTCCACATTTTTATTCTTGATAAGCTGGTTGATGATAATCTCTATATTCTCTTGACTATGAAATTTAACTTCATAAAGTCTGCTTAGGCCAAAGGGATCCGAGGACTTAAATTTACCAGACATTAGTTTCCCAGTACTTCTTTCAGGAAAAAGCTGCACTATCGTTTGAACATTTGCGGATTGGCTAAATATTTTTTTTAGAATATCTGCACTTTCCGAAATAGTGTACGACGAAACTGTATCCAGTTTTAATTTTACAATTATTCTATCAGGAAGATAATCATTAAGCCCTACTCCGGCTGGTAATTTAAATGATTGTTTAAGCAGCTCTGGATCCTGTACAGCAGAGGCTGAAAATATATAAAATTGGAAAATTAAAATTAAAACTATTCTCATATGGCAACGTACCCTTTGTAAAGATACAAATAACTATCCCATGTGATTTATCTGTACAAAATGTTAATCAAATTAAAACTAAAAAAACTATTTAACGTCTTATATATTTTTAATAAGATTGGGTTAAGACATTGTAAAATTAACTTTTACAGCCAATAAATAGGTTATGTAAGCAATCGCCTTAATATTGTGAAATTAATGAAGACTTAAAGTTTTAATGGCACATTACTTGAAAAGACCTGTAAATGGAAATTAAGCAAAAAATATTAATCATAGATGATAGTCAAATTGACCTTCCCGTAAGTGCACTGTTAATCAAAAATAAGTTTCAAACTGCCGAAATTCATTTATCCAGTTCTGCAGTTAGCGGTCTTGATTGGCTAACATTACATCAAAATGATCTAAGCAATGGTTTAATTATTTTACTTGATGTTAGGATGCCCGAGATGGATGGATTTGATTTTTTAAATGCATATGATCTTTTGCCAGATGGAATTAAATCCAATACCCGAATTATAATGCTTTCTTCTTCTTTGGATCCGTTAGATATCCAAAAAGCTAACAAAAATAAACATGTTCAAACTGTTCTCAACAAACCCCTTCCAATTTCAGATCTGATAAATATTATAAGTGAAATGCAGTAAAATATTTGGCATTAAACTCCTCAATTTAGGGAATATTTAGATTGTTTTCCCATATAAACAAGCGTAAATCTTTTCTTCTGCCAACGGTAAATTAGTTTAAAAACTAATCTGAAACCTTTAAAAGAAACAATCTTAAACACTTCGATGTTTTAAGATGGTTTTTACCGATTGGCAAACCTTTTGCATAGGTCTTTCATTTAAATTAACTTACTACTAAAGTTAATTTTCCCAGTTATCTTATTTACCTATTAATTCATAATAATTGGATTTATATAAATTATGGAACAAAGATTTACTTTAAAGGCATCATGAAATTTTTCGCAATTTGTTTACTATGGCCTTTACTTAATTATAACGTTAAGGCTAATTTGCCCTCAAAAATTATTACAACAAATAGCAGTTCTAACTTAAGTTATTCAATCAGCAATGCTAAACCAAACCTAAAATTTGCAGGATGCGGTACAACAAGTACACTCCCTTGTGAAAACATAATTGTAACTCTTCCTTATAATCTAAACTTTAACCAAGCACAACTAAATACCATTACGGATATTAATAATCAGGGAACTGGTTTTACGATGGTTGATGCTTATTCCGGCACCCGCCTGGCGGTTGACGGCATGCCATCTATCCCAAGCGTACCAGGTTACGAGCCTTCCAAATTAACCCTTGGCAATGGGCTGTTCCAGATTGTAAGTAATAAAGGAATAGCTTATTTAACTAATAACAATCAGTTAAACGCCCTGGGTGTACAGTTCAGTTCACAAGCCAAATTTCAGGTTGAAACAGAAGTTATCAATCCGTTTAACGGAACATCTGCACAGCAAGCCGGTATCTGGATCGGGCAAAACGACAAAACATTTCTTAAACTAGTGGTAGTAGGAAGCAAGCTGGAATTTAGAAAAGAAGTTAATGATGTCTCTGTAACGGCAGATACCAAAGTTTCAGGGGTAATTAGCGGGCTGAATACTAAAACCGTTAAACTCCGAATAGTCGTTGACTCAGCCACAAATATGGCCAATGCATTTTATTCAGTAGATGGAAACTCATATGTTTTTATTGGCGGTTCTGGCTTAAGCATAACCGGTATGGGACTAACAGGAGGTACGGCTTTCGCCGGAATATTTGCAACCCACAGAAACTCTTCAACTCCGGTTACCTATACTTTTGATAATTTTGGAATATCAGGAATCGCTGCTGTACCACCACCGCCACCAGCAGATTGTCCGCCTATCAGCCCACTTTCTTGTACTGCAATACAAGTGAACTTGCCAGTAAGCTTAAATTTTGATCAGCCAAAATCTAATACCATTACCGATATTAATAACCAGGGCATTGGTTTTACCATGGTTGATGCCTATTCCGGTACCCGTCTGGCAGTAGACGGTACGCCATCAAACGTTAATGTCCCCGGTTACGAACCATCCAAACTAACCCTTGGTAATGGGCATTTGAAAATTATAAGTAACAAAGGCATCGCTTATTTAACCAACAACAATCAGATAAATTCGCTTGGTGTTCAATTCAATTCTCAGGCAAAATACCAGGTTGAGACAGAAGTTATCAATCCGTTTATCGGAACATCTGCACAGCAGGCCGGTATCTGGATCGGGCAAAACGACAAAACATTTGTAAAGTTAGTGGTAGTTGGGTCTAAACTAGAGTTTAGAAAGGAAGTCAATAATGTATCCGTTAATTCTACTGATACTAAAGTTTCAGGGGTGATAAGTGGGCTAAGTACTAAAACCGTTAAACTCCGTATAGTGGTTGATCCGGCTACAAACATCGCCGATGCTTTCTATTCAATAGACGGCAACCCTTATACTCTTGTAGGTGGTGCAGGGTTAAGCATTTCTGGAATGGCACTTACAGGAAGTACGGCTTTCGCCGGAATTTTGGCAACCCACAGAAATTCATCAACTCCGGTTACGTATACATTTGACAATTTTGGAATATCTGCTCCGATAGATGAAACTGTAGATAAAAAACTATTTTTTTCTGTTAACTCATTAGATTTTACTGTATTAAAGAATGGGACCTTAAAATCTCAAACTGTTCAATTAACCGCTAATGTTGGGGCACCGGTTATTAATTTTACGAATACAGATGCACCATGGTTCACATTACCTACATCCCAATTGGGAACAATCACCATCGCAAATGCCAACATTAATTCAAATTTACCTGCCGGCATATACAAGGTTAATTTAATAGCCTCTGCTTCAGGCTATCAGCCAGTTGATTTAATTATTAATTTAACCGTTATAGAGCCCATTCCTTCAAGGGAGGTAACAATTAATTTTCAAAACCTTAATACAATTCCTCCCCCTTTAGCTTTTATGGACTATGGGCAGCCATATGGAGTGAGAACTACTAAATACCAGGATCTAAATAAGACCTACGGATGGAAAAGACGTTCAGACGGAACCCTGCTCAACCTAACTAAGAATGGTCGTAACAGACTTGTTCCAGATGATGTTTTATTGGCAACATTTATGCACATGCAGGCCAATAATATAAGCGGAACTTTTACAGGAACAAAAACAGAAGGCTTCTGGGAATATAATACCCAAAATGGGGAATATGATGTAACAGTTTCCGTAGGTGATGCAAACGTTAATGGTGCTGATCCGGAAAGTCACACAATTAATACGGAAGGTATTAATATAATATCAGGATTTGTTTCGGTTGGATCTCAAGGCAGTGAAACAAGGTTTAAAACAGTTACTAAGCGAATTACAGTATCAGACGGAACTTTAACGTTGAATGCAGATGGTGGGATTAACACAAAAATAAATTCTGTTAAATTCAAGTTTGTGTCTCCATATATTTATTGGGCCAAAAAAACACAAAACCTGCTACTTGAACAAAACAATCCCAATTCCCAGACATTTAGCATTGGTTTAGGTAATTCAATTGACAGCAACGTTACTTACAATTTATCTGTTGATTATGGTTTAACAGCAAGCGGTTGGCTGTCATTTAATACTACGCATGATAGTAACTTGCAAAATGTGGTTTTTAATTTTTCCGGTGCCAACAACCTTCCTGTTGGAATTTATTCTGCAACGGTAAATGCCAATATCGCAAAGTTTACAGCAAGTTCATTTACTATACAGCTAAGGGTTGTAGATCCTAATAAGCCTTACGTAATCTCCTCAAGCCCGCTAAATGGAACCGCCAGCATCAGTGTGAATACTGTAAGCATTGCAGCCAATAAATTAGTTGTGCCAGCGGTTATTGGGTTTAAAGGTGGTGTAGATAATTCTACTATATCAAACACAAGTGTTAAACTTCTAAAATTAAGTAATGGGAATGCAGTTGAAATAACCGGAGTAGTTCAGGGAACAGGGGGTGGGGATGTAATCAGTTTTTCTCCAAGTTTCGGCCTGGAACCTAACTCCACATACATGTTTATGATTACGGATCAGGTAAAATCCTACAGTGGAGATGCTTTTGCTCCTTTCGAATCGTCATTTACCACCGGCGCACTTCCAACTGATTCAACCAACATTTTAAATGTAAGGTTTAATAAAATTCCAGTTCCGGGTACACAAAATAAAAGCTATGCTTCTTTGGTTATCGGACCTGACGATAAATTTTATGCTTTAAGGTTAGATGGAGTTATAGAAAGGTATGACATTAATCACGCAGACGGTTCTCTTACAAACGTTCAATTAATAGAAACATTAATTAATAAATACGGATTAAGATCAGCCATAGGTATTGCTTTTGACCCAGGTTCTACAGCAACAAATCTTAAAATCTGGCTGTCACATTGTTCAGCCGGATTAACAGCTGCTCCTGAGTTTGATGGCAATATATCCTTACTTTCGGGTCCGAATTTAGAAAATGAACGCCTCGTTATAACCAGGCTTCCCAGATCTAAAAGAGACCATTTGGTTAATAGCCTTGCATTTGGTCCGGATGGAGCTTTATATTTTAATCAGGGAAGTAACAGTTCACTTGGAGACTATGATCCATTATGGCAAAGGCTTGAATCATTATTATCCGGTGCTGTTCTAAGACTTGATATGACCAAAATATTTGCTATTCAATGGCCTTTAAATGTTCAAACCAGTACCAGTCAAAGTGTAATAAACAGTGCTCCAGATAATTCCAAATTAATGTCTGATGGGACTTATAATCCGTATAGTTCTGAGTCACCATTAACAATTTATGCTTCTGGGGTTAGAAACGCGTATGATTTGGTTTGGCATACTAACGGCCAATTGTATGTTCCAACCAATGGTTCCGGTGGCGGGGGTAGTTCTCCTGTTTCAGTTGCTGGAACACGTCGTCCAAACGGAACTTTTTATAACGGCCCCAGCATTCCTCCTACTACGAATGCCCAGGTTCAGCCAGACCTTTTGTTTAGAGTTAACCCTCTTAAAGGTGTTGGGTTTTTTGGCCATCCAAATCCTACAAGAGGAGAATTTGTTTCTTTTAGAGGATATCTTGACAATCCTCTTTATCCATCATCTATAGTACCCGATGTAAATTACCGGGGAACGGCTTATGATTTTGGTCTAAACATTTCTGCTAATGGCTCAATTGAGTATAAGAGTAGCGCCTTTGGCGGACGCCTGAAAGGTAAACTTATTGTATGCCGCTTTAGCGGAGGTGGAGATTTAATAGTTCTGGAGCCAGGTTCAATGGTTAAAAGTCCGAATGTAAATACAGCTACAGACGATGACAGGATTTATAACATCATTAAAGCGGCCACCGGATCAGGGAATAATGGTATTGAGGGAATGTCAGCTTTTATTAATCCCTTAGATTTAACTGAGGACGTTCAGAATGGAAACCTGTATGTTATTGAATTTAACTGGAATAAAGATCCTAATTCAACATCTCAAATTACCTTACTTCAGGTAAACGAAAATGCTCCAGTTAGTAGTTTAAATACAATTGCATCTTCAGAAGAAGGGATTCGTCAAAGTAATATGATTAGTCAAATGATAGAAAATCCATCGGTAAAAGTTTATCCAAACCCGGTAACCGGTGATCAAATAAACTTTGAGTTAAAAGAATATAAACCCCGGGAGGATATTACAGTTATACTTTACGATATGATGGGACGTGTTTTAAAGCAAGCCAAATTCATCACTAACGAAAACGGCTTTTTAAACTCAGAATTCTCTTTAACCAATACACAGAATAATCAATATTATATCATGAAGATTAGTTCTAAATCTGGATCTAAAATGATGAAAATATTAGTACAGTAAGTTTTAATTTTGAATACATCTCTTAAGCCATCTACTATGAAATCTACCTTTACTTTTAAAAACAATTTTATTTATATTGATGATTTTAAACTTTTATTACTCATTGTTACAGGCTTTATAATCTGTTTAGAAACGGCTTCATTTATAAACTTAAGAGCCGGCTACACACAAACATTTCAAAACACGTTTAATCCACCGGTGTTAGCACCAGTTTCTTCTATAACGTGGAGTACCGTTGCCTCTCAGCCTTTCAGTGTTTCTGAGGCTCAGGGAGAAGTAGTAAATGGAAAATTATATAGTTTTGGAGGGTTTGATTCGCAAAAAGCTTGCTGTACCCCAACAAACAGGGTTTTAGCTTATGACCCTTCAGTAAACAGCTGGACGGCTTTAGCAAGCATGCCTGCCATGAATGGTACTCCATTTGGAGGTGTTACTCATTCAGGATTCACCAACGATGGTATTGACATTTACTTTGCAGGAGGTTACACTTCTAATACAGCAGGAACAGGACAAATATTTGGAACAAGGGAAGCGTGGAAATATGTTATCAGTCAAAACACCTATGTCAGATTACCTGATTTGCCTGTAACCATTTCAGCCGGGCAATTAGAGTTTCTCAACGGAAAACTTCACCACATTGGAGGTACAAACGCTTCGCGAACAACAGACCTTGGTGATCATTATGTTTTGGATTTAACCGATCTAAATGCCGGATGGACCACTTCTGCCCCATTACCTACTGCCAGACATCATTCTGGCTCCGCTGTTTACAATAACCAGATTTATTACATAGGAGGTCAAATGGGCCACGATGCCACTTTAGTAACCAACAAAGAAGTTCATCGATATGATGAAGCTACAAATACATGGACTAAAATGGCTGATCTTCTAGTTCCTGCCGGCACCAACGGCCGCGGACATATTTCATCCGCAGCAGTGGTTTATAACGATAAAATTATTGTTTTAGGCGGCGAAACCGCTCATAGCGTGCCTACCGATATGGTTTCAGTATATGATCCTGCTACTAATATATGGCAGAATTCTACTTCTTTACCAACAGCAAAACGTTCAGGCAAAGCAGGTATCATAAATTCTAACATCTATTATTCTGGCGGCGGAAGCAGTACTACTTATAAAGGCGTTGCATTTGAACCTTTAATTGGTGGCTGCGCTCCTTTAAGTACTCTTGACTGCGGAAGTATAACAGTTGCCATTCCGTTCAATTTAGATTTCACTTCCCCAATTACCAATTCAATAGCTGACAAAAATGCTTTAGGTATTGGTTTTACTATGGTTAATCCATACGCAGGGATAAGAGTTGCCGCTGATGGATCACCAACTAATCCGAGCGTACCAGGCTATGAGGCTTCTAAATTGACCTTAACTAATGGCGTATTGCAATTAGTTACCAATAAAGGAATATTTTCTCGTACAGAAAATAACCAACTAAATGCTTTGGGTGTCAGAGTAGATTCCCGCAATAAATTGCAAATTGATGTGAGTTTAATTAACCCGTTTAATGGAACATCGTTTCAGCAAGGCGGTATTTGGTTTGGCATAGATGATAAAACTTTTATAAAATTAGTTGTTACAGGAAATAAGGTGGAGATGCTGAGAGAAATCAATGATAATTCATCCAATCTTGCTGAAGATCAGAGAGTAACCGCGGTAATTAATAGCTTGAATACACAAACAGTTAGACTGCGATTATTAATTGACCCTGTCACCAACACAGCTGAATCTTTTTATTCAACTGATGGAATAAATTTCATTAATGTTGGCGAAATGTATTCAACTAAATCTGTAAATATTTCTGGAATGGGTATGACTTCAAGTACTGCTTTTGGCGGTGTTTACGGTACCCACAGAAACTCTTCTACTCCTGTAACCTATAATTTTGACAACTTTGGAATATCAGGAACTGCTACCGTGCCGGAACCCACTACACCATGTTATCCTATCAGCACGCTTCCTTGTAGTGCAATACAAGTAAATTTACCGTTAAGCTTAAATTTTGATCAGCCAAAAGCCAATACCATTACCGATATTAATAACCAGGGCATTGGTTTTACCATGGTTGATGCCTATTCCGGTACCCGCCTGGCAGCAGACGGTACGCCTCCAAACGTTAATGTCCCCGGTTACGAACCATCCAAACTAACCCTTGGTAATGGGCAGATGCAAATTGTGAGTCAGAAAGGCATCGCTTATTTAACCAACAACAATCAGATAAATTCGCTTGGTGTTCAATTTAATTCTCAAGTAAAATACCAGGTTGAGACAGAAGTTATCAATCCGTTTAACGGAACATCTGCACAGCAGGCGGGTATCTGGATCGGACAAAACGACAAAACTTTTCTGAAACTTGTTGTAGTTGGAAACAATCTTGAATTTAGGAAAGAGCTTAATGATGTATCCGCTAGCGCAGATAATAAAGTTTCAGTGCTTAGCGGGCTAAGTACTAAAACAGTTAAACTCCGTATAGTGGTTGATCCAGCTACAAACATCGCCGATGCCTTCTATTCAATAGACGGCAACCCTTACACTCTTGTAGGTGGTGCAGGGTTAAGCATTTCTGGAATGGCCCTTACAGGAAGTACGGCTTTCGCCGGAATTTTTGCAACCCACAGAAACTCATCAACTCCGGTTACGTATACATTTGACAATTTTGGAATAAGTAATCCTGCCGTGGCACCTCCCCCACCGCCTGTGGCTGTTAATCCCGGCGCTTATATGGTGATAGAAAACCGGGATCAAAATTTCCCTGCCGCGGACCATCTTGTTTTTTCAAAAATTCAAGTTCCCTGGAATGGTAAAGATTTTAACACTCCATATAATTATAATCACAACAAGGTTACTTTACGTATTAATAATAAAGGAACTTCTGCATTAACAGTTAATAACTTAACTTTTTCTAAAACTTCACTAAGCACTGCCTGGAAAATTGTTCGAATTAACAGCGATTCTACAGCGGCTTTGCCAATCAGTGTAGCTTCAAGAGGTTTTGCTGATGTCGTTATAGAATTTATTGCTTTAAACGAAGCTACCAGAGTAAAAACAATTCATGATACGTTGTATGTATCTTCTGGTGACCCCAGCTTCCCACTAAAAAAAGTGATGCTCCACGGCAATTGGCAGTATAAAGGAGAGGGCGGAAATGAACCGCGTGCGCAGGAAATAATAAATACATTCGCATTTAAAACCAGAACCGGTTTTAGCAGCAGTGACGGAAGTACTAATCGGGGAACCGTTATTGTTCCTAATTCGGATGAGATTATTTCTTCGTTTTTTATACGGGCGAATACCGCAAAACCTGTAACGGTTACTCAAATGGCGGCCTTCCATAGTTGTTGTGCTACAAGAGAAAGTTTTGCTTATTATGTTAAGGGGAGTTTAACCAATACTTCACTTTTCGCTCATTACGCCGAAGATGGTCAATCAATTTTGCCAAGATTTAATGCTACTACTGCACCAACAGCTCCTGTTCTTGCAAGAAGAACTTTTAATCCAACTTCTGCATTTGGTTTAAAAATTGGCACTGCTAATTCTGATCGTACCCGCAACTTTGAAGGTAAAATTGGGATGCGTATCTGGAAAGCTGTTGATCCTAACGGCAACATTATCCCTAATGCTTACATTATAGGCAATGATTACTTGGGTACCACATTTACCAATTATGATTACCAGGATAATATTTATTACATAGAAAATGTTCGTCCGGAAGAGGGAACCGCTTATTACTCTGAGTTGGGAGCTTTGCCATCGTCGGTTAGCTTCGCAAATGTTAACACAGGTTTAACCGGAACTATGTCGGCAAATATTAAAAATTTGGGAACAAGCTACGTTAACGGTAGTAATGATCCTTCTATCACCATTCAAAGAGTACAAATAGTTGGCCCTAATGCCGCAGAATTTTCTGCAAGTATGCCATCTGTAACTTCACTGGGCGTACAGGCCACAACCGGGGTTCCATTACAATTTTCACCAACCTCTCCTGGCATTAAAAACGCGGCTTTGTTAGTTTTTTATAACAATTCAAGATCACCTTTAAGGATACCGCTTTATGGAATTTCTAATTCAAATACGGTTAGCATTTCAAATTTTCGAAGAATAAAAAGCAGTTCCAACTCCAGCGTTGTAATTGGTGGTCAAACTTGGGAAGCGGATATTAATTTCCGCATTGGAAATGCCAAATTTGATGTTCAAAATCCAATGTCAGATGTTGCGGGTACAGATGATGATGTATTATATCAAACTTATCTATCGTCTAATGCCAATTTTGATGAGATGAGATATGAGATTCCTATTGCAAACGGAAATTATATGATACGGATGCATCATGTTGAAAACGTTTGGCAGGCGGCTGGATTACGTGTATTTAATGTTTCTATCGAAAATCAGCTTAAATTTAGTTTCCTGGATATTTTTAAAGAAGTGGGCTATCGGGCAGCCATTGTTAAAGATTACGAAACTACAGTTGCTGACGGAGTGCTAAGCCTAAAGTTTAATCCAAGCGCCGACCGTTTAGCTATCTCAGGAATAGAGATATTCAGTGTAACAGGCGGGCCGGCTTTAACATCGCAATCTATTGAAAAACTGAGCACTACTCTGTTGCCTGGCCGTTTGGCTCTGGGATCAAAAATATTAAGAACCTATCCCAATCCTAATAATGGGGATAGAATATTTGTTGACCTGGAAAATTTCGGAGTTCGTGAAAATGTCACTATCCAGATGCATGATATTATGGGTCGGTTGATTAAAACAATGAAAGGAGTTACTGATAATCATGGCCGGCTAAATGCTGAACTGGTATTGGGCATGCCGCTGAATAAAGAAATCTATATTATAAAAGCTTCTTCCCAATCAGGAACAAAACAATCGAAAATTATTATTGAATAAAATTCATTTTTTGTATAAAAGCCGTCCTGAATATTTCATTGACGGCTTTTTTCATTATTTAAAATATTTAATCAAAATTCTATATGATGGCTTTAAATAAATTTTTTATAATATGCAGTGTGATATTTCCACTTTTAAATTCAAGCACATTTTCCCAAACGGTGATACCATTATATCCAGATGGAACTCCAAACTCAAAACGTTCTTTAGATGCTGAAACATCCCAAATTAATACAGATGGGATCCTAATTGTCAGCAAGGTCAGCCGACCAACTTTAAGTATGTACCTACCATCTAAAAAAACAAAAGCTATTGCGGCAGTTATTATTTGCCCGGGTGGAGGTTATTCGGTTTTAGCCGCCGGACATGAAGGTGCGGATGTAGCAAAACGGTTTAATGAGATGGGAATTGCGGCCTTTGTTTTAAAATATCGTATCCCTGACACCGAAACAATGGTGAATAAATCCATTGCACCTTTGCAGGATGCACAAAGGGCTATTCAAATGGTTAGGGAAAACGCAAAAATATATGGAGTTAATGCCGATAAAATTGGTATAATGGGATTTTCAGCAGGTGGCCACCTTGCTTCCACAGCGGGAACTCATTTCGAAAAAGCATACATTGATAATCCAAGAAAAACCAGCCTCCGTCCAGATTTTATGATTTTGGTGTATCCCGTTATAACCTTTACACAGGATTTTACACATACCGGATCACGTGATCATTTGTTGGGCAAAGACGCGGCACCTGATTTAATTAAACAATTTTCTAACGAACTTCAGGTTACTTCAGAAACGCCCCCTACTTTTTTAGTGCATGCAAAAGATGACGAGGTGAGCGTGCAAAATAGTATTGCATTTGCCAATGCATTAAAAAAAAATAAAGTACCCGTAGAACTATACTTGTACGAAAAGGGTGGGCATGGATACGGAATGTATAATAAAACAAGTGAAGTAAAATGGATGGATCTGGTTGGCAAATGGATGAAGGAAATGAAGTTTGTATTTAAATAATTATAAATGAGAAATTTGAAAATACTGATTCAGAACTATAAATGGAAGCTTTTTATTACCTCTATTGTAGTTTTACTCTCTTTAATATTTAGTTTCTCTTTACTTGCCCAAAATAAAAATCCTCAACTCAAACAAAAAGCCTGGAATGCTTACTGGATTGCTGTACCTGGAGAGCCTGCACAAGGATATGGAGTCTATCAATTCAGAAAAAACTTAAATATTACAAAGGTTACCTCAAATTTTATAATCCATATTTCTGCAGATAACCGGTATAAATTATTTATTAACGGTAAATTAGTTTCTTTAGGCCCCGCCCGCGGGGATTTATTTCATTGGAATTATGAAACCATTGACATTGCCCCGTATTTAAAGGAAGGTAACAATATCCTTGCAGCTACCGTTTGGAACGAAGGTGAGTTTAAACCTGAAGCCCAGATCTCCTACCGTACAGGACTTATCATACAGGGTAACTCCACTGCCGAAGAAGTTATCAATACAAACAAAACCTGGAAAGGAATACGTGATGTCAGATATTCTCCTTTAATCCCGGATCTGATTTATACCTATTATGTAGCCGGCCCTGGAGAAAAAGTTGACCAGAAAAAATCTGTTGGTAATTGGATGCAGAATATTTACAATGACAGTAAATGGCTGGATTCTGAAGAATTGTTTCATGGTTTACCAAAAGGAGTGTTTGAGTGGACACTTGGGTGGATGCTTTTTCCCTCAGAAATACCACAAATGCAATTAACCACGCAACGGTTTAAAAGTGTCCGTAAAACTGATGGCATAAAAACACCGCAAGCTTTTCCAGCTCAACAATCAGATTTTAGTATCCCTGCAAATACCAGTGCAACTATTTTATTAGATCAATCCTACTTAACCAATGCTTATCCCACTCTGCTTTTTAGTAAAGGCAATAATGCCCAAATATCTCTAGCTTACGCAGAAGCACTATACGTAAAAGAAGCAGACACGTCAAACTGGAAAAGCCATCATCAAAAAGGGAATAGAAATGATATAGAAGGGAAAAGGTTTGTAGGCAGAGAAGACATTATTGTTTCTGATGGAACTCTGAATCAGATGTTTACCCCGCTTACATGGCGCACTTACCGGTATGTTCAGTTAAAAGTAGAAACCAAAGAAGAGCCACTTACTATTGTAGATATTAGCAGCACATCAACCGGATATCCTTTTCAGTTTAATGCAAAATTTATTTCCAGCGAACCGCTTATTACTGATATTTTAAATACAGGCTGGCGAACAGCCCGCCTTTGCGCCACAGAAACCTATATGGATTGCCCTTATTATGAGCAATTACAATATATTGGAGATACACGGATACAAGCTTTAATATCGTTATATAACAGTGGTGATGACAGGTTAATGCGTAACGCAATTACGTTGCTTGATCAATCGCGTATGGCTGAAGGAGTCACCTTAAGCCGTTTTCCAACCGCCAACGCACAGCAAATTCCCCCATTTTCTTTGTGGTGGATAGGAATGCTTCACGATTACTGGAAATACCGGCCGGATGCAGAATTTATAAAGGAAAAATTAGCTGGTGAAAGGCAAGTCCTCAATTTTTTTAGCCGCTACCAGCAAGAAGATGGTTCCTTATTTAATGTTCCATACTGGAACTTTACTGATTGGGCCGAAGATAAAGGCTGGGACCGGGGAGTAGCACCTATCGGAAAAAACGGCAATTCAGCAGCTTTGGATCTGCAGTTGTTATTGGCTTATCAAACCGCTGCAGAACTGGAAAGTAATTTAGGAATGCTTGCATACGCTTCGCAATACCTGTTTGAAGCAAAAAAACTGGAACAAACTATCAGGCGAAAGTACTGGGACGAATCAAAACTATTATTTGCCGACAGGCCTGAAAAAGATTTGTTTTCGCAGCATGTAAATGCCCTGGCCATACTTACCGGCATGGTAAAACATACTGAAGCTTTGCAATTGGCAGGCAGGATTTTAAAAGATAAAACACTCACTCAGGGAACAATCTATTTTAAATATTATATCCATTTAGCACTTATTAAAGCAGGTTTGGGAAATGATTATTTAAACTGGATGTCTACATGGAAAGAAAATTTATCCTTTGGCCTGACCACCTGGGCTGAAATATCCGACATTAACAACGCACGCTCAGATTGCCATGCCTGGGGATCGCACCCAAACATTGAATTCTTTAGAACTATTCTTGGTATTGATAGTGACGGTCCTGGTTTTTCTATAGTGAAAATAGAGCCGCATTTGGGTTCTTTACAAAATGCCGGCGGCGAAATACCTCACCCAAAAGGGAAAATATCCGCACACTATGTATTAAGAAATGGTAAAGTAAATGCCGTTATAGAATTACCAGACCGTACTCCAGGATATCTGGTCTGGAAAGGCAAACATTATGATTTGAAAGAAGGGCAAAAAACAAATCTTTATCTCAATTAGCAAGAATAGAATGCTGACACATTAGCTATTATCAATGATTAGCAATTTGGTTTTCGTTGCAAACAAAGACAATATGGTTAAAAAATTGATTTAAAACTTAACCTTAAAATAATGGTAATTAAAAAAATTTTTAGTTATTTAAGCATTGTAAAAGAATCTGCTACACCTTTTAACTCTGCAAATTCTTGTTCAGTTAAATAAGTAAAAATAAATGCTATGCTATGTCTTTTAACAATAGTTGAGTAATACGATTGCTTAATCTGAGAACCAGCGTTACTTTTTGAATTTACTTGCATTAAGCCAAACTCTTGGCCATTAATAATTAATTTCTTAATTTCTTTTGTTTCTCGGGTAGGTTGTGATTTATCAATAGCTGCCTTAACATGATATAAATAATCTGAACCATTAGTAATTCCTGAAAACAGATTGATGTCTTCTGACATCACTATTAATCCTGGATTGGAGGGAACCGGTGCACCAAAAGCATATTTATTTGCCATTAAAAGATAACCGGTACGTTGCAATGAAGCGGCTATGTTCAAATCAAGTTGGTCATCACTTTTCATTGCATCAGACTTGTCCTTAATTATTGCTTTTATTTGTTCGGATCTAGTATAAGTCCAATCTTTAGGGATAGCCAACTTAAAATTAAAATAGGTGTTTATGTATGTTGAATCTTGCGAGATCTTTGAATTTAACGTAGGTACAATTGTCTGAGCAAAAGCGCAAACATCTATAAATACAAAAAGACACGAAAAACAAAATCCAAATCTCATGTAGAAAGTCATAGTTATGATTATTATCAATATAAAGATTGCACTTAAGCACCCTTCCAATCTCTATTGGTAATGATACGTTTTAAAATTAGCATGTAAGAATCGATATCGCGTACTATTTTGAAATAGACTTGTTTAATAGCTGATTAAACGGCTGAGTATATAGACGTTTATAAAAAGTGCCTATATCATTGTATAAAGGATATGCTTGGATACATAGAAAATCACACTTATATTGATTCAAATACAAATAATGAACGGGACAAAAATGTAGGTATTGTTAAATTCTTATCGCTTAGGAAAAGGATAAAACAGAATAATTGGTATAAAAATTATGGAGAGAAAATATTAACTGATCTCATACAAACAATAAATCCTTGGAGTAGAACTCCAGAGATTTATTGTGGTGCCACATGAAAGATGTAGAGATCACACCGACCTACAAATTTAGCATCATCACTTTTTCAGGATACCGTGAAGCAAAGCTTTGCACCAGCCTGCTAGTATAATCATTGCAGAGATAGGGCTGTAAAAGAGGTTTTAGTTGATTTATATCATCATCAGCAGAGAACGCTTTAGAAATATATCCCATCCCTTTTAATTGACCTTCCTCCATTAATACAATACTTTTCTCATCAGTTGTCCTTCCTTCATCTTGTAAAACGAAGGAGGGTAAAGTTGCTTTTAATCCTGCTAAAGCGAGCTGAACCCTTTTATTATATTCACTAAATTCTTCTCTGCTTTCGCAAGCTCCATGGCAATGACCTTGAGTTATTCCAGTACAACATTCATTGTTAATCTGTATAAAACAGAGTTTTGGGCATAGATCAAACTCCCTCATTAAAACCTGGATAAGATTATGCCCTTCCGAAATCTGAGTAAAGCTGTAAACGGGAGCTGAATATTTTCTTTTTTTATCAATAGCCAGCCTTAGGTAGCCTCGCTGATCTTCATATGTATAAAGACCATAAGCAAGATCAAAGCGTTTTAAAGCCTTATTGTTAGCTGGCCATAGCCGTTTTATTTCGTAAGCCTCTAAAATGAAAGCCATAAGCTCTGTTCCGCATTGCTGAAACGTAATGGAGTGAATGTGCCCCATAAACTCCTGCCGCTGCTTGCCTGAATTATTTCCTGTAAAATGCGACAAAACCCGCTTTTTCAAATTTTTAGCTTTGCCCACATAGATAGCTTTTCCTTTTTGATCATTAAAGTAATATACCCCCGGTACAGCTGGTAATTTTTCAATATCTGCTTTATTTAAATGAGGCGGTAATTGCTGTTCTTTCGAATTTCGATTCAGCGATTGTAAAATATGGCCTTCGGTGTCTTTTTGTAATAGCAATGAAAACAGTTGAGCCGTTGCCTGGGCATCTCCACCTGCTCTATGCCTGTCTTTTATTTCAATATCCAGGCATTTGCATAATTTACCCAGACTATAAGACAAAAATCCAGGAACAATTTTTCGCCCTAAACGAACGGTACATAGCTTCTTACATTGAAGTTGGTAACCTGCTAAAGAAAGATGATGGCTTACAAATGAATAGTCAAAATTTACATTATGGGCTACAAAAATTCTATCCTTTAAAAGGACATAAATTTCTGATGCTACTTGCTTGAAGGAAGGTGCGCTTTCTACCATCTCATTACTAATCCCTGTAAGAGCAGTAATATATAAGGGAATAAATACTCCTGGATTTATCAGGGTTTGATACTGTTGTACAACCTCTTTTCCGTTATGTATGACTATAGCAATTTCGGTTATACCATTGGCGCTGGCATGTCCTCCAGTTGTTTCTATATCTACGATGGCATACATATACAAACGTACATATTATACTAAAAATATTAGCTACTTTCTAATAAAATAAACTTATCATTTCTCTAATAAAACTTTCTGACATAGTTTTTGAAGGTTAAGCAAAGTTCAAACCGAACATTCAAGCAACTATTCCAAGATAGAAATAACGCCATTAAAGGTATCTTACAGTTGGTACTAATATTGCTAAATACCCAATAGCCATTATTATGAAAGGGGCGACTTTCAAAAGACTTGCTTTTTTAAGAGATTGTTGATATTATGATTTAATCTGGTAGATGAATTTTAAACCTTTTTACATATTATAACACTAAACAAGAAATCCCCGGAGTAGAACTCCAAGGATTTATTGTGGTGCCACCTGGATTCGAACCAGGGACACAAGGATTTTCAGTCCTTTGCTCTACCGACTGAGCTATGGCACCATCTTCAAATGGTCTGCAAATGTAGCGTCTTTTTTGATTTTCTAAAATATATTTGAAATTTAACTCATAAAGCCGTGTAAATGTTAATAATGACATGTTAAAAATAAATTGATAAAATCATAATACTTATTTTTGACAACTAGAAAAGATAGATGACTGATCAAATTATATTTTTACTAATAATCCTTGCTGCCGTCTTTTATTTTACTGTTAATGTAAAAAAGATAATTCGAAACATAAATTTAGGTCTTCCCCTAAATCGTTCGGATAAGCCATTGCAGCGTTTCATGGTTATGTTAAAAGTCGCTTTTGGTCAGACTAAAATGGTAAAGCGGCCTATCGCTGCCATATTGCACTTTTTTGTTTATGTGGGATTTGTTATCATAAACCTTGAAGTGTTAGAAATTATCATTGATGGCCTTTTTGGTACCCACAGAATCTTCGCTTCTCCACTTGGCGGCCTGTATAATTTTCTGATCGGTTCTTTCGAAATACTTGCAGCACTGGTATTGCTTGGCGTCATCGCATTTTACGCAAGGCGCAATTATTTAAAGTTAAAAAGGTTTTCGGGAGTTGAAATGGGCAAATGGCCAAAAGCTGACGCAGATTATATACTAATTATTGAAACCGTACTCATGATTGCGTTTTTAACCATGAATGCCGCGGATTATCGTTTACAGCAAATTGGATCACCACACTACATCAACGCAGGGGTTTTTCCAATAAGCGGTTTCATTTCTCCATTGTTGCCTTCATCAGAATCAATACTGATCATCATAGAACGTTCTGCTTGGTGGTTTCATATTATCGGCATTCTCGCGTTTTTAAATTACCTCCCCTATTCCAAACATTTTCACATTATTTTGGCCTTCCCGAATACGTACTATTCTAATTTAGAACCCAAAGGTGAATTTACCGATATGGCATCAGTTACCAATGAGGTTAAAGCAATGCTTGATACTGCGTATACGCCGCAACCTGTAGCGGAAGGAAACCGGTTTGGTGCTAAAGATGTTACAGATTTAACCTGGAAAAGCTTAATGGAAGCTTATACCTGTACAGAATGCGGCCGGTGTACATCCGTTTGTCCGGCCAATATTACCGGAAAGCTTCTTTCCCCGCGTAAAATAATGATGGATACCCGCGACCGGATGGAAGAAATCGGACGTAATTTAGACAAACATGGCAAGGGTTTTAAGGATGAAAAATCCCTGTTACACGATTACATAAGCAAGGAAGAGATTTGGGCCTGTACAACCTGTAATGCCTGTACAGAGGCTTGTCCGATAAATATTGACCCGCTCAATATTATAGTTGAACTACGACGCTATTCAGTTATGGAAGAATCTAAAGCTTCGGCTAGTTTAAATAACATGTTTGCAAACATAGAAAACAATGGTGCCCCTTGGAAATATTCACCAGCTGATCGTTTTAACTGGGCGAAAGATTGATTTGCTGATTAGCAAATGCATAGATGTGCAAATGAGTAAATGTGCAGATCCATTCAAATGCTTTTAACGGGTTTAAAAATATTTATGAACGACTCAACCAATAATGTGCAAATTAATTCCCTCAACAATGAAGAGGTTCAAGGTAAGGGTATATCAACCATGGCTGAAATGGCCGCTAAAGGTGAAGCACCTGAAATTTTATTTTGGGTTGGCTGTGCCGGTAGCTTTGATGAAAGAGCACAAAAAATTACCCGTGATATTTGTAAAATTCTCCAATATGTGGGAATAAATTTCGCTGTGTTGGGCACCGAAGAAAGTTGTACAGGCGATCCGGCAAAAAGAGCGGGAAATGAATTTCTTTTCCAGATGCAGGCCATAAGCAATATCCAGATTTTGGACGGTTACAAGATTAAAAAAATAGTAACCGGTTGCCCGCATTGTTTCAACACCATCAAAAATGAATATCCCGGTTTAGGCGGCAATTACGAAGTGATACACCATTCCCAATTAATACAGCAGTTAATTGATGATGGCAAACTAAAAGCAGAGGGCGGTGAATCTTTTAAAGGCAAAAAAATTACTTTTCATGATCCTTGTTATTTAGGTCGCGGCAACGGTGTATATGAAGCTCCGCGTAAAGCATTGGAAATTTTAGATGCCGAGCTTGTAGAAATGAAGCGCTGCAAAAGCAATGGGTTATGTTGCGGCGCAGGGGGTGCTCAGATGTTTAAAGAACCTGAAAAAGGTTTTAAAGACGTAAACATTGAACGGATTGAAGAAGCTTTATCCATTAATCCGGATATTATCGCCGCCGGATGCCCCTTTTGCATGACCATGTTAAGCGATGGAATAAAAAACTTTGAGAAAGAAAACGAAGTTTTGGTATTGGATATCGCCGAAATCACGGTTAGGGCAAATGGATTATAAAATCAGAACTCAAGCTTTTTCTTTTATCAAATTATTAAAATAACACCATTTTAAATAATAAGTAACTTTACGTCATGAATATTTCTGAAAATTCCAGGGTATGGATCTACCAGTCTGACCGGATTTTACAACCTATTGAAGTAACACAAATTCAAGATAAGCTCAATAGCTTTACGTCTCAGTGGCTGGCGCACGGACATGAATTAGTAGCCGCGGCAGAAATCAGATACAATCAGTTCATTGTTTTATCTGTGGATGAAGAGAAGGTCGGGGCTACAGGCTGTTCGATTGATAAATCAGTAAAGTTGATGAAAGATTTAGAATTGGAATTCAGCATTAATTTATTTGACCGCTTTTCTCTGGCTTACCGAGATGGTGAAGTTGTTCAAACAGTTAACCGGGATGAATTTGAAAAATTACTTAAAGCTGAAGTCATTACTTCAGAAACCATTGTTTTTAATAACCTGGTGTCTACAAGAAAGGAATTAAACAACAGCTGGGAAGTTCCACTTAAAAATACCTGGCATGCCCAGGTCTTCGGTTCTTTAATACTTACCTGAGAGTATGAGGTTTTCTTTTTTGCGTTAATGATGGGAGCGGCATCCTTTTTGGCAATCCTGAGCAGATCGAAGGAATCCTAAAAAGCTACAGCGTACAACTTGTTAAAACGCCTAAATCAACAATCAATCTGCTAATTAGCTATTTGATAAGATAAATCAGATAAAATTATTAAACATAAAATGCCTCCTTAAACCAGGAGGCATTTTATTGATCGCCTTTCTCATTCGGAAAAGGGTAATGAGTTCGTGCGCAAATGGGGTTCAGTCTTACTCAGCAACCACTGCAAACGGAACCTGTACTTTTACCTCTTTGTGCAAATTTAAATTGGCAATGTACTCTCCAATAAATTTAGGGTCGGTTTCAAAAGTAATCCGTCTACGGTCAACTTCAAAACCTTCTTTTTTCAACGCATCAGCAATCTGAATGGTGTTAACAGACCCAAATATCTTTCCGCTTTCACCGGCTTTAGCACCAATAATCAGTTTTACACCTTCCAAACGGGTTGCAATAGCATCCGCGTCCTTTTTAATTTTATCTTGTTTAAAAGCGGCTTGCTTTAAATTCTCTGCCAATACTTTTTTTGCAGAAACTGTAGCCATAATTGCAAATCCTTCCGGAATAAGAAAATTACGGCCATATCCCGGCTTTACTTTAACAACATCATCTTTCTCTCCGAGGTTTTTGATGTCTTGTTTTAATATTAATTCCATTTCGCGTGTCTCCCCTTATTTTAATGAATCAGTAACATACGGCATTAAACCAATATGGCGGGCACGTTTTATAGCCTGAGCTACTTTACGCTGGAATTTTAAAGAAGTTCCGGTTAAACGGCGGGGCAAAACTTTGCCCTGGTCATTTACAAACTTTAACAAAAAATTACCATCCTTGTAGTCAATAAACTTGATACCGTTCTTTTTAAAACGGCAATATTTTTTACGCGTATCGTCCACTTTGGGAGCCGTAACGTATTGAATTGTATCTTTTGCCATTATGCTGCTGCCTCCGTTTTAACTTCTTTCTTTTTATTGAATGCTCCGCTGCGTTTTTTCTCGCTGTAAGCCATCGCGTGCTTATCAAGTGCAATGGTTAAAAAACGCATCACACGCTCATCACGTCGGTACTCAATCTCAATTTTGTTAATTAACTCACCCGGAGCATTAAAAGTAGTTAGGTGATAATACCCGGTTGTTTTCTTTTCAATCGGATACGCAAGTTTTTTCAAACCCCAATTATCCTCATGGATAATTTCGGCTCCGCTATCAGTCATTAGCTTGCTAAATTTGGTTACAACCTCTTTAGCGGCCTCTTCAGATAACAACGGGGTAAGAATGATCACTGTTTCGTACTGTTGCATTGTTCTTTTTATAATTTTTTAATTGTTCCGCTTTTATAACGGAGCGCAAAAATAGAGATATTTTTCTAATTATCAATTAGTTGTTTAACTTGATTTGGATTGCCTGATTTTATTTTTGAAAAGCCAGTCCAGTGCATTTGGTAACCGACAGTCCCGTTATTCGCTGCAAGCCCCGATGAAAAATCGGGGGCTTTACGCTCCTACCGGGTTTAGCTTGCTTAGGCTTGCAAAGCACTGTAAGGATTGATTTATATATAATCGCTAAAACTGATGCTAAAATACCTCGTCAAGCATTAAACTAAATCCGGGCAAAACCGGGGTATTTTCTTTACCACCCGACGTACGCAACCGGGAGGGCTGAAATTTTTTCTTCCGCATCAGGCTTATACTTCTTAACGTTTTTTCTTCCGGTTCGATAATCCAATATTCTAAAGCCCCCAATTCCTTATAAAATCCATGTTTATTTTAAGTTCCTTATAGTTTTTACCCGGCGGAAGGTTTTTATCACAATATTTTATACTTTATAGCAGCAATAAAAAAACCTATCTAACTTACTTTCAAGACTTTTCTACTCCACAGATAATTTACCAATTACAACTTTTTCCAACTGATAAGTAAAAATACTATTTTTACAACAATGGATAATTTTATCGTTTCGGCCCGTAAATACCGCCCGGCAACATTTCAAACCGTAGTTGGTCAGCAGCACATTACCAATACGCTTAAAAATGCCATTAAAAATAATCAACTGGCTCAGGCATTTTTGTTTTGCGGTCCGCGGGGTGTAGGCAAAACTACATGTGCAAGAATTCTGGCCAAGACAATTAACTGCGAAAATTTATCTGAGCAGGCCGAAGCCTGTGGCATATGTCATTCATGCCAAACCTTTCAAAACGGAAATTCTTTTAGTATCCATGAACTGGATGCTGCTTCTAACAATTCGGTTGATGATATCCGCAGCCTGATTGAACAGGTTCGTATCCCACCACAAACGGGTAAGTACAAAATCTATATCATTGATGAGGTTCACATGTTATCGCAATCAGCGTTTAATGCTTTTTTGAAAACGTTGGAAGAGCCGCCTTCTTATGCTATTTTTATATTAGCCACAACAGAAAAACATAAAATTCTGCCGACTATTTTATCCCGCTGCCAAATATTTGATTTTAACAGAATCAAGGTGGATGATATGGCAGGTCATCTTGCAGAAATCGCGGTGAAAGAAAGTGTAAATTTTGATACGGATGGATTGCATCTTATCGCACAAAAAGCCGATGGAGGATTACGGGATGCGCTTTCTATGTTCGATCAGATTGTTAGTTTTTCTAATAAAAATGTTACTTATAAATCTGTAATTGAAAATCTGAATATTCTAGACTACGATTACTATTTTCAATTAACTGATGCTTTGCTTCAGGAAAATGTTCCTGGTTCACTTGTAATATTTGACGAGATTTTGGCAAATGGTTTTGATGGAAACCATTTTATTACAGGCCTGGCCTCTCACTTTAGAAACCTGCTTGTTACCAAAGATGAGATCACTCTCAAATTACTTGAAGTAAGTGAAGGAATTAAACAACGTTATCTTAAGCAATCTCAAGAAACATCAACTTCCTTTTTAATTTCATCTTTAAACATCGCCAATCAATGTGATCTTAATTACCGGATCAGTAAAAACCAGCGATTGCAGGTAGAGCTGGCACTAATAAAACTCTGTCATATTCCGTCCGTTTTAAACTTTTCAAAAATACCAGCAAACAATATTTTAACTGTAGAACCAGTAAAAAAAAAGTTTGAACCCTTAGTTAAAGATTTACCACCTATTAAAAACTCTATTGAGTTAAAAATGCCTGAGAGTAAAGCTGATAGTCCGGAAGGACCAGTTTTATCTCCTCCTGCTGTAGAAGTAAATCAAACTGAAGAAAATAATGTATTACCGGAAAAGGTTTTAGAAAAGCTAAAAATTAACCTTCCTAAAATAGGGTATATTCAAACTGATACTATCATTCCTAATTTAAATGACCTAACTGCCAATTACAACAAAAAGGAAGAACAAAAGATTGATTACGTTCAAGGAGAAACGAAGGAAGAATTTAGTACAGATACCTTATTAAAACTGTGGAACCAGTATGCTCAAAAAATAAAATTAGATGGAAAGCTGAATATATTCACTTTAATGACCGCATACCAGCCTGTTCTACTGGAAAATTTTTTGATAGAATTAATTATTGAAAATAAAATTCAGGACAACCAGCTTGCCAGTGAAAAGATAGATTTGCTGAATTTTCTTCGCGTTCAGTTAAAAAATTTCAGTGTGGATATCATTACCAAACAAGCCGAAAAAAGCAATAAGAAGCATCTATATACCTCTACTGAAAAGTATCTGCATATGGTAGAAAAAAATCCTCATTTAGAAGATTTTAAAAAAAATTTTAATCTGGAACTGGATTAGCTGTTCAGATCATCTTCTTTCCTTGTGTCGTTTTTGGGATATCCTTCTTCATCAAGATCGTCCCGGTCATCCTCCGGCGTTTTAGAAAGTTCTTCGTCAATCGGACTCAATTCTACAATTTTACCACTATCTATATGCATGCCTAAAGTATCCAGGTTTTCTGCCGAATCTTCTGCCTTATCATATTCATCAACTGCCGTTGGATTTGCCTCATCATAATCAGAATTAAAATCTCCACCGTTCTTTACGGCCGTATTGTACGGATCCGGATGATCATACTCCCCGCCTTCCGTATTCACGTCAAATTCAAAGCTATTCGCTTCAGCATTGTATGCTAAATTGTCAATATTAGTTTGAGAATTCAAATCGTCTTTCAATGTTTTATCTCTGTCCTGATCTTCATTTTTGTTATCTAATTCAGGAAATTTATTTTCTCTATTCATGGTATCAAATTAAGATTGTTATAAATAAAACGTAATCATTTTGTTTAAGTTTTAACAGAACAACTAATTCTCTTAAATTCAATTTTATATCTTTGAATTTCAAAAAAGTTCAAAAAAATAAACCCGCATGTCAATAAATAAAATTAAAGTAGCCAACCCCGTTGTGGAATTAGATGGAGATGAAATGACCCGCATCATCTGGAAATTTATAAAGGAAAAACTAATTTTCCCTTACCTGGAGCTGGACATTAAATACTTTGATCTTGGGATGGAATATCGCGACGAAACGAATGATCAGGTTACTATTGATGCCGCTCATGCGATTAAAGAGTTTGGTGTTGGAATTAAGTGTGCAACCATCACTCCGGATGAGCAGCGGGTTAAAGAATTTGGCTTAAAGCAGATGTGGAAATCGCCAAACGGAACCATTCGTAATATATTAGACGGAACCGTTTTTCGTGAACCTATTGTAATGAGCAACGTACCCCGATTGGTGCCAAACTGGACTGCTCCAATTTGTATTGGCCGGCATGCTTTTGGTGACCAGTATCGAGCTACTGATTTTCTTACCAAAGGCAAAGGCAAACTAAACATCACATTTACACCGGAAGATGGCGGCCAAGTCCAGTCATATGAGGTTTATAACTTTGAGGGCGATGGTGTTGCTTTGGCAATGTATAATACGGATGAAAGTATCCGTGGTTTTGCCAAAGCCTGCTTTAACCAGGCTTTGTTAAAAAAATGGCCTTTGTATTTATCTACCAAAAACACCATCCTTAAAAAGTATGATGGACGCTTTAAAGACATTTTTGAAGAAATTTACAATACGGAGTTTAAATCAGACTTTGATGCCAATGGCTTAACATATGAACACCGCTTGATTGATGACATGGTTGCATCCGCTTTAAAATGGCATGGTAATTTTGTTTGGGCATGTAAGAATTATGATGGCGACGTTCAATCTGACACCGTTGCTCAAGGCTTCGGTTCATTGGGATTAATGACTTCCACCTTAGTCACCCCTGATGGAAAAACAATGGAAGCGGAAGCTGCCCACGGTACAGTAACCCGTCATTATCGTGATCATCAGGCAGGCAAGCCAACTTCTACTAATCCAATTGCTTCAATTTTCGCCTGGACACGAGGTTTAGAATTTCGCGGTATTCTGGACAATAACCAGGAGCTAATAAACTTTTGCACAACGCTGGAAAAGGTTTGTGTAGAAACCGTTGAAAGCGGGAAAATGACAAAAGATCTCGCTGTAAATATCCATGGTAACAAAGTAACTCATGGCGAACACTACTTAAATACAGAGGAGTTTTTAGCAGCTATTGATGAAAATCTGAAAGCAAAACTCAATAAATAAATATTGAACACAAAAAAAACCGTCGGTATGCCCAGGCGGTTTTTTTTAAAATTCCACGGCTATAAATAATATTTACTTGGTGATCAACGCAAGAACCAATCTTGGCAGTATCAATTATTTTATGCCCAAGTTTATAAATATAAATTCTATTTCCTTTCGGGATCGGTTTTTTGTTATTTGGTTCTGGTCTTATCTTGGTGATTCCCGGTGGCCCGGATGAATAAACCCATAAATTCCATTATTAAAGATTTAATCTATTTCATTTCTTAAATTTTGAAGTCATAGTTTATTTACAAAAGTGTTTTCCCGGTTAATTGATAAAACGAACTCATTTAATGGTATTTTCAAACAGTCCTTTAAAATGGGTATTAAAATTAAATTCTGTTATTTAGTGCCCCTTGCAGTATTATGTAGCTTCTCAAGTTTTATCAGATTAATTAAAATATCAATTAACTTCTTTTTTTACAGGTGGATTTAAAAAATTTAATTACCCCTTTTGGTTTACGGAATATGTAAAAAGCCAAAACTTTAATTATTTCCAAATAGTGTGATAATACTTACCGGATTCTTTATCCTTTCGTTGATAAGTATGCGCCCCAAAATAATCACGTTGGGCCTGTATAAGGTTTGCCGAAGAATCTGCGGTAGTAAAACTTAAAAAATAGTTAAGTGATGCTGATATAACCGGTAAAGGGATTCCATTTTGCAATCCTGTAGCTACACAATTCGCCAGATCAATTTTCCATAACTTCATATTCTTCACAATCTCCGGCGAGGTCAGAATATCTTTATTTGTTTTAAATATTTCTGAGATATTTTCCATTAACCCTGATCGAATAATACATCCATTAGTCCAAATCCGGGCTATTTCAGAAAAATCAAGTTTCCAATTATTTTGCTCAGAAACTTGCTTCATTAAATTAAACCCAATTTCATGATTAATAATTTTTGTTGCCTGATAGGCATTTTTTAAGCTTTCTGTAAAGGCAACTTTATCCAAATTATGACTGCAATTATCCTCTTGGTAAAGTTTTGCAGCCCGTACTCTTTCATCTTTCATGGCAGAAATATATCTGGCCATTACTGCTTCAGAAAGCGGGCCATATGCCACTCCATATTCGAGTGCTGCAATAACCGACAAACCTCCTGTTCCTTTTTGCCCGGCATTATCTAAAATAAGATCCAATAAAAGTTCGCCATCCTCATTATATTTTAGTATATCAATTGTAATTTCTAATAGGTAACTGCTAAGTTCAGAAGATTGCCAGTCCATAAAAATTGCGGAGATTTCTTTAGCAGATAAATTGAGAAGGCGGCGCAGGAGATAATAAATTTCCGCTAAAGTCTGCATTTCTGCATATTCAATTCCGTTATGAACCATTTTTACAAAATGGCCAGATCCATGCGGACCAACAAAAGCAGAACAGGGTTTACCAAATTTATCTTTCGCGGATAAATGATTAAGATACTTAGAAACAAGAATGTATCCCGCGTAATCACCTCCAGACATAATGGACGCTCCTTTAAGTGCACCTTCTTCGCCCCCGGATATCCCTGCTCCCAAAAAATGAATACCAGATCTGCCTAAAAATTCCTGCCTTCTGGCTGTGTCTTTGTAAAATGAATTTCCTCCGTCAATAACGATATCTCCAGGCTTTAAAAACGGAAGCAAGGTTTCCAATTGTGAGTCAATAGCGCCAGCATAAATCATAAGCATAATTTTACGCGGCATTGCAAGAGATTGTAAAAACCCATTCAGATCATCAAAACCTTTAAAATTCTTTACATCCGTATTTTCTGTGATAATGTTAACCGCAATGTTCTCCTCTTTTCCAGCGATATGGCGGTTATAAATGCTGACATTAACGTTATGTGATGCCAGATTTATAGCAAGACTTTTACCCATCACGCCTAATCCAATTAGTCCAAACTCAGATTTTGATTCCATTTTATTAAGTTGCGTGGTGATCACCCGAACAATTTCATTTGGACTTAATGAAATATTTACATGAATGCCATGAACAGGCTTTTCTAAAGCCTCTAATTGCGAATCAAGTAATGATGATGACATGTAATGTGGTTTTCTGGATAGTAGCCTTTTTAATATGGTTTCCCTGTCACCATCCAAAAAGATCCATGTAACATTTAAAACGGATTGAAGAATTTTGCGGTAACTCTCTTTTAAGGCCGAGCAGGCCAAAACGGCACCATCCTTTTTATCCCATTCTACAATCAGGTTTGCCAAATTTTTAAGCCAGGGCAAACGATCATTATCCGTTAAAGGAACGCCATTACTCATTTTTTGAATACTTGATGCCGAATGAAAATCATCCGCGTCAAAAAAAGGAAGGTTGTGCACTTCAGCCAAAATTTTACCAACTGTACTTTTGCCGCAGCCGGAAACACCCATTACTATCAAAATCATTTAGTGAAAGTAGTGTTTTAAGATATATCGGTAATCGTTAATCCCAATACATTTTACCTCACATTGAATTTTATAAAGAGGAGCAATAAGAAATCTTATTAGATCATTGCATTCATCTCAATTGTTTTTCAAAACACATACTATTTTCAACTCCCTCATACTGACCATAGTTGGCCATAATATTAAATGAGATTTTTTTATACAATGCAATGGCTTCGGGTTGTTTTTTTCCGGTTTCTAATATGCAGGTGCGATATTCCATTTCTTTTGCCCAAATTTCTAATTCATGCAGGATTTGACTGGCAACACCTTTACCCCGATGAGCGGGAATTGTATACATTCGTTTAATTTCAATAGTATCATCCTCATAGTGTTTTATAGAACCGCAACCTGCCGGTTGATTATTTATGAAAGCTAAAACAACGTATTTAATTTGATCAACCTGATTAAACTGGGCATAAAAACCATGTTCAATTCCGTCTCTTATAGCCAGATCGGCATCTAAAAGTTTTACCAGATTAATAAAATCTTTATTATGAGAATCAGTTCTTTGGATTTCAATCATTTTTAAAAATTAAATCGGGTAAAAATTATCGAGTGATAATTATTTGGTGTATTGTGTTATCTGATGTAAAGCTATTATTCTGTAAAGGCAATTTAATAAAAGGAACTTTCATTAATTCAACTTCAATCAAAAATAATCAAGTAAATTTTTAGCGAATATAAAAAAACCCTATCCTGGAATTTAAGTAGATAATCGTTATTTTAATAAGATGAAGCGTGTTAAATAAAATATTTTAAAATCAAAAAGGGGCAATAAGCCCCTTTTTATTGTCTGTTAAAAATAAATTTATGACACACCGAAAGGTGCAACTAAAGCCAAAACTTCTGCCGCAGTTAAAGCCTCGTCAAAAGCTTCGGTAGCTGTATTGGCACTAATGGTTTGCCCATTAATACCGGTGATGGTAATACCTGCCTGAACAACATTGCCTTCAGGAGTTGAACCTCCGTAGTTACCGTTTGCCGCAGGAACTCCGCTGTCGTTTCCGCCTGTTATGTAAGATTTTAATAAAGGCGCATGACCATTCATTCTTCTCATACTTCTAATTTTTGCAGCATGGCGTGCTTCAACTGCATGAATACCAAGGGCAGCTGTAAGAAAAACTTTTTGGCCTAATAGTTCACCAGCACGTCCTTTATAGGCTCTAACACCTGTATCTTCCAGCACTTGTGCGACAGCCAAAAACGTTGCATAATCAGTAAACACGGTTGGAAAAGTACCACCCGCAGTAAAGTCATAAACAACCTTCTCTGCAACCGGTGTAGCACCAACAGAGGAAATTACCGACTTTAAAAAATTAACGTGTTTTCCCTCACTGTCTCTTATAATTTGGATTGCTGCATTGTCAGCCCCTACAGGAATAGGTGCCAGCATGCTTCCTCTTTCATAAAATCTATATTCAAAGTGCTCAAGTGTTAATGCATATTGTAACACATCGATTATATTTTGAGGTACTGCCTGACCGTAAGCTTTTTTAAACATTGAACCAAGTGCTAACGGCAAAGCTGCTATAGCTACTTTTGAACCCATGCTAAAAAAATTCTTCATGGCTTTTCTACGCGGACTTAAACGTTCATAAACGTCTCCATCAACTTTTTCTATTTCTTCTAATATATTTACAAAATTCATAATCTTTCAGTTTAAGCGGTTGGCAGATCACCTGCGTTAATTTTAGTTTTAATGTATTTTCCTGCGGCAGATAATACTTCGGCAGGGGAACGTGAAATATTCACAGAGTTGCTGTCTACTTCTGCACCCAGAAAAGTGTTGGTGCTAAGAAGTTCACGGATTAAAGCGGCGTGACGTGCTTCAACAGAAACAATTTTACCCGCTAGTAAAAGATAATCTGCACTCTTAAATAAATATCCGGCACCATCATAAGCAGTAACACCCAGGTCTTCGAATGCCATCGCTGTTCCTAAAACACTAGCTCTGCTTGTAAAATCTATGGTTGAGAAATCAACTTCCAGGCTTGGAATGGCCGATCCACCCAATGCGTTCTTAAAGAATTCGCGATGAGCAATTTCATGATCTCTAATATCAGTTAAGAAAATTTTCTCATCATCAGAAGCACCTGAATAAAATGAAGTTACAACCTGAATGTAAAAGGCTGCTTCAAGTTGCTCAAGAGCATAAGCATAATTTAAAATGCCAATGTCACCACTTCCCAAATAAACTCCTTCAATTTGCTTGTCTTTTTTACAACCTGCTGCTACAAGAGCAATTCCCACTGCACTCATTCCGGCATATTTTAGGAAGGAACGTCTTTGTACCCTGGATGCCAGAAAACCTTTAGATTCTTCAGGAAGTTCCTGTACTTCCTGTTTTGTTAAATTGTTCATAGAATTAATTTTAGTTAACGATATAATTATTGTTTTGCGTTAATTACGATTTTAATTAAAATGCGGTTTTGCAGAAGTCTTTTAACCTTAATTAAAAATATTTAACCAGACTAAAACAGTAAATAGGCCACGCTTTTGTTTGCAGAGTAAAACGTTAGCGTCAACATAAACAAGCAGGAAACAACTAGTAAAAAGTAGGTTTTAGTTTAAAAATTTGTTGGCAAATTTTTGCATAAAAAAAGCCCTTCCATTTCAGGAAAGGCTTTTTATTACTTAAACAATTTAAGCAAAGAATGGAGTTACAATTGCAACTACTTGTTCTTTAGTTAATGGTTCATCAAAACATTCAGTAGCGGCTTCATAAGGAATATCTTTTCCGTTTATATTGGTAATTAATATACCGGCCTGAGTATCCAATTCTTCCCCGTCGTAAGATGCCTGAACTGCTGCACCAATTCCACTTTCCTTACCAGTAATCCAAGGCTTAACATCAACCCCCATTTGTTGGCGCATCCAGCGGATGTGCGAAGCATGTCTTGCTTCAACAGAATGGATTTGCAATGCTGCTGTTAAAACTTCATTTGACGAAATCAAGTTTCCTGCCTGGCCTTTGTAAGCTCTAACACCAGTATCTTCAAATGCCTGTGCAACAGCTAAAAACGTTGCATAATTGGTAAACACATCAGGGAAAGTACCTTTTGCTGTAAAGTCATATTTAGCTTCTTTTACAGGGGTACCACCCAAACTTTTAATTACAGTTTCTAAAAACTTGACATGCTTTGCCTCATCCATGCGGATAGTTTTAATCGATTCTGAATCGCAACCTGCAGGTATGCCAACTTTAGCACATCCCTTCAGATAAAAATTGTATTCAAGGTGTTCAAGCGTCAGTGCAAAATTTAACACGTCAAGAATACCTGTGGGGGTTTGACCGTAAGCCTTCTTAAACATACTGCCCAATGATAAAGGAATAGCAGCTAAGGCAATTTTGGATCCCATATTAAAAAAGCTCTTCATTGCTTTTCTTCTTGGACTAAAACGTTCATACACGTCCGAATCCACTTTTTCTATTTCTTCTATGATATTTATAAGATTCATGATCTGCAGATTAAGTAGTTGGTAAATTACTAGCGTTTATTTTAGTTTTGATAAAAGTTGCGGCCAAAGCCAAAACTTCAGCAGGAGTGCGAGCTCCGTCAAGACCGTTTTGGTCTAATACTTCGCTGTTAGCAAAACTTCCACACTGTATTAAATCACGGATTAAAGCGGCGTGCCTGGCTTCTACTGAAACAATTTTCCCGGCAAGCAATAAATAATCAACGGATTCCAGCAAGGCACCGGCACCATTATATGCGGTTACGCCAAGATCTTCAAAACCTTTAGAAGCTGCCAAAACGCTGTCACGGCTACTAAAATCAATCGTAGAAAAATCTACTTCAAGAGCAGGAATAGCTTTGCTTCCCAATGCATTTTTGAAAAACTCTCTGTGGGCTACTTCATGACGACAAATGTCATGCATATAGGATTTTTCTTTTGAAGAGATACCTGAGTAAGGTGTCGCTAGAACCTGTACATAAAAGGCTGCTTCAAGTTGTTCCAATGCATAGGCATAATTTAAAATGCCAAAATCGCCACTTCCCAAATCAACTCCATCGTGATTTTGGATCGTAATCGGTGCTTCTGCTTTACAGCCAGCCATTACCAATGTTGCAGCGGCAACACCAGCACCTGTGTACTGCAAAAAAGATCGTCTCGGTAAAGACTTTGTCAAAAAACCACTGTTCTCTGACAGTGGTTCGTCATAGTAATTTCTTTTTTCCATGAGATTGCGGTTAATTAGTTGTATAAATAAGTTATTGTAGAGTGTCTACATCATCAATGAACGTAATATGTTATGGAAGAGTTTTTTGAAATTGTACAACAAAGTGAGATTGTGAATTCTTCTTTAAGAACTGCACACAATCAGGATTAAGGAATAATTTATATGTCACATAAATACATGGAAATACCATCTATGTGCTATTAATAAGTCTTGAATTATTTCTAAGATTTTGAAATGTGTGAAGTAAAAGTGTAAAGTTTAAACATCCTTTTTAAGAGGGTAAGAAACCGGGGATAAAAAGAAAAAACAACACACAAAAACCATAAAAATAACGACAAATTGAATTTTTGTAAGTTTTTTAATAAACTGCATATTACCGTTTTAAAGTAGTTTCAACGCCGGTTCTAGATAGAAATGACGGCGTATTTTTTGCAATACTCAAATAATTTAAAGCTGCTGTGTAATACATAATTAAATCCGGTTCTCCGGCTAATGTAATTCCGCCGTTAAAATTTTGAAAGATGTCTTTTAATTCATTACCTATTAATAAACCACTAAAAAAAAAGTAATTCTGCTCACTTGTCAATTTATTAAATAGATTATTCGTTCTGACCATGAATGCCTCATGCAACAGATTTAATGTGGAACCCTTTTTAACTCCCATTTCAAAATATTTTTTATGAGCACCCGTATTAAAATCACCATCGTTTTTAATTGATTGGGTTAAAATACATTTTGTCGCTAAAAGTGAAAAAAAATCATCTGTCATATAAGTTTTTAGACTTACTCCTTTACCGTCCCGAACCGCTACGTATTTAGAATGTGTGCCGGGATGGATAAAAAGTTGTTCATGATCACTTGCCGGCAAATCGCATCCCACCAGTTGAGTTTCTTCGTCACGCATCACATCTTCATCCGTTCTAACACCTGAAATAAGTATGGTATCGTAAATAAATTTAGAGGTTGCCGGTATTTTTTTTACATGAAGATCTGAGCCATCAATAAAAAAGGGTAATTTTTTATAAGGCAGCTCCATTACCCCTATTGTTGAAGATGCCATTCCTGATATAATTAACGGCACTTCATCTATACAAACAGTAACTTTTTTCTTTAGATTATCAATCTGTGATTCTAATACTTTAAGGTAGTATTCAATTCTATTTTCTATCGGCTGTGCAACTTGTTGCCAGCGTTTAAAAGTAGCTGCTGATCCGTCTTTGGATTTTTCTTCGGCAAGAATTTTAAAACCTTCAACTCTAACCAGACAAAGCCTGAATGAAAAAGTTCCCCAATCGCAGCTTAAAAAGTGAATTGTATAATTGATCATAATGATACGGATTTGAGCATGAACTAATTTAATTAAAAGGAGCGTTAAGGATTGAAGTAAAAATCCCTTTTACTGAAATGAACTAAGCGGAAGGATATGAAAAAAGATTGAAACGTAAAGTTTGGCCGAACGCCCAAACCAGTTTTACTTATTAATCTGTTTTACCATTCTGCAATACTTCCATCTTTATGCCGCCATATTGGATTATGCCAGTTATGGCCTTCTTTAGCACGTTCAATAACGTAATCTTCATTAATTTCGATTCCCAGGCCAGGTCCATCCGGAATAGTGTATTAATGGTTATTTCCATCGTTCTGATGCCACCTTCAAATTATGCTTCCGTGATTCTTAAAATGTTAGCAGGCTGTGCGCCATGTATTATTGCGACTATTTTGCAATTAAGAATGTGGTGTAATAAACCCGCTTAATTATAGCTTTTAAAATATTGCTATAAAACATACATATAGAAATATAAACTATTTCTATATGCAAGGCATTATCTAAATTCTGCAGGTGTTGGAGGAAGTT
>JACMND010000068.1 GCA_014378705.1 Pedobacter sp. | reverse complement strand
ATTTATATGTCGACTTGTTAAAAATAGCAACCAACCACTTGACTGGAGTGGATGATGAATTCGGATTGGATAGCTTAGCCACACCAGGAGGAACTAAAATGAATAAGAAAATTATAGCCAATCAATATGAATTGATAGCCTATTTAATCATTGCCTAAATGGATTTTTTAAACAACATCTTACAATTACCACATCGTTGTTTATTAAATAAGAAAATAACCAAGGCATTCTTTAAGCGGAACTTTGATTTAAGTATTGCTGAAAGGAGTCTGTTAGATACGCAAATAGAAAACATAGATTGGATAGCCTCCTTAAATCCAGAGAACATCAATGTGAATACTTATGTAAATGAGGACTTGATTTATGAAGAAATACAAGTTATAGCAGTAATTATTAGAGATAAAGATTTTGAAAATATAGCTATAAAGGTTGCGGAATTGATTCACAAATACATACCTTATGCCATTTTATTATGTGTTTATGATACACAGCAAATGGTTTGGAGTACTTACCATAAGCGTATCCACCAAAACGATTTTAGCAAACGCATGATTGATAAACGTTATTTTAGCGAAGCCATCTCCTTATCTGTAAAAAGCAGTTTGCAAAGCAAATTTTTGGAGAGCTTGGCTTATCAGCATTTAGAAAAGGCAAATCTTTTTGAATTATATAACGGCTATACCCAACGCATCTTTGCATTGCAAGCCAGTAAGCTAAATAGTACATTTACTGTTAGAACACAAAGCAGAACGCAGTCAGATATGCTTTTGTTAGAAGAATTGAACAAATTACAGGAAGAGATTGATGGACTGAGTAATACTGCAAAAAAAGAAACACAATTAAATAAGCAAGTAGATTTAAACTTGCAAATACAACATAAGCGTACAGCAATGGCGCAACTCAAATTAAAAATAGCTGAATAAGCATGGAAAAAATAACCTCCCAACATCCCGATAGCCAAAGTTTAAATGTAGTAAACCAAAACATTGAACAATTAAAAGCGCTTTTTCCAACCATCATTAAAGAAGGAAAATTAGATGTAGAAGAATTAAAAGCTTTATTAGGTGGTGATATAGAAACCAGCGATGAATATTACCGCTTTACCTGGGCAGGTAAAAGCCAAGCAAGGCAAGAAGCCAACAAACCCAGTACCGCAACCTTACGCCCCAACAAAGCCGAAAGTAAGGATTGGGACATTACTGAAAATATTTTTATAGAAGGCGATAATTTGGAGGTACTTAAATTGTTGCAAAAAAGTTATGCCAACCAAATTAAAATGATTTACATAGACCCACCCTACAATACAGGGAAAGACTTTGTGTATAAAGATAACTATGCCGATAACTTGGGGAACTATTTGGCTTTAACTGGACAAACCGATGAAGAAGGCAAAAAGCTAAGCACCAATAGCGAAACGGATGGACGTTACCATAGCAATTGGTTGAATATGATGTATCCTCGCTTGAAATTGGCTCGAAATCTATTAAAAGAAGATGGATTAATTTTTATAAGTATTGACGATAATGAAGTTCAAAATCTACGTAAAACCTGTGATGAGGTGTTTGGTGAGGAGAATTTTATTGATTGTATTATTTGGAAAAAAAGATACGGAGGCGGTTCTAAAGAGAAACATCTCGTATCACTACATGAATATGCATTAGTATATGTGAAAAACGTTGATTACTTGAACCCTATTTTTATTCCAAACAATCAAGAATCAATTGATAGGTACTACACCAAAAAAGATAAACATTATGATGTCCGTGGTGGATATAGAACTCACCCTCTTGAGGCTACTAAAAGTATGGGTGAAAGAAAAAATTTGGTTTTTCCTATTCGAGCACCAGATGGTACTAATGTAATGCCTAAGCGACAGTGGCTATGGGGGAAAGAGAGGGTTGAAGAGGCTATTAAAGTAGATGAACTGGAGTTTTTAAAAGATAGAGAAGGAAATTGGTCTGTTAATACTAAACAATATTTAAAAGATGAAAATGGGATTGAACGACAGATTAAAGCATTTTCTATATTAGAAAATGTTTATAGTCAACATGGTACAAACGAGATAATTGAAATTTTTGATGATGCCCAGATTTTTTCTTTCCCAAAACCGACAGGCTTAATTAAGCAATTTTTAAATATTGGTTTAGAGGACAATGAAGATATTGTCTTGGATTTTTTCGCAGGTTCAGGCACTACCGCTCACGCAGTCATGCAAATCAACTCAGAAGATGGAGGGTACAGAAAATGTATCTCTGTACAATTACCAGAACTAACGGAAGAAAATACAGAGGCTTATAAAGCAGGTTACAAAACAATAGCAGACATTACCAAAGAACGCATCCGGAGAGCAGGAGAAAAAATAAAAGCAGAACAAAAAGAAGACTTATTTACAGAGGGCAAAACCTTAGATATTGGCTTTAAAGCCTTTAAATTAGATAGCAGCAATATTAACGCTTGGGATGGCAGCATAGAGAATTTTGAGCAAAATTTATTTAATTCCGCAAATAACATTAAAGCAGACCGTACAGAAGAAGATGTATTGTATGAAATTTTATTAAAAAACGGTTTAAATCTAACCTTACCCATTACTATTCAAATTATTGCAGGTAAAGCAGTTTACAGTATTGGTGCAGGCGCATTATTTATTTGCTTGGCAGATGGCATCACCACCGCAGTAACAGAAGGTATTGGTAGATGGAAAGAAGAATTACAACCAGCTACCTGTAAAGTAATATTTAAAGATACGGGCTTTACCGATGTTGATAAAACAAACAGCATTCAAATATTAAAACGCTACGGCATTACAGAGGTTAAGAGCATATAGGTCAAATCTAAATTTATAAGTCATGGAACAAGAAACCATTTTTGAAAGCATTAAACAAGTAAACGAAATTGGACAAGAGTATTGGAGTGCCAGAGAATTATACAAAACATTAGAATATTTAAAATGGGACAAATTTTTAAAT
>JACMND010000067.1 GCA_014378705.1 Pedobacter sp. | reverse complement strand
ATTGCCTGGTACCATGAGTTTGATGGCGGCCGTGCCTTTTATACAGGTGGCGGGCACACGGATGAAAGTTTTAGCGAACCATTATTTTTAAAACACGTGCTTGGCGGAATTAAATATGCTATAAACGACAACAGCCCATTGGATTATTCAAAAGCATATGCGGTTAAAAAGCCGGAAGATAACCGCTTTAATAAAACAGTTTTATCAAATGATTTAAACGAACCTATGGAGTTGGCCATATCGCCGGATGGCCGTGTTTTTTTTATAGAAAGAGCAGGCAATTTCTATGTGTACGATCCGGCAAATGGTAAGACCAGCTTAGTGCGTAAATTCCCAGTGGCAGCTGTGGATAAATATTTAAACGGATTGCTGGGAATGACCATCGACCCGGATTTTGGTACCAATAATTTTATTTATTTTTTTAATACGGCATCAAAAAACGATCAGACAAGCCAACATATATCAAGGTTTGTAATCAGCAAAGACAATGTACTGGACCTGAAATCAGAAAAAGTGCTTCTTGAAATCCCGATTGATTTAGAAGTCAGTGCACATACCGGAGGTTCGTTGGCATGGGATAAAAATAAAAACCTGTACATCTCCACCGGTGATAATACAGTTCCGTTTAATTCTGACGGCTACGCACCTATCGACCGGATACCAGGCCGTTTAACGTTTAATGCCGAACGATCTTCAGGTAACACCAATGACCTGCGTGGGAAAATATTGCGCATTCATCCGGAACCTGATGGAAGTTATTCTGTTCCGGAAGGCAACCTGTTTGCTAAAGGAACGCTTAAAACGCGTCCTGAAATTTATGTGATGGGCTGTAGAAATCCTTATCGTATCTCTGTAGATGCTGAAACCGGTATTTTATACTGGGGCGAAATCGGGCCGGACAGCGGAACAGACGGTTTACAGGGCCCAAGAGGTTATGATGAATTTAACCAGGCAAAGAAAGCAGGAAATTATGGCTGGCCATATTTTGTTGGGAATAACAAAACCTACAAAGAGTATGATTTTCAAACCAAAACGGTAGGCAATTTTTTTAATGTGAACGCCCCGGTTAATTCTTCCTATTTAAATACTGGAGCAGAGATTTTGCCTGCACCACAAAAACCGATGGTATGGTATCCGTACAATAGTTCTGAAGAGTTTCCGCTTTTAGGCCTTGGCGGTAGATGTGCCATGGGTGGGCCTGTTTACAATTTTGACCCAAACCTGAAATCAACAACCAAAATCTCAGAATATTACGATAAATCTTTGTTTGTGTATGATTGGATGCGAAACTGGGTATTCGCAGTAAAATTTGATGAAAATCATAACTACAAACGCATGGAACCTTTTATGGAAACAAACGGAGATTTCAGACGGCCGATTGATTTTGAAGTGGGTCCGGAAGGTTCGTTTTATATGCTTGAATACGGTTCTGTATACGGCATTGATAACGTAGATGCCCGGCTTGTACGTATAGATTTTAATTCAGGTAATCGCACACCGATAGCCAAAATTCAAACTAATGATACCATCGGAATCGTCCCTTATAAGGTTGCTTTTAAATCCGCAAGTATGGATTTTGATGAAGACCAACTAAGTTACGAATGGCGAATGGAAGGAAATGAAGTTACATCTACAGAAGCAAATCCTAATTATACGTTTAAGAAAAATGGTTTACATACCGTAATGCTAAAGGTTACAGATGGTGCGGGTAAAAGCTCCATGGACACCGTAAAGATTGAAGTAGGGAACACATTGCCTAAAGTTGTTATCCAGACAAATAATAACAGTTCTTTCTTTTTTGCCAATAAAAGTGCTTTGCAGTATAATGTAGCTGTTAATGACGATGAAGATAAAGTTGTAGATCCCAAACGGCTTAAAGTAAAATTAAATTTTATCTCTAAAGTGGGTGATACGAAGACGATTTCTGGTCATCAGCAAATAACCACATCCTATAACCTTGGAAAGTCGCTGATTGCTAAAAGTGATTGTAAGGCTTGTCATCAGCTTAACGCGAAATCTGTAGGTCCGTCTTTTACAAATGTTTCTAAACGATATAATGGAAAATCTGTGGTAACCCTTTTATCAAACAAGATAATTAAAGGCGGAGGTGGGGTTTGGGGAGAACATGCAATGGCTGCCCACCCTCAAATTTCAAAACAAGATGCCGCGGAGATGGTCAAATATATATTGTCCATTACGGCGGTTAAAAAACCGGATGGGTTTTTACCTCAAAAAGGAGTTGCACAATTAAATAATCATACAGTAAATCCAGACGAGGGAAGATATATTTTTACTGCCTCTTATACTGATAAGGGCGGCAATTATAAACCTTTAACGACTACAAAAACGTTGGTTTTACGTCCGGCAAAGGTAGAAGCTGAAGACGCTGATCTGTTGAATAACGTCACTATTTACGGTAATAATGTTGGGAGCATACATAACCGTTCCTACATGGTTTTTAAGGATATCGACCTTAAAAATATCAGCCAGCTTACGTATCGCTATTCATCAGAATCTCAAAACGCAACTCTAGAAGTACATTCAGGTTCTTTAAGAGGCCCGCTAATCAGCACGTTGAATTATGAAGCAACCGGCAACTGGAATACGTACATTGAAAAAACTACGCCGATATCTGACCCGGGTGGCAGAAACGATTTGTATTTTGTATGGGTTAAGAAAACAAAACCTAACCGGGATATTTATAGCCTAGATTGGATAAAGTTCGATAAATAGTAATTGCGATAAGTTAGTAATGAAGCTTGCATTTATGGATAATACCAAAATGCGAGCTTTTATTTTTATACTAGGAATGATAAAGTGAATGGAAAGAATTAACCCTGATCAGATTATCTTAAACCTGATTATCTTATCATCTTCCCACATACAAATGGTTTTTCCATTGGGAAGTACATATACTTTTGGCGAGGTCCCATTTCCCAAATCCGTTACCTTTTGGGTGTTAAACTGCAACACCTGAACCTTATTTTTATCCTGCCATGCAACCACTGTATTTAATTTATTTTGCGATAAACTAACATCCCGGCCTACACTTAATTTTCGCTCAGGCTTATTGCCGGATGAATAAAATATATCACTGTTGCGACGCCACGCGGCAGAAACAACTCCGCTTTCGTTTATGGCCAAACCTCCGCCATCCATCGGGCAGGCATTTAACTGCCATGTTCCTTTGCCGGATTTAACGGGGGCACTAAAGTTTTTGCCCATATCGGATGAAATAGCATAGTAAATATCTCTTGATCCCAACAACCAGTTACGAAAACTAATAACAAGTTTGTTGTTGCTAAACGCAATGTTCGGTTTGCAGCATTCGCAAACATGTTCATCCGGTGATTTATAAACCAAATGGTTTTTCCCCCAGGCTGTAGCCTCTTCATTTATGGACGAGAAATATATATTGTTTTTCTCTTCAATCCGGATATCGAGCCAGGTTGCATAAAAATTATCTTCATTATCGGCGGTAAGCGCCATAAGGCCCTCAACTGCAGATCCCTTAATATCATTTACCTGTGCAGTTTTTTTCCAGGTATTACTTAGATGATTTAGCCGGTAGGAATGTATTTTCCCTTTATTATCAATGGCCGTAATCATGCTGAATTTTTTGGAAGATGCTATTTGAGGCCCGCGGGTGTTGCCCAAATGCATTCCGACAATCTGACCAACAAGCTCCGGTTCTGAAAACGTGGTTCCGTTATTTTTGGAGGTGATACAGAATATATTTTCCTT
>JACMND010000066.1 GCA_014378705.1 Pedobacter sp. | reverse complement strand
TGCGTCCATGTTATATCCTTGTGAATCTTTCAGGTCTGGATTTACCTGAACGATGCTGCCTAAAGGCGTTAAGCTCGAATAGTCAATTGGTCGGTAAGCTTGCGTAAGGTTTCCATATAAATTATTGCTGTAGTTGAGGTTATACTGAAGGCCTAAACCGGCTAATAAAAAACTTCTGCTTTGTGAATAGTTGCTCTTCAGAATTTCCTCGTCATCTTCAGAGGGATTATAACCCTTAACTTTTGATTGGATGTATTCATATCTTAATCCCGGAGTTATAGAAAGCATGCCCAGCTTAAACGTATTTTCTATAAAAGGTGCAATATTTATAGTAGAAAAAATTAAGTCGTATTCATAATTCGGGTCCAGCAATGTTAAATCGTAATCAGTTCCCGTTGTTCCTTCTCCGCCACCCTGACGATGAAGCTTACCAAAATAACCCCGCACACCGGCTGCTAGAGACCCTTCTACATTGCCGGTTTGGTATTTGGTAAACAATCGTAATTCGGTGGTATTGTTTTTAAACGTTTCGTTTTCTACCTCCCTGTTTACAAAATCATTGGTTTCAGGATCTATTCCATCGGCAGAAGCAGGACCTCCGTCTTCGTTCCGCCATACTAAACTTCGATTGCTGTTATTAAGTGCAGACGTTAAAGAAATAAACGTATGATCCGTTAATTTATATTCCGCTTTACCCGTAATTATATTCCATGGGGAGCTGATCCAGTTACGCCCCCGGAAGGATGCCCGGCTGTCAGTTTTGAATTGAGCATCACTTAAACCTCCGGCCATTTGAATCCGATTTCGTAACAAGGAATATTCTAATCCAAATTTTAAACGATTTGTTGCCTTATATTCTAGCCCTCCAAAACCGGATAGTTGCTTTAAATACGAGTTTGGGCGCCAGCCGTCACTTCTTTTATACTGGGCAAATCCAAAATAATTTACTTTACCTAGCTGGCCTCCGATAGAATTATAAGAACTGAACAAACCATAGCCGCCCCCGGTTTGCTGAGTACTAAATTCAAAAGGCTTATTTGGGTTTCCCTTCTTCAAAACGTAATTGATCACGCCGCCAAACTGCGAACCGAATTGAAGCGAAGAAGAACCTCTGATAACTTCTATCCGTTCTACCGCTTCTAATGGAGGTAAGTAATATGTTTCGGGATATCCAAAAAGATCAGCAGTAATGTTGTATCCGTTTTGTCTGGTGTTAGTTTCAATTGATTGTGTGGGATTTAGGCCTCTAAAACCAATTCCGTTAGAGGGGAATCCTCCTCCTTCAGTCTCTGAATAATTTGCTCCGGGAACTCTTCCTAAAACCTGACGGGGATTATTCTGAGCGGTATTGGCATCTAAACTATCCAATAGAATTACTTCTGTTTTCTTACCCGAATAAATAATATGACCACTTTGTTCTCCTAAATAGCCCATTCCGGTAATTGCCCGGACATCTGTAACAGTTACTTCCTTTAATATAACGGACTTAATTTTTGCAGTATCTGTTTTTTGCGCATAAACGAAACAAGGGAAAAAAAATAGAATGGTAAAAAGGTTTTTCATATACGACAAGTATCTTATTTAGATTAATTCTAATCTGTCGCAAAACTAATCATCCATTTATGAAAAGCAATTATTATTTAGATTTATTCTTAATAAAACATGAACTGAAGAATGCGGCAATTTATTTTCTTTAAAATGCAAATCATCATAAGGATTGCTCCTGCGTGAAAATATTTAGACCGGGAACCCGCCTTTTTTTTTAAAATTTCATTTCCTTTTTCTCACCTTTCAAGCCTACCTTCCTTTCCTCATCCTTCCATCCCCTCACCGCCGTAAAAGGCAGTTTAAGTAAATACCAAGTGGTTAATTCTTTTTTATCCGGGTAAACCGCAACACCAATTTTTACATCGTTTTGGGGGATATTTAAGCGGACAGTTCGGTGCATGCGATCCCAAAAGGAAAAGATAACAGCGTAGTTACTGTCTGTTTCGTGGCGTATAACCGAATGGTGGATTCCGTGCATGCGGGGCGTAACCAGCAGTTTGTTCAGTGTTTTTTCGAAACGCAGAGGCAACCGCATGTTGGTGTGATGGAACTGGGTGGCGGTTTCGAAAACAATTTCGTAAACTAAAACGGTTAGGGGAGAAGCGCCGATTAAAAAAACCGCCAGACCTCGAAAGAAAACCGAAAGAATTAACTCGCCAAAATGAAACCGGATAGCGGTGCTGAGATCCAGATCGTGATCGGTATGGTGTACCAGGTGGAAACGCCAGAGAAACGGGATTTTATGGTTCACGACGTGCCATAAATAGTTGCTATAATCTAAAACCAGAAATGCAATAAAACCTTTTATCCATGCTGGGGCATCGTATAAATAATTGAGGCCAAACTGAATGTCTTGATTTATTATGGCCAGCCAAACCAAGGTGGTTATCAGCAGCAGCCGTAATAAAGCAAAAGAAGGAATGGCTACCGCGACATTAATTAAGATTCGTTGCCAGCGCTTTTGCACGCGATGCCGCAACGGCCACTGGCTTTCGGCGAAATAAAACAGGATGAAAAATGTGGCTAAAATTGCTGCACCCGCTTTATCAAATACCTCGGTGATTATTTCCATTACTCTTTTCTTAACTTTTTCCCTTCGCCTTTTTTGGTTTGCCAGGTAGCATCTTTATTCAGGTTTAGCCGGTGCTGTTGCCGTGGTGATGAACCTTTTGGTGCTTTGCCAATCATCATCCTGAAATACCGCATGCCATCCTGGATATTGGCCAAAAAATGTGATGGCGCTTTAAAACCGTAAGCCCGGTATTTATTGGGTTTTGTTTTTCCTTTTTTAACAACAAAAGCTTCAAATTCGTGCGCCCAGTTATCAAAAGTTTGCATAAACTGATCCTCGCCGATCATGTCTTCCGCCTGGTTATCGCTGTATTTTTTGTTTTTCCCACTGGTACAATAAAGCCATAGCTTGTCCGGAACTTCTACGCCGCCATACCGGCATTGCCACACCAGCGGAGCATAGGCATCGCGTACATTTTCAAAGGGTTCGTTTTCCGGATCAAAATAATTTGGATTTTCCAGTATCTTCGGGCGGCCGCTTACATCCAGTTCATCACCACCTTCGTCTCCGTAACAAAAAAAGCCGGCCGTTCTTCCTTCAAGATGGTTTAAGCTCATTTCCTTCCATTGCGGGGCATGTTCCAGCGCCATCGCTTTTTCAGGATTTTTATGGTTAATGGTTTTTTCGTCCGGGTTACCGCCGTTCATACAAACCAGGCGGTCAAACATCAGCTTTAAATTTGATGAGCAGCTATACCAGTTAACCGGGCCTATAATTGCCCAGGCATCTGCCATATCCAGCCGGGCATACATATCCAGGTTCCACATCAGGTCGGGCTCTTTTTTATCGTTTTTGGCGTAACAGTTGCAGGGCCAGACACACAATGCCATGGATGAAGAAACACAAGCATTGCAGCTCTGTATCTTTTCACGACCGTAAACGTTTCCCAGGTCTTCATAATCAATTTCCCAGTCGGGCGGCAGCATTTCGGCCATACGGAGCATCAGCGTACGTGATTTTGAATCAACGCCCGGGCAGTTGTACTGTCGTCTGGCAGAGCCCGAAATAAGCAGTATCCGGAAAGGGCGTTGTCCGGGTGGAAGTTTTGCATTTTCGTCATTTGGTTTCATCGGCTTAAAGTTTGTCCTGGCAGATCAGTTTTCGATAGGTGTTAAGTAAATTTTGCTGCCCAACTCCCAACCTGTACATCAAATAAATCAAAAAGAAAATTCCCTGTGTTTTATAGATACCGTTTTGCAGATATTTGCGTGCCGAAGTGGTGACTGGTTCCTGTATAACCGCAAACCGGCTATTTTTCTTTAACCGGGTGATTATTTCCTGATCTTCCAATAAAAAATGTTTTTCAGAAAAACCATGAACAAAGTTAAAGAGCTTCCGGTTAACAAAAAGGCTTTGATCACCAAAGCGGAAAGCATTCACATTAAAACGGGTAAACCAGCAATTGGTTTTTAAAAACCAATGCGTATGATCAAATCTCAATGTGAAGCAACCTGAACTACATTTGTTTTTTACCGCATGGTTAATTTGCATGGCAAAATTAGCTGGAGGAAAAGTATCGGCGTGTAGAAAATAAAGAATATCGCCTTTGGCATAGAAAGCCCCAAAATTCATTTGAGCTGACCTTCCTTTTTTCCCAGATCTTAATACCAAATCAGCACCGGCCTTTTCAGCTATTGAAATGGTTTGATCAGTACTTCCGCCATCGCTGATTATTATTTCAAGCGGTATACTTTCATTTTCGCATTCTCTCAAAAAATAAATGATGTTGGCTACATAATCTTCTTCGTTGAGTGTTGGAATAATTACACTGATCATTTCTTTTTTTGGCCAAGTATTTTTTAATACCTAATTATCTTTTAATGATACTTTTCAATTCCTTTTGCCCGTTTCCAATCTGATTTCGGTTCATAATAACTCCACAACAATGTAGAGAGATTTCTAATTAGCACAAAGCCCTCGTTGCTGTCTTCCCAACTCGTGTCAGATTGGTTTTTAGTGATCACACAAAAAACATAATCTCCATGTGGCGCATTTACCAGAACCACTTCAGAACGCGATTGATCAACGGCGCCCTGTTTAGACGCGGCCTGTACGTATGGTGGAATCTGTGATAATGCCTCACCATCCCAATAAATGCGAATCAGGTTTCGGTACATCCGCTCGCTGGCTGCGGGATTAACGGCCTTTCCGTTTCGGATCATCACCATTAAATTCGCCATTTCTTTAGGTGATGTTTGTCCCCAGCCATAAATTTCACGGTCCGCTATCCTTGACGGGATTCGGGAATTAACACGTGTTTTTTCAAAACCATTTAATCTCAGCCAATTATTTATGTTCTCGCCGCCAGCTAATTTTTGCAACCACAAACTGCCTGTGTTATCGCTGGTTGTGATGCTAAGCATTTGCACTTTGCTTAAACTTATTTTTTCACCGTCTTTAAAAGACCCTAAAATATCTTCACCTTCATACAGTAAGCTATCTCGATAGATCAGAGGTTGCTGATAACTCAAATTTCCTTTTTCTATCTCGCTCATTACGCCGCACATAATCGGAATTTTGATCATGCTGGCGGTTGGAAATAGAGTATCGGCATTTATTGAAGCTGTTTTTCCGGTTTTTAAATTCAGCACATAAATACCGGCCTTGCCGCTAAAGCCTTTAACTAAAATTTGAAGTTTTGCGTTTAATTTTTTATCAATTGCCTGCGCAGATGCAAAAGTGTAATTTAAAACGAGGAAGATTATAATTAGGGCAGTTTTCATGGGATGCGTTTGAGATAGCAAAGTAATTAATAGAAAGAGAACAACGAATCAAAAACGTATTTTTACTCCAAAACCAACAATGCGTTTTCTTCGTTTGCTTTTGTTCCCTTTGTCTTTTGCTTATGCCTTGGGTGTATTTTTAAGGAACAGGGCTTATGACTTGCAAATATTAAAATCGAGAAGGTTTAAGATACCCGTTATATCCGTTGGTAATCTGGCGGCTGGCGGTTCGGGCAAAAGCCCCATGACCGAATACCTGGTTTCTCTTTTAAAAGAAGAATATAAAATTGCGATACTAAGCCGTGGTTATGGGCGGCGGTCAAAAGGTTATTTTACAGTAAAAACGATTTCACAAATAGAAGATGTAGGGGATGAACCTTTGCAATTTAAGAGAAAATTTCCAGACGTTACGGTTGCGGTTTGTGAAGACCGGGTTGAAGGAATTAAGCAATTAAAACAGCATCATCAGGTAATTGTTCTTGACGATGCTTTTCAGCATCGGGGCGTTAAGCCCGGTTTGAGCTTATTGTTATTTGACTATTATAAGTTATTTAAGCCTCAATGGTTTTTGCCAAGTGGTGATTTACGCGAACCTCTAAGCTCAAGAAAACGGGCTGAAATTATCGTGGTAACCAAAACACCTTTTAATTTAATTGATTCAGAAAGGCAACGAATCAAGGACCGGGTAAATCCTTTATCTCAGCAGCAGCTTTTCTTTTCGTATTTAAAATATCATGACCTCATCAGCTTATATTTAACCGGCAGCAGGCTTCCATTAGAAACAATCAATCCAGAAACGCACTTATTTTTGCTTACCGGAATTGCCAGTACCGAACCGTTTGTTGATCACTTGAGAAGGTACACTCAACGAATCACCCATCATACCTATCCGGACCACCATCAGTTCAGCAAAAAAAATATTATTAAACTTGCCTCAGAATTTAAAAACGAAACAGCTGTTAATAAGCTAATTATTACAACAGAAAAAGACGCACAACGGCTAAAAAGTTCTGCTTTTAAAGAACTATTGAAATTACTTCCTGTTTATTACCTTCCGGTTAAAGCATGTTTTCATCAGGAGGATGAGAAGCGGTTTAATGACTTGATTAAAAAATATGTTAGAGAACATTCAATTAACAACAGAATACATAAAGCGTAAAACAGGTGAATTTGAACCTGAGATTGGAGTTATTTTAGGCACAGGTTTGGGCGGATTGGTAAATGAGATTGAGGTACATCATAAACTAATGTATTCTAACATCCCTAATTTTCCAATTTCTACACTTGAATTTCATTCCGGTAAGCTAATTTTTGGAATGTTAAGTGGCAAACGCGTAGTAGCCATGCAGGGGCGGTTGCATTATTATGAAGGGTATGATATGAAGCAGATAACCTTCCCCGTAAGAGTAATGAAAATGTTGGGAATTAAACAATTGTTGGTTTCAAACGCAAGCGGCGCTCTAAACCCGGATTACCTCAAAGGCGACCTGATGATTATCGAAGATCACATCAACATGCTTCCGGATAACCCTTTGCGGGGACGAAATTCTGAAACGCTGGGCCCCAGGTTCCCGGATATGAGCGAGCCTTATAATCCTGAGATGATCCGGTTGGGGATGGACATTGCCAGCCAAAATAATATTACTTGCCATAAAGGAGTTTACGTTTCTGTAAGCGGGCCTAATTTGGAAACAAAAGCAGAGTATCGGTTTTTGAGGATAATTGGCGCGGACGCCGTTGGTATGAGTACCGTGCCAGAAGTAATCGTTGCCAATCACATGGGTTTACCTGTTTTCGCCATCTCTGTTATAACGGATGAGGGGTTTCCGGAAACGCTTAAACCGGTTTCTGTAGAAGAAATTATTAAGATCGCAATACAAGCCGAACCAAAAATGACCCTGATCCTAAAAAAATTGATCAACACCTTGTAATGAAGAGCCTTTTATATATTTTATATTCACTTATCTTGATAACAGCGGGTGGTAATTTATACGCCCAGCAAAATACCGGGTCTCTGGATTCTCTGCGGAGTAAAGAAGAAGGCTCCGAAGATTCAATAATTTATACTGCAAAATACATCCGTTATACCACCCGTGATATTTTGAATAAGTCTACCGAAACCAGGCAGATTGATACCTCTTTAGTTAATTTTCAAAATTATAGCCCGTTATATCAGCCGCAAAGGCCAACTATTGGGTTAGGAAGTTTAGGCATCTCGGTTCGTGACCTATTATTTACGCCGTCAAAAAATATAGGGTTTGACGCCGGTTTTCATGCACTCGACCCTTATCTGCTAACTCAAAATGATATACGTTATTACCGGGCCCGTTCTCCCTATACCGAATTGTATTATGTTAATGGCAGCTTTCAGGAACAAATTTTCAGGGTAACGCACACCCAAAACGTGAAGCCGAATTTTAACGTGGGCGCCAATTATTTCCGTATCGGATCTGAAGGGTTTTACAATAACCAGAATGCAGATCATTTAAATGCTTCGGTATTTAGCTGGTTTGAATCACCAAATAAACGATATAATCTGCTGGCCAATGTGCTGTTTAATACAATAAAAGCAGGGGAAAATGGATCAACAACAAACGATAATATTTTTACGGATTCCGTTACGTTAAGAAAAGATGCGGAAATAGTGAGGTTTGATGCAACCGGGTTGAACAGGCCGCAGCAGATATGGAAGCAAAAAAGTTTTTTTCTGAAGCAATACTATTACATCGGCAGGATAGACACGCTAAAGTCTGAAAATTCGGGCGGGCTCATTCTCCCAACTCAAAGGGTATCGCACTCGATATCTTATAACACAAACCGGTATCGTTTTTTTAGGAATGAGGATGATAATTTAGGAGCTTTGCCCGATATTGCTGCACAAGATTCTGCGTTTACAAATGATTCCACACTTGTTAAAAACCTGCGAAATGAATTTGCCTACAGCTTTTACCTGCGAGGAAAAACGGTTGGCTTTCTTAAGAACGAAGTGAAGTTAGACCTTGGGCTTCAGCATGACCTGTATCATTATGAGCAAATGGCTTATAAAATCAATTTTCAAAATATTACCTTAAAAGCCGGAATCGGGTACCGCTTTAGTGACCGGGTTAATATTGAAGCTGACTTACAACAAATTGCCCAGGGAAGAAATGCAGGCGATTTTTTATATCAGGCCAATACCAGTATCCTGCTAAGTAAATCTGTTGGCCGGATTGTTTTAGGGGCGTATTCCCAAAATAAATCCCCGGAACAGATGTATGAAAGAGTAAATTATCAGTTCCATAACTGGGATCAAAGCTTAAAGCGAACGAAGATCAATAACCTTTCTTTTTTATATGAAAATCCGAAATTTCGTCTATCTGCTAAAGCGGAATATTATTTAGTTGATAATTACCTGTACTATCAAGAAACGGCGATAAACCGGCAGATACAACCCGCCCAGCTTGAAAAGGGAATTAACTTAATAAAAATAAGCGTAGGTAAAAATTTTAAAGTGGGTAAATTTAATCTTGAAAATTACGTCGTTTATCAAAAGACAGACTACCAGAATGTTTTGCGTACACCTGAAATATATACATATAACAGTTTATATTTTGCGGTTAACTTATTTAAAGTGCTTCGCACTAATTTGGGATTTGACGTTCGGTTTAATACCCCGTATCAAAATCCGGCTTACTCCTTAAATACCAGCCAGTTTTATAACAACAATGCCGCGATTGAGTATCCCACGGTACCGGTCGTAGACCTTTGGATTAAAGCGAATTTAAAACGGACCAGCTTGTTTTTAAAATACGATTATGCGAATCAGGGTTTTCCGTCAGAAGGTTTTTATACAGTAAACCGTTATCCGATGCAGGATGCTTTATTAAAATTTGGTTTAAGCTGGAAGTTTTATAACTGAAAAATGTGCAGAATGAATGGCTGTGCAAATTGCAAAAAGGAAGTGATGTCTTTATGGACTTGATCTGCAACCTGATTAAATACAATGCTTTCTATTTTGAAGCTGCCGGGTCAAGCATGGCATGTTTAGCGGGAGGCACATCCGTCATCCCGTTTCTACCTACGTTTTTTGTTTCTTTTTCTTCGCTGCGGGGAATAACACGTTATTTAATATCAGCCTGTAGCCTGGGGAGTTGGGGTGAAGGCTTAGGTCAGTTGGCGGATCACCTACAGCATGCTGATAATCTTCGGGGTCATGGCCTCCATAAAAAGTCCATTGCCCTTTGCCAAACTCGCCGTGAATGTAGCGGGCCTCGTTATTAATTTTGGTTTCGCCCATAATTAAAACTTCAGGTTTAATTAGGTCTTTTTTGAATGCGGTAGTCTGCCCCATGAAGCCTTTTACAACTTTTTCATGATTTTGAGTCAGCATAGTAGGAACAACGTCCCATTTGGCTGAAAAATCAAAAAGTGTAAAAAAATCGGCGCTACGTTCAACTGTCCGGTTGGGGGTTACATCAATGCTTGAAAATTCATAATTGCCCGGGTTCATATCCAGCTGAAAGTTTTGAAACGCGAAGGTTTGAGTAAAATCTAATTTAGACTGCGCTTTGGGGTCGGCGCCATCACCATCAAACATACTTTCGCAAATATCAATTCCTGCCGCCGACAAAGCGATATCAAAAGTTTCAGGCCCGGAACACATCGCAAACATGAATCCACCGCCCGCACAAAAATCTCGTATGTTTTTTGAAACCATCAGCTTCATTTCAGATACCTTCTTAAAACCGTTTTTTTTTGCAGTCGCTTCCTGAAGTTTTACATCTTCGATATACCAGCCGGCATTTCTAAAAGCGCTAAAAAATCGACCGTATTGACCGGTAAAATCTTCGTGATGCAAATGGAGCCAGTCATATTTAGGAAGATCACCTTTTAACACCTCATCGTCATATACAATGTCATACGGGATTTCCGCATAAGATAAAACCATGGTAACGGCATCGTCCCAGGGCAGTTTATTTTTAGGGGAGTAAACTGCAATTTTCGGTGGTTTTTCTAATTTAACAAGGTCCATATTTACCGAAGGATCACTGATTTCGTTAAGGATGGAGTTTACCTTCGCGTCGGCAATCACATCGTATGAAACATCTCTTATCTTACATTCACTCTCAAGTGTTTGCGAATATTTGATCAAAAAACTCCCGCCACGGTAATTTAGCAGCCAGTCTGCTTCCTGGTTATTTTTAAGTGTCCAAAATGCGATACCGTAAGCTTTTAAATGGTTTTTCTGTTCCTCATCCATTGGGATAAGGATAGAAGCAGCATGACAAAGGCCAGAAAAAAGTAAAGATAAAATGGTTAACCGCCAACGAAGCATATGTTTGTAACGCTATTTGAAATTTAAAGTTATGTAATTGAATTGCTTAAAGGATAGAATTTTACTTCCATTTACATAATTGCATGAAATAATTAACTTTACCAATTGAAAGAACAATGTGCAAATTATCTAATTAAGAAATCTTTAATTTAACAAAATGAGTAAAGCAATTATAAAAACGGAAAAAGGGGATATGACGGTTCAGTTTTATGATAAAGATGCACCAAATACAGTAGAGAATTTTTTGAAACTTTCTAAAGAAGGATTTTATAATGGGGTAACTTTTCATAGGGTAATTCCAGATTTTGTTATTCAGGGAGGAGATCCTACCGGTACAGGTGCCGGTGGCCCAGGTTATAAAATTGATTGTGAACTTACCGGTGAAAATCAATACCACGACCGCGGAGTGTTGTCGATGGCCCATGCCGGACGTGATACTGGAGGCTCTCAGTTCTTTATCTGCCATAGCCGTAGCAATACCGCACATTTAGATCGCAATCATACCGTATTTGGTAAAGTAGTGGAAAATGTAGATGTAGTTGACGCTATCAGACAGGGCGATAAAATATTAAGTGTAGAAGTTATTGAGGAATAGATGGTAGATTTTAGATATGTGATTTGAGACATGTTTTCAATCTCACATCTCTATTCTCACATCTTAAATCTAAAAAAAATATGAATTTAAGAGCTCTCGTATCCGTATCCGGTAAACCTGGATTATTTAAACTGATCGGTCAGAACAAAGCAGGGTTTATTTTGGAAAGCCTTGACGATCAAAAAACGAAAACCGTAGTTAATATGTCAACCTCCAAGATGGCATCACTAGAAGATATTACCGTATTTGGTGAAGATGGAGATTTAAAATTGGTGAATATTTTTGAAAATATTAAGGCATCTACAGACATACCCGATACCAAAACAGCCAATGGAGATTCCCTGCGCAATTATTTTAGGGAAGTTGCACCTAATCATGACGAAGAGCGGGTTTATGTCTCTGACATGAAAAAGATAATCAACTGGTTTTCTATAATAAAGGAACTGCCTTTGTTTAACGAAGATGCGCCTGAACCTTTGGCCGAAGGGAGTGTAATGGGTGATAACGTCGCAATCAAAAAACCTGAACACATACAAATGCTGGATAAACCTAAAGTAACGAATGCGCCTGCAAAGAGTGCTACCAGGGTTTCGCAAAAATCTAAGTAATTTTTTTTAAGATCCGAAGCATGGTTTATTTTTTCGGATCTTAAAAAAAATATATAATGGCGGCACCAATAAGCAAAGCCGCAAAGATTAAAATCCAGAAATTTTTTTGTTCCTTATCAGGGTTTGCCCCTTTATACCGGTAATTTCGTTTGCCAAAATCCATAGTTTTTAATTTAAATTATTGGTGATGGTAAGGTTCGCCTTTTATAATGGTAAACGCCCTGTAAACTTGTTCAATAAAAAATAACCGCACCATCTGGTGAGAAAAAGTCATCCGCGAAAGTGAGATTTTTTCAGTTGCCCGTTTATAAATATCATCGCTAAAACCATACGGACCGCCAACTATAAAAATCAATTGCTGAACGCTGGCAGACATTTTCTTATTTAAAAAACCGGAAAATTCTGTTGATGAAAGAGTCATTCCGTTTTCATCCAGCAGAATAAGTTGATCGGTTGCAGAAATGTTTTTTAAAATTAACTCTGCCTCGCGGCTTTTCTGCTGATCCTGGGATAAGCTTTTCGTGTTTTTAAGTTCAGGTAACTCCATAACCGCGAAAGTAACATAGTGCTTTAAGCGTTTCAAATATTTTTCCATTCCTTCCAGCAAATATTTATCTTCTGTTTTACCAATGGTTAGCAATGTTATTTTCATTATTTAATGATGCTGATGGAGCCGGATTCCAGTATTTTTTCCCCGCTTAGACTTGTTGCGTTAATGATGTAAAAATACGTGCCAACAGGTAAAAGTTCATCATTATAAATTCCTTTCCAGTGATCAAAAGCATCATTCGATTGATATAACGGACTTCCGTAACGATTAAATATTTTGATATTGTACGTACTTATATTGCTTATGGTGACCACGAATTCATCATTAAACAGATCGGCGTTCGGGGTAAATGTATTTGGTATAAAAATGGTGTTGTCAGCGGTAATAATAAATGTTCCGCGGGTTACAGAATTATTGCAGACTTGATTTTTTGAAGCATTTAGCCTTATGGTAAAAGTTCCGAACGTTGAATATACATGCTCCGGGTTAACTTCCGTAGAGGTGGCTCCGTCGCCAAAATCCCAACTAAAAGCATCAGCATCCGTAGAATTGTTGGTAAATTTAACAGAAACCGGAGCCGTTAACCTGTTTGGTATTTCGGGTTCGGTGGTAAAGGCGGCGACCGGGTTTTTGAAAATTTCAGGAATTACAATCTGAACTGCCTCTGAAGTGCACTTTCCTAATGTGGCAACTAAAAAATAAGCTCCTGCCTGGTTCAGATTAGTAATTGGTATCCTTACAGTTGCTTCCGCGGATGAAAAATTATTGGGGCCTTGCCAAAAATAAGTGGTGTTTGGCAGTTGGGGCGTAGTTAAAACGATGGTATCACTAACGCAAAATATATCTTTGTTAATTTGAATGGTAGGTTGTAAAGGAAGTACCGGAACGTCAATAATTTTTGTTGCAGTTACCTCGCAGCCGGTTTCGCCCCTTGCGGAGATTATAATCGTACGGCTGCCGGGCGTATCATAAGAAACTACAAATGGCCCGTTTCCGGATCCAGAATTTATCCGGGCGCCATTCCCAAAGTTGGTTGTCACCTCCTGAAAATCTTTCACTTTATAATCAATATTGAAAGTCGTGTTTTTTGTGCAGGGGTTATTTTCTGTTACTTCAAGAGTTATTACAGGCGTTGTTTGTATGGGATCAATTGTTATTTCAGCCGCATCGCTCGTGCATCCGTTAATCGTAACTAACAAATTGTAATTGCCTGCCACATTATAATCGCTAACCAATATATTGGCTATTGGTTTGTTGGATGTAAAACCATTTGGACCGTTCCAATTGTATGTAGCACCTTCCATACTTTCAGTTGAAAGGGTGATAGTTTGATTTAAACAAAAAGACAATTGATTGGCATTAATTACCGGTACATCCGGCTTTAAGCTAACTGTAAAAGTTTTAGTGCTTACAACAGAACAATCTTTATCGCCAAATGCCTGTAATACAACTGTTTTAACTCCAGATGTTGTGTATCGTACCGTAACCGGATCTTCTGAGTTTGAAGAATCAATATTGGCACTTTCACCGAAAGTCCATTTTAGGCGGTTGTAATTTTTTGAGATACTGGTAAAAGTGAAATCCTGTTCGGGTGTGCAGGCGTTGTTTTGTTTAAAATCAATAACGGCCTGTGGCCCTACAAATTCGCCGGTTCCGCCAAACTCTATTGTAAAACCATTGTTCCCCCGGTCAAAATTATTCACAAGCAATGCATAAATATGATCTTGCTGCATACTCACAAACCGAACAAATCCATCCTGCCCTTCCATGCATCCGCCATTTTCGTTTAAATCTACAGAAGTGAGGTTTAAACCGGTTTTTGTAAATCTTTGTTGCCCGGGACCAAAACAATCTACACCACGGCCAGCATTACACCTGATTGCTGTTGCTGATGAGGTAAGACAATTATCGCTTGTTCCCAAATCATACAAAACCCAGTCTGTATCGTCATTTGCGGTAGGTGTTATGGTGAAAGTTAAGGTACCGCTATTCGCTGCTGTCCACTTATACCATGCGCTATTTTGTTCAGAATTTACTCCGAAGGCCGCCAAACATGTTCCGGCGGCTTCGTCAGAATTTAAACCTCCACCTGATACGTCAGTCTGGGTAAAGGACTGTTTGCTGCACAAAACAGAAGCTGATGAACAATCCTGGCCAGGTTTAAAAACAGGGGTATAATTGTTAATACATAGTTTAAATGAACCTTTATTGGATCCGCTTACGCGAACATTATAAACGTTTCCAATAATTAAACCACCTTTATATAAAGTGGTGACGTTATCAGAACTGATGGTTGAGGCAACAATGTTTGCGGTATTGCAATTCGTAAAAATCTCCACTATTGGGTTTTGAAGGGTTCCGCCCAAATTACCAGTACCGTCTGTATTTCCGCTTATAGAAATATTCACATCAAATGACCTTGCAGTAAATGCAAACCAGGCATCGCCATCTATTGCGTTTAATGTGCTGAATTCCTGATCAGCAGAGCAATAATTGGCAACATCTTCTATGACTTTGGCCTGCGCACAATCATCATTCGGTGGCTGCGCCCATGCAGGCAAGTTAATTAGAACCGCAGAAATAAATAACAGGGTTTTTAACCACATTCACTTTTTAATAGGTTTAAAAATACAAAATTCCCTGGTTTCTATAAACGGACACCTATCTGCGTTTTACGAATTGTGATTTTTTATTTAATAATTTTCTAAACATCAATACCTAAACTAAATAAACAAAAAAGCCCCGCTCATTTTTATAAGCAGGGCTTTGTGAAAGTTTAAATTTCTAAACGTTTTGTTTCATTCGGATAATATTTAAAGCTCCGCCTGCCTTAAACCATTCAATTTGCTGTTCATTATAGGTATGGTTTACATCAAACGATTCTGAATTTCCATCAGCATGATGCAAGACAATCGTTAGCGGTTGCCCAGGAGAAAAAGTATTTAAACCAGTAATGTCAATCACATCATCTTCCTTCACGCGGTCATAATCCTGCGGATCCGAAAATATCAGACCTAACATACCTTGTTTTTTAAGATTGGTTTCATGGATACGTGCAAACGACTTGACAAGGATAGCCCGAACACCTAAGTGACGAGGTTCCATAGCCGCATGTTCACGTGAAGAACCTTCACCATAATTTTCATCACCTACCACAATACTTCCCAGACCAGCAGCTTTATAATCACGGGCCGTAGCCGGAACGGGTCCATATATGCCAGTCAATTGATTTTTAACATGATCCGCTTTTTCGTTGAAAAAATTGGTAGCACCAATAAGCATGTTATTGGAAATATTATCCAAATGACCGCGGAACTTTAACCATGGGCCAGCCATAGAAATATGATCGGTGGTACATTTACCTTTTGCCTTAATTAATAACTTTAAACCGGTAATATCGGTACCCTCCCAAGCCTTAAAAGGATCAAGAAGTTGTAGGCGGGCTGAGTTTGGATCAACTACAACAGAAACGATGCTTCCGTCTTCGGCCGGTTCCTGGTAGCCTGCATCTTCAACTGCGTAACCTTTTATAGGCATTTCTAAACCCTGTGGTTCATCCAGCATAACTGGTTCCCCTTTTTCATTAGTAAGTGTATCTGTCATCGGGTTAAAACCCAGGTTGCCGGCAATAGTTAATGCGGTTACCACTTCTGGGGATGCCACAAAAGCATGCGTATTTGGGTTACCGTCGTTACGGTTTTTAAAGTTACGGTTGTACGATGTTAAGATGGAATTTTTACGGTTGGGATCATCGCTGTGCCTGGCCCATTGCCCAATGCAAGGACCACAGGCATTTGCTAATACTAAACCGCCCATTTGTTCGAAGGTATTTAAAAAGCCATCACGCTCTACTGTGTAGCGCACTAACTCAGATCCTGGAGTAATGATGAATTCAGTTTGCACTTTCAGATTTTTATCCACCGCCTGTTTAGCGATGGAGGCGGCACGTGAAATATCTTCGTAAGATGAATTGGTACATGAACCGATTAGCCCAACTTCAAGAACCTGTGGCCAGCCATGCTCACGTACAGCATCGCCGAATTTTGAAATCGGCCATGCCATATCCGGAGTATATGGTCCGTTAATGTGTGGTTCAAGGGTTGAAAGATCGATCTCAATTACCTGGTTAAAATATTCCTGTGGATTGTTGTAAACTTCATCGTCGCCGGTTAAATGTTCTTTAACTTCATCTGCCAGGTGAGCTATTTCCTCACGGCCAGTACCTTTGAGGTAAACAGAAATTTTTTCGTCGTAACCAAAAACCGAAGTGGTGGCACCAATTTCAGCGCCCATATTACAGATAGTTCCTTTTCCGGTTGCCGATAACGAACGTGCACCTTCGCCAAAATATTCAACGATATAACCGGTTCCGCCTTTAACGGTTAAAATTCCGGCTACCTTTAAGATAACGTCTTTTGCAGATGTCCATCCGGAAAGTTTCCCGGTTAGTTTGATCCCTATTAACTTCGGAAATTTTAATTCCCATGCTAGTCCCGCCATTACATCGCAGGCATCGGCACCGCCCACACCAATGGCAAGCATTCCCAAACCGCCGGCATTCGGCGTATGAGAGTCCGTGCCGATCATCATCCCACCGGGGAAAGCATAATTTTCTAGTACTACCTGGTGGATAATGCCCGCTCCCGGTTTCCAGAAACCAATACCATATTTATTGGATACAGAAGAAAGAAAATCGAAAACTTCTTTATTCTGAGTATTTGAGGTAGCGAGGTCTTCTGTAGCACCAACTTTGGCCTGTATCAGGTGATCGCAATGTACGGTTGAAGGAACCGCGACCGTTGGCCTGCCTGCCTGCATAAACTGCAAAAGCGCCATTTGCGCCGTAGCATCCTGCATCGCAACCCGATCAGGAGCAAAATCAACGTACGTAATGCCACGCTCATACATTTGAGAGGCCTTGCCTTCCCATAAATGGGCGTATAATATTTTCTCGGTAAGTGTTAAAGGTTTGTTAACAACTCTGCGTGCCGCTTCAAGGCGGGTTCCGTAGTTTTCATAAACCTTTTTGATCATGTCTAAATCAAATGCCATAATTGAGTTTGATTTTAAATTAATTTAATATACTGACTTGTTGCGAAGTTATAAAAAACGGCCTTATTCTCTATAGGAATTACAATTACTTCAATTTATAGCTGCATTGTAAATACAAAATTACGGCATGTATGTGTTAGCTAATTCTATTCATATTTAAAAATATTTACATATTAAATTAAGGTTTATAAAGGTAAAAAATTATAACCTTCACTGATAAGAAAATCCAAGGATTTTGGTAAAGCATCTTTCATGCGTGGAAACGCTTTTAAACTATCGTGAAATACTATTATTGATCCGTTTTTAGAAAATTTCTTAACGTTCTGCAAACATTTTTCCGATGTTATTTTATCGTCAAAATCACCACTTAGAACATCCCACATTATTATAGAGTACCGAGATTTAAGGTGACAGATTTGAGATTTTTTTATTCTACCATAAGGTGGCCTGAATAAATTGGACTTAGTTAGTTTTGCGCATTGGGAAACATTGTCTAGGTAAATTTTATCCGCTGTTTCCCAGCCTTTTAAATGGTTATATGTATGGTTTCCTACCGCATGGCCTTCGTCGGTTATTCGTTTAAAAATATCCGGGTGCTTTTTAATATTTTCGCCAATACAAAAAAATGTTGCTTTAGCATTAAAAGTTTTTAATGTATTTAGTACAAAAGGTGTAACAACGGGTACAGGTCCATCGTCAAAAGTTAAAAATATTGATTTTTCTTTACGGCTTTTGTGCCATAGTAATGACGGATAAAACCATTGCAGCCAAAATGGAGAGTAGGGCAGATACATATTTTTTGGAAGTTATATCTAATTACGACTATTTATAGCCTGGCTATAAATTAAATTGAGGACAATTAATTTATGAACTTTTTATTTCAGGATACTTCAATTATAAGAATTATTTTGGTGTCCATCCTGACTACATCATCCTTTTCGGGAGTTATACAGGCCCAGGAAAAAATTACATTACAGCAAGCAACAGAAATTGCCTTAAAAAGCAATTTGCAGATCAGGCAAGCGCAAATTTTCGAAGCATTATCAGCTGAGAACCTTAGCCAGGCTAAATATTCTTTGCTTCCCACGTTGAACGCAAGCAATAATGTTAATTTTAATTTTGGAAGAAGCATTGATCCGCTAACTAATCAGTTTGTAAACCAGGCGGTTACTTCTACCAATGCGAATTTATTTTCCGGCGTTACTCTTTTCCAGGGATTTCAAAAGATTAACCTGATCGTTCAGAATAAATATTCACTTGAAGCAGACAAAAGTAATACGCAAAAAGCAAAAAATGATTTACTCTTATCGGTTGTAACATCTTACCTGCAGGTTTTAAACAATCAGGATCTTCTTAAAGCTTCAAACCAGCAATTGGCTTTAACGCAACAACAGCTTGACCGTACACAAAAACTGTTTGATGTTGGTAACAATACCCTGGCTGATATATCGCAGGTTAAAGCACAAACGGCAACCGCCGAGCTAAATGTAACCAATTCGCAGAACCAACTGGACCTGAGTTTTTTAAGCCTTGCCCAATTAATGGAGCGTGATCCTGCAGTTCCGTTTATGGTAGAAGAACCTTTAATAGATGAGATAAAACAGGTAAATACCGCTTATACCGCGGTAGAGGTTTTACGCAAGGCAATGAATACCTTTCCGGATATTAAGCTGGCAGAATTTCAAAGACTTGCTTTAGACAAAGCGGTTGACGTGGCTAGGGGAAACTATTACCCCAGGTTAACTTTGCAGGGAAGTGCAGGAACGGGATTTTCTAATGGAAGGCAGCGGTTTCTTGACAGACGCGCTGACGGAACCAACTCCACAATAGGCTTCGTACAAGGCACTAACCAGGTGGTTTTAACTCCTAATTTTATTACAACATTTGAAAAAACACCTTTCCGTACACAAATCGATGAGAATATAAATCAAAGTCTGGGCTTTAATTTAAGCATACCGTTATTTAATAATTTTTCGGCCAGAAGTTCTGTTCGCACTGCTAAATTAAACCTTCGTAATTCTGAAATAAATGTGCAGTTATCAAAAAACAATCTCAATAAAGTAATTAACCAGGCTGTTTTTGATCTGAGAGCTGCGGAGCGCAGGTTTTATTCTGCTGAAACCGCCTTTAACTCTTCCAAAGATGCTTTTAATGTAAATCAGCAGCGGTACGATGTGGGTTTAGTGAACTCTCTTGATTATACCCAATCACAAACTAATTTAAATCAGGCACAGTTTGATCTGATCCAGGCCCGATACGATCTGATCTTTAGAAGTAAAGTGATCGATTATTATCTGGGAAACCCAATTAATTTTTAATCTCAAACAACATTCGTTATCGTTATGGCAAAGAAAAAAAATACCCTTAAATACGTTCTTATAGGAGCTGGTATATTAGTAGCTATCGCTGTTGCAGGCAATAAACTGGGTTGGTTTGGCAAGGGCAACATCACCAAAGTAGCGGTTGAGAAAGTTGAAAAAAGAGCCATCATAGAAACCGTTTCTGCCAGTGGAAAAGTTCAGCCTGAGGTAGAGGTAAAGTTAAGTTCTGAAGTTTCTGGTGAGATCGTACAGCTTTTGGTTAAAGAAGGCGACGCGGTTAAGAAAGGCCAGTTGCTTTGCAAAGTGCGCCCGGATGTGCTTCAATCCGGTTATGACCGCTCGGTAGCTTCATTAAATAGCCAGCGGGCTTCCCTTGCCAGCACGCAGCAACAATTAAAACAGGCTGAAGCAAATTTTACGAATATTAATTCCAGGTACAAACGGAACCAGGAACTTTTTACTAAAAAGGTAATTTCCGCGGCCGAGTTTGATGCCGCCAAAGCTGAATTTGAGTCTGCACGGGCCAACCTTGAATCGGTTCGTCAGAATGTAATTGGTTCCCGGTTTGGTGTAGAACAATCAAACGCGGTTGTTAAAGAAGCCGGTGCCAATCTGGCTAAAACTACTATTTACGCACCTAATGATGGCGTAATATCTAAACTTTCTGTTGAACTTGGTGACCGTATCTTAGGGACTTCACAAATGGCTGGAACAGAACTCATGAGAATTTCTAACCTGAATACAATGGAAGTTAGTGTTGATGTTAATGAGACGGATATAAACAGGGTTTCTTTAAATGACACCGCTGAAATTGAGGTAGATGCTTTTCAGGGTAAAAAGTTTAAAGGAATTGTGACGGAGATTGCCAGCTCGGCTAACGTAGTAGGGGCAAGTGCAGACCAGGTGACTAATTTTACAGTTAAAGTAAGGATACTTGCTGATTCTTATGCCAAACTCGTCAAAGAAAACGCGTCGAACCCATCGCCATTCAGGCCGGGATTATCTGCTACTGTTGATATTCAGACTGAACGATTTACCGGTTTCAGCGTACCACTTCAATCGGTTACTACACGGGAAGAGAAAAAAGGTAAGACTAAAACGGATAAGCCAGAACCTGCTGGGACCAACGATAAGGAAAAAGATAAATCCACTGAACCAAGTAAAGAGTATGTTTTCATTCTTCTGAAAGGTAAAGCGAAGCAGGTTTTGGTAACAACAGGTATTCAGGATGATACTTACATTCAAGTGTTAAGTGGTTTAAAAAGAGGTGACGAAGTTATTTCAGGTCCTTTTACCGCTATTTCAAAAACTCTTAAAGACGGTATTGAGGTTGAAAAAGTGGATAAAGAAAAGCTTTTTTCCAGTGACAAGAAGGATTAAATGTTAAAGTTTGGAGAGGGATATTGCAGGCGGAAGGGCCACCAGGAATAAAACCAATATATTATTCTAAAGGATCAAATCCCGAATTATACTAACTTGTTCCCGATATAAACTAAGGGAATTTTAGGGATGCCGGAGATCATACAAAAGATTGCAGTTATAGGTGGCGGAAGTTGGGCCACGGCTATAATTAAAATCCTGACAGATAATATAGTTCCAAAAGAGATTTTTTGGTGGATGCGTAACGATACGGCAATAAATCATATTCAAAAATTTGGTCACAATCCAAATTATTTAAGTGCTATTGAAATAAGGGTTCCTCCGGAAAACATTAGTTCTGATATAAAAAAGGTCATCAGTCATGCTGATACAATCCTGTTAAATGTACCTGCTGCATTTCTTAAACAATCATTATCGGGAATTTCCGCCGATGATCTGAAAGGAAAAAAAATTATTTCCGCGATCAAAGGTATTGTGCCCGATGAAAATCTGATAATCGGTGAGTTTATGAATCAAAAATTTGGCATACCGTTAAAAGATGTACTTGTAATTAGTGGACCCTGCCACGCTGAAGAAGTATCGCTTGAAAAGTTATCCTACCTTACAATTGCATCTCAAGACCAGGCTGCGGCCTGCTGTTTTGCCAGAATGCTGAATACAAGGTATTTGAAAACCAATATTTCGGATGACATTTATGGCACTGAGTATGCCGCTGTATTAAAAAACATTTATGCCGTAGCCAGCGGAATTTGCCATGGAGTTGGTTACGGAGATAACTTTCAATCTGTGCTCATATCAAATGCTATCCGTGAGATAGAAAGGTTTGTTGATGTGGTCCATCCGATCACCAGGGATATCAAAGAATCGGCATACTTAGGCGATTTGCTTGTTACAGCATATTCTCAATACAGCCGTAATCGCACTTTTGGAAACATGATAGGCAAAGGTTTTACAGTAAAATCTGCCCAGTTAGAAATGAACATGATTGCCGAGGGGTATTATGCCGCAAACTCTATTCATCAGATTAATAAGATTTACAAGGTAAATATGCCTATTTGCAGGGCTGTTTATGCCATTATATATGAAAAGAATTCGCCTGTTATAGAAATGAAACTTCTTGCTGAACAGCTTTCCTGATACAAATTATATAAAACTAAGTTTTGAAGTGATTGTTAATAATACGTTCTTTTGCTTTCTCGCGATTGATTGGAAATTATATTTTAAACTTAAACCTAACTAACAATGAAAGATTTAGTTAAGATTATTGCGATTATCGCCGGAGCTGTAGGCGCCGCCGCACTTTTAACCCGGAAAAGAGCTGACGGTTCAACGATGTACGATATGCTATCTGGGAAAGGAAAAGAGTTTGGGGATAAAATCGTTCGGTATAGCGCTGAGCTTAAAGACAGAATGATGCCAGACATAAAAGGCTCTGCAGACGAAAATGTGTTTTCTAATACGTATCATCGAAAATACTATATGGATGACACAAACAATAACCGCATCTACACAGATTCTTAAAATCCTTTTAGATTAAATTATAATAATCCAGATTCCATTTTTACAGAAGGAATTATCGTTTAGATTTTTTATTAACTTGATTAAAGTTTATTTCCGATCTGTGTTAAAATAAATCGATTTCGTCTAAAAATTAATCCGGGGAACAAAACATACATCATCTGCACTTTATTATTTCTTATTCCACCAATAGGTTAGTTTTAAAACAAGGGCCCGGTTTCTAACAGAAAAGGGAGCAGGTAAATAATTGTCTGTGTAAACGATGAACAAATCCGAAGCCGGCTGATATCTCCATTGAAACCTGCTGTTTAAATTTATATTCCGGTTTTGCTCGTTGTATTGCAAAAAGGTAGAGAAAAATAATTTATTGGTCATGGTTACATTAACCTGGGTACCCAGCAGCCAAAAGTTAGTTTGGTTCCATGGTTGTGGAAGCTGAATGTTGTTATAACTGGTATTGATTAAAAAATTTACATATGGCTGGAACCGATAGCCAATTTCACCGGCAAGATTAAGACGTGATCCATTGGCGTAGTATCCGCCATTCATAGTACTAAGAGCATACGTTAAGACGCTTTGGGGTTTTGATACAAACTCCGTTCTCCAAGAAAACCAGTTATGTTGCGTTCCAGCCGCCAGCGTTCCCTTTCCGGAATTTGTAGGATCAAAGGGTTGCAACAGTTCTATATATTCATTAATTATCGCTGCGGAAAACACACTTTGCTTTCTAAAATTAATAGCGTAAGCCAACATGTTCTGGTTGTCTGTTTTTCGAAAAAATTCGTTAAAAAAATAAGATCCACTTAATTTAGGACCATGGCTAAGTATTTTTCCTCCTTTTGGAAAAAATAATCTCCCGGCAACGGGATTAATTTTAAAGTATGAATTGCGGGGTACATACCCCACTTCAGCATTATAATTTTTGCCAACATATTCTTCCTGAAGCAACAGGTTCCATTTGCGGCTGTTATATTGCAGATGCGATGCTTGAGCAATCTCATTTCCTTTGCGGTTGGGGGAAATGGATTTCATAAAAAAGGTCTTTCCGGTAAATAAATTATTGGATGAGGCAAGGTTGTATTCCATTCCTATATTGCGGTTATACTTCGAATAAACAGGTTCGGAGGATAACGGATCCGGATTATAATTAACTGATTCCTTGTTAACGATGAGTAAACCAATATTTGAACGGCTGAATACCCGCCTTTGAAGGGAAACGATCCCAAAATTTTGAGCAGGAAGGTTTTTATTCTGATCCCTGGCTGTTTGCATATTCATTAAACCAATCCGCCAGTCTTTGTTTAGCTTTCCGCTGATACGGGCACCAGCTTGAATTGGAACACCCAAACCAATACGCCTCGAAAAAAAGGGCCGGATAGTGCTATACCCAAAATTACCAAACAAATCACCGTTTTCTAAAAAAAATTGTCGGCGTTCAGGGAAAAATAATTCAAATCGTTCCAGGTTTGTTACCTGCCGGTCTACTTCAACCTGGGAAAAGTCTGGATTTATGGTCAGATCCAGGTTTAAAGAGGAAGTAAGACCAATTTTTACATCAGTACCTATCTTTTGTTTAGAAGTTGCTGATGTATTGGCTTCGTAATCTTTGCTCACGCCTGCCAAAACATATGGAATAACAGAAATATTAAGACCGGGCTCAGGAGGAGGGTTATCCCATATCAACGAACCGGTATAGGCAAGGGAAGCGGTAGGAAATTGTCTTGGAATGGGGGTCCAGCTTGATTTTTCTGTTGTTTTTAAATCGTTTCGGCTAAAATTAATTCCCCATTTTTTCGCGTCTTTTTTATACCTGATGGTTGTAAAAGGAATGGCCATTTCAAAAACCCATTTTTCAGGATCATTTTTAACCTCAGAAAGCCATTTGTTATCCCAATTTAAGTCTACACTGCCACCGCCGAACATCGTGCCATCCCACTGGGCGCCGGCCGCGTTTGCCCCAAAAGAAAATCCGGTGGTTTGGTCATTAAAGGGGTCCATAAAAAGCAGAAAATTATCGTTTTTGCCAAAGTTGAAGTCACGGCGTAATGATTCTACATAATACGGCCCTGGTAATGCTTTGTAACATAGTGCGATCAGGTACAAATTCTTATCATCGTAGGTCATGCGGACTTCCGTGCGTACCCGGGCACGGCTGGTATCCATAGGTAGAACCATGAAAAAATCTTTTGCAACTTCACTTTCCTTCCAGGCTTGCTCACTCATAACGCCATCTATCTTTACAGGTGTTTGCGTTTTCTTAATATTCAATTGGTATGATTCGTTCTTTTTTTGTGCGATAGCTGTTAAATGAATTAAGCCTAAAATAAAAAAAAGTAGAAAATGTAGTTTTTTCACAGATTGAAAGGGTAATTTCTGGTAAGCTTGCCGTGCTTGCTAATAAAAATTAGTCAGGTAAATCAAACCCAACATGGCTTGGCTAATTGTAAATGGTTGAAGCCAATATTAAGGATATTCTATATAACCTTTATTAATTTATTGAGATTATCTATTTCAATGAAAATATTGCATTTAAACTAATTTGGATTAGGGATAAAAAACTAATTCGTTTATCACTTATGCTGTTTTATTGATCTAAAAAATTACACGATACGGCTTGATCAAAAAGTTTTCAGAAAACTTACATGTTTCAATTTTAAAATCTATTTTTAGAAAAAAAAAGTTTTGTAAAATATTTGTTGTGTAATCATAACACAATATTTACATTAGACCTTAGAAATTAAGATTTAAAACAGGTGTTCTCTGCAATTTGCAGTTAGAAAAGTGCGCTGAATGTTTTAAATGGGACAATTTTGAATTTACAAGCAGTTAACAATTTGTTTAAAGAGCATAATTAAGTTGCTCACAGAGGTTAAAAAAGGAGGGAAATCACCAAAGAATTAAAACACAAAGTAAAATTTATAATCAAACCAGCTAATTAACCACTAAAAAAAATCAATTATGTTTAACTTTTTACACATTCAAAAACGGATGGTATTTCTGACGGTCTTATGTATGCTTAGTGCGTTCATTGTATCCGCTCAGACTAAAATCACCGGAAAGGTAACCTCAAGTGATGATCAGCAGCCCGTAATTGGTGCTTCTGTAACATTAAAGGGAACTTCTACAGGCGCAGTAACAGGTACAGACGGTACCTTTACTCTTATGGCCAACACGGGCGATGTATTAACGATCACTTATCTGGGTTATGTAACCAGAGAGATCAATATTGGCTCTCAAACAAATTACAACATTGTTTTAAATCCTTCTGCAAATGATTTGAACGAAGTTGTAGTAACTGGTTATTCTTCACAACGGAAAAAGGATATTACAGGCTCTGTTTCTGTCGTAAACGTAAAAGATCTGAAAGCAGTACCTGCAGGAAGCCCGGAACAAATGTTACAGGGCCGTGCAGCAGGTTTAAACATTATTACCTCAGGTAACCCTGGTTCAGGAAGTAATGTGCGTATCAGGGGTATTACTTCATTTGGTAACACAGATCCATTGGTAATGGTAGACGGTGTACAGGGTAGTTTAACCAATTTAAATTCAAATGACATTGAATCCATTCAGGTTTTAAAGGATGCCGGTGCGGCAGCTGTATATGGTGTACGTGGTTCGAATGGCGTTATAGTTGTTACCACTAAAAAAGGTAGTGGTAAACCAACAATTACTTACGATGCTTATTATGGAACTCAGCTTCCATTAAAAGAGGGATTTCCTCTTCTAAAACCACAGGAAATGGCTGATCTTACCTGGTTGTCGTATCGCAATTCCGGTCAGGTTAACGCGGTTACCGGTAACCCCGAGCATCCACAGTATGGAAGTGGGATAGATCCGGTTTTGCCTGATTACATTTTGCCAAGTGGAGCTAAAGAAGGTGATCCGTCGGTAAACCCGGCTTTGTACAATATTGATTTTACAAAACCATCTTATCAAATTGTAAAGGCCAACAAGGAGGGAACAGATTGGTTTCATGAAATCTTTAATCCTGCGCCTATACAGAGCCATTCGGTTACCGCAAGCGGAGGAAGTGACCAATCTTCTTATTTATTCTCAGGCGCTTATTTTAATCAGCAGGGTACGCTTTTAAATACTTATTTAAAGCGTTATTCAGCAAGGATAAACACTCAATTTAACGTAAAAGACAAAATCAGGATAGGCGAAAACCTATTTGTATTCAATCGGGATAACCCGCAGATTGGAAATCAAGGCGAGGGAAATGAGATTTCTAATGCTTACCGTACACAACCAATTGTTCCTGTTTATGATATAAATGGCAACTTCGGTGGTGGTGCAGGTGCCAGGTTAGGCCAGGGTACAAACCCGGTAGCTGCCAGAACAAGGGTAAAAGATAATAAGGGGAATCAATGGGATGTACAGGGAAATGTATTTTTGGAAACTGATTTATTTAAAAAAGTAGTTGCAAGAACAAGTTTTGGAGGTGTTTTAAACCTTGGTTATAATTATGGCTTTGGGTTCCGCACATATGAAAATGCAGAAAACATTGGCCAGAATAACTACACCGAAAATTCAAGTTATAACAGGAACTATACCTGGACAAACAGTTTGACCTATTCAGATACCTTTGCAGAAAAACATGTACTTAAAGTCTTTGCGGCTACCGAGGCAGTTGATTATTATGGCCGCGGAGTAGGAGGTCAACGTTTTAACTTGTTCAGCAATGATCCAAACTTTAGAAACTTGTCAAACGGTAGCCCTACAGGTCAGACCAATTACAGTTATGCGTATCAAAACTCTCTTTTTTCTTTAATCGGCCGTCTGGATTATCAGTTTAATGACAAGTATTTATTCAGTGCAACTATTCGAAGAGATGGATCTTCGGTATTTGGACCAGAAAGTAGATATGGTATATTCCCTTCTGTTACTGCCGGATGGAGAATATCCAATGAACCTTTTATGAAAGGCATTTCCTGGATTAATGATATGAAAATTAGAGGTGGATACGGTATTTTAGGAGCACAAGCGAATGTTAATCCAACTAATGCGTTCACCCTGTTTGGCGGAAGCCCTGGTGGCTCTTATTATGATATCAATGGTGTCAATAATAGTTCTATCATTGGATTTAATGCAGCTTCAATTGGTAACCCTGCAACAAGTTGGGAAGAAAATAAAATCGGCAACTTAGGCTTTGACGCAACTTTGTTCAATAATAAATTTGATATTTCTGTTGAATTATATAAAAAATCCATTAAAGGATTATTATTTGCTTTGCCTTTACCGGCTACAGTAGGTGGTGCCTCAAGGCCCACAGTTAACGTTGGTAACGTTGAAAACAAAGGGATTGATTTGACTACCAATTATCGCGGAAAAGTAAACTCTGATTTTTCGTATGATCTGGGTGTTATCTTAACCACTTACAACAGTAACATTACAAATATACCCGGTGATTATTTTGATGCAGGCGGAACCCGCATCGGCAACTTCGCCCGGAATCAAATTGGAAATCCTATCGGAGCTTTTTACGGATACGAAGTTGCTGGAATTTTTCAAAATGCAGCCGAAGTAACGGCTTCACCTACTCAGGATGCAGCAGCACCTGGGCGCTTTAAGTACAGGGATGTAGACGGAAGCGGAACCATTACCGACAAAGACCGTACTTTTTTTGGTAACCCGAACCCGGACTTTACTTATGGGCTTAACTTAGGTGCGAGTTATAAAAGTTTCGATTTTAGTACCTTTCTTTATGGTTCCCAGGGTAACGACGTAATCAATTACGTGCGCTGGTGGACTGATTTTTTCCCATCCTTTCAGGGAGCGAAAAGTAAAGATGCTTTATATAATTCTTGGTCAACTACCAATACTTCAGGTACTACGCCGATAGCGGAGAACAATAGTAATTTCAGTAACAATGGTGTGCCTAATAGTTATTATAAAGAAGATGGTTCTTATTTAAGATTAAAATCTTTAATTTTAGGATATACTTTAAAACCGGCGTTGTTAAACCGTTACGGCATCAATAGGTTAAGAATATATGCTCAGGGAGCTAATTTGTTTACCATCACAAAATATACCGGATTAGATCCGGAGTTATCAGGAAACAACACTTCTTTTGGTATTGACTATGGAAATTACCCAAACAGCCAGCCAAATTATAATTTTGGGATTCAAGCAACATTCTAACATGGGAGTTGTTGTAACCTTGTTATATAGAAACTAATAAAAAAGCTAATAAAATGAGAAAAATAAATTTTAAATATATGCTAATCGGATGTTTAACATTAACATCTGTTTTGTATGCCTGCCAGAAGAGCTTTCTTGAAAAAGCACCTCTCGGTTCACTGGATGAAAGCACTCTTGCTAGCAAAGCTGGCGTAGAGGGATTATTGATCGGTGCCTACAGCCAGTTGAATGGTTTTGGGGGTGCTAACGGGGGGTTTTATTCAACTCCCTCTAACTGGGCGTTTGGTGGTGTTGCGTCTGATGATGCATATAAAGGATCAGATGCTGGTGACCAGTCTGTTGAAGCCAACCCGATAGAGAATCATACCGTTACCTCAACAAATTCTCCTGTTGCATCAAAATGGGCTGCTATGTATGATGGAATAGCGAGGACTAATTCAACTATCCGCGTGCTGGCGTTAGCGACTGATATTTCTGAAGTTGACGCAAAAAATATATTAGGTCAAGCCAGATTCCTTCGTGGACTTTATCATTTTGAATTAAAGAAGATATTCAATATGGTGCCTTATGTAGACGAAACAATTACCTATGGTGCAGGTAATTACAAGGTGCCCAATGATAAGGATATCTGGTCTAACATCCAGGCAGATTTTCAGTTTGCCGCTGATAATTTACCCGCCACCTTCCCTGAAGCTGGACGTGCAAATCAATGGGCAGCCAAATCTTATTTGGCCAAGACTTTAATGTTTCAGAAAAAATTCGCTGAAGCTAAAGTTGTTTTAGATGATGTAATCACAAATGGAGTCAATACCAAAGGGATCAAATATGCATTAGTTCCTAAGTTTGCTGACAACTTTAATGCGGAAACGGAAAATAATTCTGAATCTGTATTCCAGGTTCAGTATTCTGTAAATGATGGTAGTGGTGGAAACAAATCAGCTTGGGGAGATGTATTAAACTTTCCATACAACAATGGAAGTAACGATATGCCCGGAGGATGCTGTGGTTTTTATCAGCCAACTCAAAACCTTGTAAATGCTTACAGGGTAGATGCAGCAGGCCTACCATTTTTAACAACGTTTAATGATGTAAGCTTAAAAAGTGACCAGGGATTAAAATCCACAGATGCGTTTACACCATCTACCGAGCCTGTTGATTCACGCTTAGATTATACTGCAGGTAGAAGAGGTATTCCTTATCTTGATTGGGGTCCTCACCCAGGACAGAAATGGACCAGAGATCAAAGTAATGGAGGTCCTTACAGCCCATTGAAAAACGTTTATTACAAACGCCAGGAAAAAAGTTTGACTGATGCTTCATTCTGGACCAACGGTGTTGTGGCTAGTAACTACAGCATGATCCGTTTTGCGGATGTGTTATTATGGTCTGCGGAAGCTGAAGTTGAAGTAGGAAGTTTAGAAAAAGCCAGAACCCTTGTAAATTTGGTAAGGGCAAGAGCTGCTAATCCAGCAAGCTGGGTTCCTGGTTCACCTGCCACCTATAGTGTTGGTTTGTACGCTTCTTTCCCTTCACAAGATGTGGCACGTACAGCTGTTAGATTCGAAAGAAGATTAGAACTGGCTATGGAAGGCCACCGCTTTTTTGATCTTGTTCGCTGGGGTGTTGCTGCCACAACTTTAAACGCATATATTGCTAAAGAGAAATCTTTGCGCCAATACCTGCAGTCAGCGACATTCGTAGCAGGCAAAAGTGAATATTTTCCTATTCCACAGGGAGAGATTGATCAGAGCCAGGTTGATGGGGTACCAACGCTTACACAAAATCCTGGATATTAATTTTAGTTTATCTTAAGCTAAAGCTTAAGCTTTGAAAAGAGGTAGAAAGAAATTTCTACCTCTTTTTATATTTTAGAAATAACAGAATTATGCATTTATACACCTTTAACTTTGCAAAAATATTTTTCTTAAATCAGGTTTGTTTTATAATAGGTTGCTTTTTTATTTTTTTAAGCTCCTGCACAAAGAAGGAGGTTTTTAAGGCTATTTCATCTGAACATTCGGGGATTAATTTTAATAATTTGATCACAGAATCTGATTCCATCAATGTACTTGATTTTGCAAACATTTACAATGGAGGAGGAGTTGGAATAGGGGATTTTAACAATGACAGCCTACAGGACATCTACTTTGCAGGTAACATGGTTTCTAACAAACTCTATCTTAATAAGGGCGATTTTAAGTTTGAGGATATAACCAAAAATGCTGGTGTTACTGGTAATGACAGATGGTGCAGGGGTGTTGCTGTAGTCGATATAAACAACGATGGCTGGCAGGACATGTATGTTTGTGCTTCTATTAAAGAAAAAGCATCAGAACGTCAGAACCTTTTATATGTTAACCAGGGTTTAGACAAAGACAAGAACCCTGTTTTTAAAGAAATGGCAAAAGAATATGGTTTAAACGATACCACATACTCTACCATGGCCAGTTTTTTTGATTACGATAACGATGGAGACCTTGATTGTTATATAACTGTAAACGATATTGTTGACGGTGATTTCCCCAACCGTTTCCGACCCCGTAATTTAAATGGTGAACATCCCAGCACGGGTAGGTTGTACCGTAACGAGTTGGATCAAAATCTCAATCATGCCTTCTTTACGGATGTATCAAGAGAAGCAGGGATTCTAATTGAAGGGTATGGCCATAACGCCATAACAGCAGATTTTAATAAAGACGGGTGGAAAGATATTTATGTTTCCAATGATTATTTGTCAGGCAATATACTTTACATTAATAATCGCGATGGAACTTTTACCGATAAGGTGAGCACTTATTTTAAGCATGCGGCCGCTAATGCGATGGGTAGTGATTTTGTTGATATGAATAATGACGGGTTATCAGATCTGATTGAGTTGGATATGAACCCGGAAAATAATTATCGCAAAAAGATGATGACCAACGGAAATAGCTACCAAACCTATCAGAATATTGAACATTTTAAATATCAATATCAGTATGTCAGAAATATGCTCCAGATAAATCAGGGGCCTACGATAGGGAATAACGATTCTATTAAAGACCCCATTTTTAGTGATGTTTCATTTTATGCCGGGGTTGCCGAAACCGACTGGAGTTGGACACCTTTAGCTACAGATTTTGATAATGACGGGTTAAGGGATTTAATTATCACCAATGGTTTTCCAAAAGATGTAACTGATCACGACTTTATAACATTCAGAAACGGGGCTTATGCAATTGCTACAAAACAATACCTGCTGGAACAAATACCTGCAGTAAAAATTCCCAATTACGCTTATAAAAACAATGGAGACATGACATTTAGTAATGTTTCTAAAAGTTGGGGATTAACAGAACCGTCCTTTTCAAACGGAGCTGTATATGCGGATCTGGATAATGATGGCGACATGGATGTTGTCGTTAACAATATTAACGATAAAGCCTTTATTTATAAAAATACAACCCGTGAAAACGATAAAGAAGGGAACAATTATATACAGGTAAGGCTTAAAGGCGAGAAACCAAACCAGAATGGATTTGGAGCATGGGTTGAGATATATTTCAATAATGGTAAACATCAAATTTGGGAGAATAATCCTTACCGTGGATATTTATCATCCATGCAAAACATAGCACATTTTGGTTTGGGAAAAAGTTCCACAATTGATTCCTTAATAATCAGTTGGCCTAACGAAAAAAGACAGATTCTTCAAAACGTGAAAGGAAATCAGGTAATTGAGCTTAACATAAAAAATGCGAAAGATTCTTATACACTTAATAAACCTATTTTAAACAACAACCTGTTCCGGGATGTAACTCAATCCGTTGGTATCAATTATACACATGAGGAAAATGATTTTATAGACTTTAATATCCAAAAACTGCTGCCTCATAAATTCTCCGAATACGGGCCGGCCTTAGCTGTTGGTGATTTAGACGGTAACGGCTTAGATGATATAATAAGCGGTGGATCGACCTCATATAGCGCCCAAATGTTTTTACAACAAGCTAATGGCAAGTTTATACAAGGCAGTATTTTATCAAATGCGGATATGAACAACAAGCGTTGGGAAGACTTGGGTGTTTTACTGTTTGATGCCGATAATGATAACGATTTAGACATCTATATCGCAAGCGGAGGGTATGAAAATGATAAAAATAATTCTATTTACCAGGACAAACTTTATTTAAATGATGGCAAGGCAAATTTTAAGATTGACTCCTCTGCTTTACCTCAAAACTATGTGAGTAAACTTTGTGTCAGGGCCAATGACTATGATAGGGACGGCGACCTGGATTTATTTGTATCCGGAAGGGTTGAACCCTGGAATTATCCAAAACCAGTTTCGAGTTTTATCTTTAGAAACGATTCAAAAGGCGGCAAAGCAAAATTTACAGATGTTACCAAATCTGTTGCTAAAGAACTGCTTAATATTGGTTTAGTATGTGATGCTGTTTTTACAGATTTTGATAACGATGGATGGGAGGATTTAATTTTGGCCGGGGAGTGGATGCCGGTAACATTCCTGAAAAATGACAAAGGAGTTTTCAAAAATTCCAGTCTCAATTCAGGAGTTAACAATAAAACCGGGTGGTGGAATACCATCGCACCAGGGGATTTTGATAACGATGGCGATATAGATTACATAGTAGGCAACCAGGGAAGCAATTCATTTTACAGAGCCACAGAAAAATTTCCGGCATTTATTACGGCAAAAGATTTTGATAATAATGGTAGTTATGATGCGATTCCTTCTTTATATCTGCCGGATGAAAATGGGGATAAGAAGGAGTTTCCTGCTCAAACCCGTGATGATTTAATAAAGCAGGTAATTGGTTTGAGAAACAAATTTCAAAACTATAAATCATTTGCCCAGGCTACGATGGATCAGCTATTCTCTTCTGAGCAAATGAAAGGCGCAATGCGTTTGAGTGCCAATTATGTACTTTCAAGTTATTTTCAGAATAACGGAAATGGAAAGTTCAGTATCATTCCATTACCTTTTGCAGCTCAGGTTTCCATGTTAAACGGAATAGTTGTAGAGGATTTTGACGGGGACGGTAACCTTGATCTGGTAATTAACGGCAACGATTATGGTACCGAAGTTTCGGTAGGACGGTATGATGCGTTAAACGGACTAATGCTCAAAGGCGATGGAAAGGGAAATTTTAAACCTCTGTCTATATTAGAAAGCGGGATATTTGTTCCGGGCAACGGAAAAGCCTTAGTAAATTTGAAAGGGAAATCCGGCAAAACGTTAATTGCTGCAAGTCAAAATAGAGGTCCTTTAAAGATTTTTGAGTTAAAGAAACCAATGCGGGTTTTCTCCTTAAAATCTGACGATGAAAGTATAATATTGAAGTTTAAAAATGGAAAATCGCGAAAGCAGGAAATGTACTATGGATATTCCTTCTTGTCTCAATCAAGCCGGACCATTAATGCCAGTGATCAGGTATCCACTATTTTAGTTACAAATTCAAAAAATCAAACCCGTAAAATATTATAACTAAATTGCGCTTTACAAGTAAACAAATGTTTACCTATCAGCAAGACAAATCTAAATATGAAGCTTAATAATTTACTATGGTTGAGTTTAATACTTGTATGCTCAGGATGTCAGAACAAAGGTTCTAACAAACTTTCAGATACCGAAATCCTTCACCAGAACCAAGATAAGCTTACGCGTGTTATTATCTACGACGTTTTCACACCACCAGTAGCCAGCCGGATTTATGCCTATTCTTCATTAGCTTCTTACGAAGCCATGCGTTTTGAAAAACCAGGGTCAGCTTCTATTGCTGCAAAACTTAACGGTTATGTAATCATGCCGGAGCCGGAGAAAGGAAAGGATTATAATTTCACACTCGCGGCTACACAGGCGTTTTTTACCGTGGTACATAAAGTGGTTTTTTCAATTGATTCTCTTAAATCCCACGAAGCGAAAGTTTATGGCCAATTTAAAAATACATTAAGTGAGGACACTTATAATCGTTCAGTTGCATTTGGTGATTCTATTGGAAAAAAAATTTTGGCGATGGCAGCCAAGGATGGGTATTTTAAAAGCAGAAGTAAGGCTAAATTTCTTGGAAATCAGAAACCTGGTCAGTGGCGGCCAACACCTCCGGATTATATGGACGGGGTTGAATGGTGCTGGGGTACAATGAAACCCTTAATACTGGATTCTGCGACGCTCGCACAGGATTTGCCACCTCCCCCTCAATACAACCTGGATGTAAAAAGTGAATATTATAGAGAAGTTCAAAATCTTTACAAATTAACCAACAATCTTACACAGGAGCAAAAAGACATTGCCCGCTACTGGGATGATAACCCGTTTGTAATGGAGCATTCTGGCCATATGAGTTTTGCGAATAAAAAGATTACCCCGGGTGGTCATTGGATGGGGATTGCAGCCATTGCCAGTAGAAATTCTAAATCGGATGCGATTATAACTGCCAAGGCCTATGCGGTAACAGCAGTTGCCATGTACGATGCTTTTATTTGTTGCTGGAGCTTAAAATACAAACACAACACAATAAGGCCGATTACTGTAATCAACGAAAGTATAGACAATAAGTGGCAGCCAATGTTGCAAACACCTCCTTTCCCGGAATATCCAAGCGGACACAGCACAATTACAAGAGCTGCGGCAACTGTTTTGACTAAGATGTTTGGCGATAATTTTAGGTTTGAAGACACCAGTGACTTTGAATATATCGGGATGAAGCGGAAATTCAAATCATTTGTACAAGCTGCAGATGAGGCTTCAATTAGCAGGGTTTACGGAGGGATACATTATCGCTTTAGCGTAGATGAGGGTGTTAAAGAAGGTAAAAAGGTAGGAGAAAAGGTTGTTGAAAAATTGGACCTATAAAGAGGAATATGGTGTCAAAAGATATTGATCATAATTATGATGCGATTGTAATCGGATCTGGTATCAGCGGAGGCTGGGCCGCTAAAGAATTTTGTGAAAAAGGATTTAAAACACTTGTTCTTGAAAGAGGCAGAAATGTGGAGCATATACAGGATTACCCCACCAGCACAAAAAACCCATGGGATTTCCCCCACCATGGCCAATTGCCTTTAAAAGTTACGGCAGAAAATCCAATTGCTAATAAATGTTATGCTTATGGCGAAGCTACGGATCATTTTTTTGTAAAGGATGCAGAGCATCCCTACATTCAGGAAAAACCCTATGACTGGATCAGGGGCTATCAGGTCGGCGGTAAATCTTTATTATGGGCAAGGCAGGTGCAGCGCTGGAGTAAGTTTGATTTTGAAGGCCCAAAACGTGATGGCTTTGCTGTTGATTGGCCAATCCGGTACAACGATATCGCCCCATGGTATAGCCATGTAGAAACTTTCGCAGGAATTAGCGGTAATTCAGATGGACTGGAAACCATGCCTGATGGTGAGTTCTTACCACCCTGGGAATTAAACCAGGTTGAGAAAGAAATTCAGAACAAAATTCTGAAAAGTTACGACGATCGGCACGTGATTATTGGCCGGTGTGCGCATCTTACCGAACCAAAAGAAATCCATTTACAACAAGATCGCGGTAAATGCCAGGCCAGAAATTTATGTGAACGTGGCTGCCCGTTTGGTGGCTATTTCAGCTCCAACTCCTCTACATTACCCTGGGCTAAAAAAACCGGTAACCTCACCTTAAGGCCCCATTCTGTGGTTCATTCCATAATTTATGATTCAAAAGCCGGTAAAGCTTCCGGTGTAAGGGTTATTGATACAATCACAAAGGAAACAATTGAATATTTTGCAAAAGTTATTTTTGTAAATGCGAGTACATTAAATACCAACCTGATTTTGCTTAATTCAAAATCTGAGCGGTTTCCAAACGGGTTATCAAACGATAGCGGCTTGTTAGGTAAATTTGTTGCATTTCATAACTACCGTGGATCTTTAACTGCCGAATATGACGGATATCTGGATTCTTATTATTATGGAAGAAGGCCTACAGCGGTAATGATGCCTAATTTCAGGAACGTCCGGAAGCAGCAAACTGATTTCCTGAGAGGATATATGGTTTTTTATACGGCTGGTCGATCAGGTTGGGGGCATTCAACTCCAGGAAATCAAATTGGAGGAGAATTTAAAGATGCTATTTCTGAGCCTGGAGGTTGGCAGATTTACATGATGATGCAGGGAGAAACCATACCAATTGAAAAAAATCATGTGCGCTTGAGCGAAGATAAAAAAGACGAATGGGGAATACCGTTGTTGACGGTTTCCGTGGGTTATGACGAGAACGATGAAAAACTTTTAAAAGATTTTTTACAGCAGGGAACCGAGATGCTAAGTAAAGCCGGTTGTAAAAATATTCGGTCTTTTGACAGTAATCAGGCACCGGGCTTGGATATTCATGAGATGGGTGGTGTAAGAATGGGCAAAGATCCTAAAACTTCGTTGCTAAATGAGTGGAATCAGCTTCATGATTGTTTAAATGTATATGTAACCGATGGAGCATGTATGACCTCAACCGGAACCCAAAACCCATCCCTTACCTTTATGGCTTTAACCGCAAGAGCAGCAAATCATGCTGTTGAGGAATTAAAAAAATCTGTTTAAATCAAAAAAGGGTGATTAACTTCGGCTCGTTTTTTGATTTTAGGAGTTTAATATTGTTTTGATAACTAAAATGCACCAGAGAAAATACTTCCTAATAACGATTATTTTTATTGCCGGCTGTTTAATTTCGGCTACTATTTACGCTCAAAGTGGCCCTGCCCAAAATATTCCTGATTTTACTTTTTATAAAGTAAACGGGCAGCCTTTTTCAAGGAAGGATTTGACAACTAATAAAAAAATAGTTTTTGTATTTTTCGATGTCACCTGCGATCACTGTCAAAAAGAAATTAACGCCATGTCAGGTAAATTTGATGTTTTCAAAAAAGCAGAGTTTTACCTGGTGTCCATGGATAATTTTGCCGGGATTCAACTTTTTATGAAAAAATACGCTTCCAAAATGAACGGAAAGCCAAACGTAACTTTGCTAACAGATGCAAAGCAACAGTTTATCGACCGATTTTTACCGGTTCAGTATCCGGCTACTTATATCTATAGTCCTAAAGGAAAATTAATTAAATATTTTGGACAGAACAGTAAGGTTGCGGATATTGTAACTACTGTAAATAATTAGATAAATGATCTAGTTAGTATTTTAAAATTTAATAAATACGGTGGGTTTTTTTAAATCAAAGCGTTTTTCTTAAATTTTAGTTCTTCAAGTTCGTTAACAAAAAAGCTCCTGATTTCTCAGGAGCTTTTTTGTTAACGAACAGATTAGTTTCTTCTGCGGCGTTCACCGGTTCCGCCTTCACGGCGTGGCCCGCCAGATGGGCTACTACTATTTCCACGATCTTCACGACGTTTGCCTGAAAAATCCCTGAACCCACTTCCCTCACGGCTGCTTCCTTCACGGCTGCTTCCTTCCCGGTTTCCACCGGTACTTCTGCCACGGTGACCGCTTCCTCCGCCACTACGTTCACGACTGAAACCGCCACGGCTTCCGCTTTCGCGTCCGCTTCCTCCTCCTTCACGCTCGCCTGCAAGTTCTATTCTTACATCCCTTCCCTGGTAGTCTACCGTTTTAAATGCTTGCTGAACCTGTTCTACAACGGAGTTCTCAACTTCAAAAAATGTAAATACACCTTTTAAATCAATCTTTCCAACACTTTTTCCGCTGATTTTGGTATTGTTACAAATAAATCCGAGCATATCGCCACGGGTAAAATCATCAACCGAACCAAGGTTCATAAACAAACGTGTATAACCTTCGCTGGTGCTTGATTTAAAAGAGCGGTCTCCACGATCACTGCTGCGGTCATCCTGGGATGAAGCATTCAGGTCCGGCGCATTTTTGTAGTATTCCAGAAAGCGGTTAAATTCCAGAGAAGCAAAACGTTTTATGATTTCCTCTTTCTCCAGATCCTTAAATTCATCCATTATACGCGGGATGTATTGTTCAATCTGTTCTTCGTTAACCTCAACATTATGCACCTTATGTACCAGTGCGAACAATTGTTTTTCGCAAACATCAAAGCCGTTTGGTATTTCACTTTTTGTAAACTGCTTACCAATACCACGTTCAATCTGGCGGATCTTGCCTAATTCTTTCTGATTAATAATAGCGATCGAAATTCCCATTTTTCCGGCACGTGCTGTACGGCCGCTGCGGTGCGTGTAATTTTCGAGTTCATCAGGTAAAGAATAGTTAATTACGTGAGTAACATCGTTCACGTCAATACCACGGGCGGCCACATCGGTTGCAATCAGCAATTGCAAATTGCGTTCGCGGTAGCGCTTCATTACTTTATCACGCTGTTGCTGAGAAAGGTCGCCATGCAAAGAATCGGCATTATATCCGTCTTTTATTAACGCTTCCGCAATTTCCTGTGTTTCTATTTTAGTGCGACAAAAAACGATACCGAATATCTCCGGGTTAAAATCAACGATTCGTTTAAAAGCGGCGTACTTGTCGCGGGCACGCACAACATAATACTCGTGAGATATATTAACGTTACCGGTATTTTTGGTACCCATTGTTAATTCAAACGGATCAGTCATGTATTTTTTCGCGATCCGCCGAACTTCAGATGGCATCGTTGCAGAAAATAACCATGTTTTTTTATCAGTTGGGGTAGTAGATAAAATACTGTCTATGTCTTCCTGAAATCCCATATTCAGCATTTCGTCAGCTTCATCTAAAACAACAAAACCTACTTGAGAAAAGTCAATAGCTTTCCGGTTAATGATGTCTAACATGCGGCCTGGCGTAGCCACGACTATTTGAACGCCACGTTTAATCTGACGTAATTGATCTGAAATGTTGGCGCCTCCGTAAACTGCCACAACGTTTACGTTGCTCATGTTTTTGGAGTAAGTTTTCAAATCATTGGTGATCTGTAAGCACAGTTCACGGGTTGGGCACAGAATAAGTGCCTGAGGGTAATTTTCTTCAAAATCAAGTAATTCTAATAAAGGCAGGCCAAATGCTGCTGTTTTACCGGTTCCTGTTTGAGCTAATCCGACTAAATCGTTGCTGCCTGAAAGTAATACCGGGATGGCTTGTTCCTGGATTGGTGTAGGTGTTTCAAAACCTAGTTCAGTTATGGCATTAACAATATCATGACGGATCCCCAACGTACTAAATGGGTTCATGATAATATGTAAAGTTCTAAAGCGTCATTGCTTTAAAGCGTCGGCAAAAGTATAAAAAATAAACCGGCTTTTTTGGTAAAATTTTTTTTGTTAACTTATTGAAAACAATTGGTTTACATGGATTATTGGAATGATTGAATATTTAGATTGGTAAAAGAATGGACTGCGGTAGAGGTGCTTCACACTTAATCAAATGAAATTCCTTAGATAGGACCGAATGAATTTTTTTAATACAACGGGCATAGGTGGCGGGTGAAATTTTATACTTCTCCTATTTTAAACAGCCTTAACTCCCAAGCTCAATCATTTTTTTATTTTTAGAAAGGTAGGATTTAAGGTACTATAATTGGTAACTCTGCTAGCCGCTCTAGTGCCGACAAAGAATCAGGGGCTGCCACATCTATCAGGAAACTATAAGTCAGATTATTCCATTTTTAGCAGAATGATGCATAATTCTCACACATTCCTATCTCAACCTATCCGCCGAGCGCACCAGCTTTTCATCCTTGCGGATTCCTCTTAAAGCCAGAATAGTAAATAAAATGGCCAGGGAGGGTAGGATAACACCAATTCCATAGTTATCCATCTGCAGGGTTATGTTACCGATAACCTGCTTTGCGGTTTGCACCAGCCAGAAGCTGTATCCTAAGATGGCTATGATAGCCAGGTAACAAATATTGATTTGCTTTTTGCGCTTTCGGTAAAAAAAAATAATCACAAAAGGCAGCAAACCTAATAAAACAGTAACGATCGTTAAAGCCAGAAACGGTTCGGTTTGCACTACCTGCCCATTAATATTTTGGTAAACACCCGTCACTTTGATAGCTAAAGCAGTTCTGTCGGGATTTAATACCTGTAAATACGGGAATAAAAATAAACTGAATATGGCCGCTGTGGCAAAAAATAGCCAAACAGTTTGAACACGTTGAAGCATTACTTATCGATTTATGCAAATATAGAAATTCAATGGTCTTACAAACAGTTTCAATTGTGATAATTACCTTTACCGCTTGAACACTTTTAAAAGATACTTCATTGAAATTGCCTTTAACGGAACCGCATACCATGGTTGGCAGGTCCAGCAAAATGCGGTAAGTGTTCAGGAAATTTTAAATAAAGCTTTGAGCGTTATTCTACGGCAAAATATTGAAACAACAGGCTGCGGACGCACAGATACTGGCGTTCATGCAACGCAGTTGTTTGCACATTTTGATTTACAGGAAGAGGTTCAACCCACAACTCACAAGCCACAACCCACAACCTATAACTTTCAGGCCAGTCTTAATTCCCTTCTTCCGTATGAAATCGCCGTCAGGAGAATTATAGAAGTTGCAGACAACGCACATGCCCGTTTTGATGCGGTTAAGCGCTCTTATCAATATTATATTCATTTTGAGAAAGACCCGTTTAGGTTCGGTTTATCATGGCTTTTGCGTGATAAACCGGATATGGAACTAATGAATAAAGCTGCCTTGATCATTATGGAGTACCAGGATTTTAGTTGTTTCAGCAAATCCAACACCCAAACCTTTACTAACAATTGCCACATTACCAAAGCTGAATGGCAAAATGTAGATGGAGGTATGATTTTTTATATTTCGGCCGACCGTTTTTTACGTAACATGGTTAGGGCGATAGTAGGAACCCTAATCCAGGTTGGACGAAAAGAAATTAGCCCGGAAGAAGTTCGGAAGATCATCCTAAGTAAAAACCGTTCTAACGCGGGCGCATCCGTTCCGGCATGTGGGCTGTATCTTACGTCCGTGGAATACCCGAGTCGATTGAAAATTCGGAAAATGGAGTAACAACTATTAAACAACCAACCATCTAGCAAATTAACAATCAACCAACTAATAAATAATGGCTAAAGTAAGCGGAAAGGCAGTTGATGTAAATCTTTTAATAAGGGTTTTTAAATACGTAAAACCTTATAAGAGTATTTTTATCTGGTCTTTGCTTTTAACTATTGTCCTGGCAATTATAGCTCCCGTGCGACCGCTGCTTATCCAATACACTTTGGATAAATTCATTCTTGAAAACGATTCTTCAGGACTTTTAATCATGACGCTGATCATGATCGGATTGTTGTTGGTTCAAACCGGGGTTCAGTACTTTCATACTTTTTTAACCAATATCCTTGGCCAGTCTGTAATTAAAGATCTACGGATAAACGTATTTAACCACATCAGCAGCCTTCGCCTAAAGTATTTTGACCGAACGCCTATCGGTCAGTTAATAACCCGCACCGTTTCTGACCTGGAAACTATCGCTGATATATTTTCTGAAGGACTGATTGTAATCATAGGAGATATTTTGCAGGTTGTGGCTATCATCGCAGTAATGCTTTATACTGACTGGCAGCTTACACTCATCGTATTAATTCCAATGCCTTTTTTAATGATTGCTTCTTTTATTTTTAAAGAGGCAATTAAATCTGCTTTCCAGGCTGTGCGGACAGAAGTTTCGCACCTGAACACGTTTTTGCAAGAACATATAACCGGCATGAGCATTATCCATTATTTCGCCCGAGAAAGGCAGGAAATGCGAAAATTTAAAACCATCAACGCCCGGCATCGTGATGCACATATCCGCTCAAACTGGTATTATTCTATTTTTTTTCCAGTGGTCGAAATAGTTTCCGCAATTTCACTGGGTTTGCTTGTGTGGTACGGTTCAAAGTCTATTCTCCAAAATGACATTTCCCCCGGTGTTGTCGTGGCATTTATTATGTATATCAACATGCTTTTTAAACCCATACGCGAACTGGCTGACAAGTTTAACACCTTACAAATGGGAATGGTTGGAGCTGAGAGAATCTTTAACGTGCTAGATACCAAAGAATCAACCGCTAATCAGGGTACATTAAAACCAAAAGTATTAAATGGAAAGATTGAATTCAGGAAAGTGTGGTTTGCCTACAACGATGAAAATTGGGTTTTAAAAGATATTTCATTTACGGTGATACCCGGCGAAACTTTGGCGTTGGTGGGAGCTACGGGTGCTGGAAAGTCATCAACGATCAACATACTTAATCGGTTTTACGAAATTGGTAGGGGAAGTGTGTTAGTTGATGGGGTAGACATTAGGGAATATGAGTTGAGTTTTTTGCGAAGCCAGATTGCGACGGTGTTGCAGGATGTTTTCCTGTTTTCGGATAGCATTGCCGGCAATATTAACCTGAGCAACCCGGCTATTACAAGGCAGCAACTTATTGCTGCTGCAAAAGATGTAGGGGCGCATGAATTTATAGAACGCTTACCCGGTGGCTACGATTATAACGTGATGGAACGTGGGGCCACTTTATCTGCCGGACAGGCACAATTAATATCATTTATCCGGGCATTGGTTTACAACCCCAAAATACTGGTGCTTGATGAAGCAACGTCATCAGTGGATACCGAAACCGAAGAACTGATACAACAAGCTATTACTAAACTAATGCAGGGCCGTACCTCCATTGTGATCGCCCATCGCTTATCAACCATTCAAAATGCGGATAAAATTATTGTGCTCGATCATGGTGAGATCAAAGAAATGGGATCGCATCAGCAGCTTTTAAAAATAAACGGGTATTATAAACGACTGTACGATTTGCAATTTAGTTCTGAAGGGATAGGAAAAATATAAATTACGACTGCAGCCAACGTATATACTTTGACGAAACTGCGTTAAATAAACCCGATGAGAACGGCAGCTCCCGGCCCTTTGCCGGGGCTAAAGTGGACAGCGGGACTACCATTAAATCAATACGCTGAAACCTGCTTTTCTAAAAATTAACATTTTGTAAAAACCAACTATCACAACAACTAATATTCTATTTTCATATCTCGTATCTTAATACTCACCTTATGAAATCAGTTCAATCGTTTTACGATCAGTTAAGCGGCCAATATACAGATCTAATCAGCAAATGCGTGCCGCGTTACAACGAACTACTCTATAACATGTTCCACTATATCCCTGAAGATTTTAAACCAAAAAGGATTTTAGATTTGGGATGCGGAACCGGAAATTTGACAGAACAGATACTAAAACATTTTCCGGAAGCCGAAATTGATGCCCTCGACCTTTCTGAAGAGATTTTGAAAGAAAGTCAGAAGCGTTTTATGAGCCAGCCCAACATCCGGTATATACAGGCCGACTTTCGGGAGATGCACCTTGCCCCGGGTTCTTACGATCTGATCCTTTCCAGCATTGCGATTCATCACATAGAGGATGCGGAGAAGACAATTTTATACCGTGACATATTTAGCGCCTTAACCGTGAATGGGGTATTTATTTTTGCCGATCAGACACGTGGAATAAATGAAGAAATTTATCACAAACATATTTCACGGTGGAAAGAAGAAGCATTTAAACTTGGTTCAACCCAGGAAAACTGGGATATGTGGATGGAGCATCAGAATGCGCACGACTTTCATACGCCTGTTAACTGGCACCTAAAACAGTTGGAAAGTTCTGGTTTTGCTGAGGTGGATATTATCTGGAAAAATATTATGTGGGCGGTTATATGGGCAAGAAAGAGGTAAATAACATTTAATTAAACAAAAGCTGATATTGGCAACTTCCATATTAAAATTAAATATGAGTACCGCAAAAATCATCCGCCACCGTCATAAATATCATCATTATATGAATGACGATTTAAAAGACGTTCGGGAAGAAACATTTTTTAAGATCGTTTTTTCAGATCCCAATGAATTTGAACTTTTTCTAAAATGGTGTAAAGAAAATGGTGGAGAGTATGATTATGATAAAGAAGAGAGTTGCCAGCGGGGATCTCTACCACAATTAGAACTGTTTAAAGATGAGATCTGCTGGTGCGATATTATGACTTTTTATCTGGTACATCTATCCGGGTACAGTTTTCACAGTGTGATTGAACCCTACAAGGGAGAAGTTTACGTTAAGTAAATTCTTTATCAGATAAAATGTTTAAATGAAAGCCGCTGAAGAGAAGCGGCTTTTTTGTAGGACTTATTTTGATGCCAATATATCTATTTGGTTAATTTCTGGGGTTTGAGAAAAAAGATCGGGAGCTTTAGCCATTAAAGCTTTCGCGATTTCCCCTGACAAGTGAGCCTGTCTTGCATCTTCTGTTTCAAAAGTGTCGAAAATGCCAAAAGTTGACTGATCGATTTTAAAAGCAAACCACTGAATAGTTCCTTTCTCTGCTTGAGCGAGAGAAAGAGCCGATTTTAAAAAATTTTCTGCCTCCTGTTCTTTTCCAGGTTTGGCAACTACTTTTGCCAGTAATCCAAATTTTACCATTTCCATTATTTTATATTTTTTTGTAATTTACTTAGCAGGAACAAATTTCATTGAGATTGAATTTACACAATGACGGATATTTTTTGAGGTAAGTTTCTCCCCTTCAAAAACATGCCCTAAATGAGCTCCGCAGGTGTTGCAGAGAATTTCGGTACGACGGCCGTCGCTATCTGTTTCTCTTTTAACCGCTCCGGGAATCTCGTCATCAAAACTTGGCCAGCCACAATGCGAGTCAAATTTATCCTCTGATTTGTACAACGGACTGTCGCACTGCCGGCATATATAAGTTCCGGCTTCTTTATAGTTATCGTATTCGCCTGTAAAGGGTCTTTCCGTACCTTTTTTCAGGATAACATATTCTTCTTCGGGGGTTAGTTTATTGTAGTTCATAAAATTTGGATAATATTTTTAACATACAAGTTTTCAGTATGTTTTGATTTCCATTGGGATACAGAGACAAATAATTTTTTCAAAAAAAAATTCCAACCTGAATGGTTAGAATTTATAAATTTTTAATGGTTTATGTTTAGTTGCGTAACTCTTCTGCCATCGCTTCGCCTATCTCTGCTGGCGATTCTACAACCCTGATTCCACATTCACGCATAATTTTCATTTTTGCCGCGGCTGTATCATCGGCACCGCCAACAATGGCACCAGCATGGCCCATTCTTCGTCCGGGAGGCGCAGTTTGTCCGGCAATAAACCCAACAACAGGCTTGGTCCCGTTTTCTTTTATCCAAAGCGCAGCCTCCGCTTCCATGCCCCCACCAATTTCACCAATCATAATGATGCCTTTCGTTTCCGGATCGTTCATCAAAAGTTCAACAGCTTCTTTGGTGGTAGTTCCGATGATGGGATCTCCTCCAATACCGATAGCCGTGGTAATTCCTAAACCGGCTTTTACAACTTGGTCAACCGCTTCATAAGTTAATGTGCCGGATTTGGAAACCACACCAACGGTTCCTTTTTTAAAGATAAATCCAGGCATAATCCCGATTTTAGATTCATCAGCAGTAATAATTCCCGGGCAGTTTGGGCCTATTAAACGGCAATCCCTGTCAGAGATATATTCTTTAACCTGTATCATGTCTTTTGTTGGAATGCCTTCTGTAATGCAAACAATTACTTTAATTCCTGCTTCGGCCGCTTCCATAATCGCATCAGCTGCAAAAGCTGGTGGCACAAAGATGATGGAAACGTTGGCTCCGGTTTTATCAACAGCATCTTTCACGGTGTTAAATACAGGCCTGTCGAGATGTGACTGGCCGCCTTTGCCTGGTGTAACTCCACCGACTAACTGTGTGCCATACTCAATCATTTGAGATGCATGGTAAGTACCTTCATTGCCGGTAAACCCCTGAACAATTACTTTTGAATCTTTATTAACCAGAACACTCATAGCTTTTTTTTTGTTAGGCAAAGCTAAGAGAATCGCCTTAAAAGGCAAATAAAATTAAACAGGCTATGTGGTAGCGGATGTTCATGCCGGTTTTATAAACTGCCGGAAATGGCTCGTTTCAATCAAAAGTAATATCATCAACACACGTAATTACATGTATTGAATTGCACTTAAATTTATAATTTCACAATCTTAAATCTCTGTATGAAATTACTTGAAGGAAAAACCGCATTAATTACCGGCGCATCAAAAGGCATAGGGCGAAAGATTGCGGAGAAATTCGCGGAACATGGTGCAAATGTGGCATTTACCTATCTTTCATCGATTGAAAAAGGGGAAGCTCTGGAGAAAGAATTGCAGGGTTTCGCCACTAAAGTAAAAGGTTACCGTTCTGATGCTTCGAAATTTGATGAAGCCGAAAAATTGATAAACGACGTAGTTGCTGAATTTGGGACTTTGGATATTGTGGTAAATAACGCCGGTATCACCAAGGATGGTTTGCTGATGCGCATGAGTGAGGAGAATTGGGATGAAGTGCTGAACGTGAATTTGAAGTCTATTTTTAACGTTACCAAAGCCGCTTCAAAAATTATGATGAAGAATAGAAAAGGGGTTTTTATTAATATGAGCTCAGTTGTAGGCGTTCAGGGCAATGCAGGTCAGGCAAATTATGCTGCATCGAAAGCAGGAATTATAGGCTTTTCCAAATCGATAGCCAAAGAATTGGGTTCACGTAATATCCGTACGAATGTGGTAGCCCCGGGTTTTATTCGTACCGAAATGACCGAAGGGCTTGATCCGAAAATAGTTGAAGGCTGGGCGCAAGCCATACCTCTAAAGCGGGCCGGCGAAGCAGAAGATGTAGCCAATCTTTGTGTTTTCCTGGGATCTGACATGAGTACCTACATCACCGGCCAGGTAATTTCGGTTGACGGGGGAATGTTGTAGGAGTGGGCTGTTTGCAGTCGGGAGTTGGCAGCTTACAGAGAAGATTCTGAGGTATAAATTCTTATCTTCAATTTTGATTTCACTTTAAAATGCACACCTTCAATTCACAATCACCAACACATAAATATGACTAATCGTTTGATTCTTCCATCCCTTATCCTCGGCCTTGCTACCGTTATTTCCACTTTAATATTTTCAGGAACCTGGCGCAAGGTGAAGAGCGAAAACCAAACTATCACCGTTACTGGTTCCGCAAAAAAGGTGATGATTTCTGACCTAGGAATTCTACGCGGAACTTTGAGTGCGCAGGGCGCTACTGCCAGTGAGGCTTTCAGGGGGCTACAATCACAGAAGCCGATACTGATAGCGTATATCCAATCAAAGGGTTTTTCTACTGATAAAATTAATTTTCAAACCATAACCAATTATCCCAATTATAATTTTAATCAAAATGGGCAGCAAATGGAAGTACGTTCTTATACCACTTCTCAAATGATTGATGTACAGTCAGCAGATGTACAACTCATTAAAGCCATTTCATTGGAAATAAGCTCGTTGGTAGAGCGTGGGGTTAATTTCCAGGTGAATCAGCCGGAATATTACTATACTAAAATTGGTGATATCAAAATTGAGATACAAGCCGAAGCTGCAAAAGATGCCATGATTCGCGGACAGCGGATTGCCAAAGCTACCGGACGCGAGTTGGGCACATTAAAAAGTGCCCGTATGGGTGTTTTACAAATTACGCCTGAAAATTCAAATATGACTTCTGATTATGGCATTAACGATGTTAGCTCTATCCGAAAAGAAATTACCGCAGTAGTAAACGCTAATTTTGAGATAGATTAAAAAGTTAATTGGTGGATCTTGAATAAATTATTCAAAAATCCCTCAATTCTATAATTCTAATGGCTACAACATATATTTTTTTTTCTCTTTTAGGATGCCTTTTATTAGGAATTGCTTACGCGTTTGCACTTTATCGCTGGCAAACACGACTAAATAAAACGCTGCTCATTTTTCTGTTTGGACTCCGGACAATTACAGTGGCAACCATTGCTTTTCTACTATTTGCGCCGCCTTTTAAAACGATAAGTAAAACCACCGAGAAGCCTATTATTATTTTAGCCCAGGATAACTCAGCATCAATAGCCCTCTCAGAGCCTGCCAGTTTTAAAACCGAAACGTATATCAGACAGCTTCGCCTGCTTGAAAAAACTCTTTCAAAAGATTACGAAGTAAAATCTTTAAGCTTCGGTATGAATGTAAAACAGGGGCTCAACTTTAAATTTGATGAAAGATTAAGTAACCTTTCTTTGGTTTTTAAAATGATTGACAACGAGTTTGCAAACCGCAACATCGGGGCGGATATATTGGCTTCTGATGGAATCTATAATCAGGGTGGTAACCCCATCTATGAAAGTAAGAACCTCAAAGCCCCGGTTTATACAGTTGCCCTTGGTGATTCCGTTCCTAAAAAAGACATTTTGATTTCCAATGTGAATTACAATAATATAGCTTACCTGGACAACCAGTTTCAGATAGAAGTGGGCGTTGAAGCATATCAAAGCGGGGGTGCGGTCAGTAAATTAAGCGTATCAGATCAATCAGGGATTTTGTTTTCCAGGCCGGTGAACATCAGCTCTGAGGAATATCGGGTTACCGTTCCTTTAACGTTATCTGCCAGGCGGAAGGGAATTCAACGATATAGCATTAATTTGTCTGCAGTTTCCAATGAACTATCGGTATTAAATAACTCCCAAACTATTTTTGTAGAGGTGATCGATGGACGCCAAAATGTTCTGATCATAGCCAATTCGCCCCATCCTGATGTTTCCGCTTTTCGCCAGTCTATAGAAATAAATAAAAATTACAAGGTGCTGGTGGCTTTCGCCGATAAGGTGACCGACAATCAAATTGAAAAGGCCGGGCTGGTTATTCTTCATCAGTTACCATCGGTAAACAACGCTGCACAAAAAATTTTGAAACAGGTTGAGGGTAAACCCACTTTGTTTGTGCTTGGTGCCCAAAGCAATACCAATATTTTTTCTTCATCACAAAATTTGCTTAACCTAAGTTCTTCGGGGTCAACCCAGGAAGCACTTGCCAGGATACAACCAGATTTTTATGGTTTTACAATAAGCGAGAACACAAAAATTAAGTTGAGAAATTTTTCACCACTCATTTCACCCTATGGCAATTACGGTCTTAAAAACCCGGGAACAATTGCTTTTGTGCAGCAAATAGGCAAAGTGGTTACTAACACTCCACTGCTTGTATTTGGAGAAGATCAGAAACGCAGAGTTGGTGTTTTAGCTGGTGAAGGAATATGGCGCTGGCGGTTGGAAGATTTTCTGGAAAGCAACAACCATGAGGCGGTAAACGAACTGTTGAGTAAAACGGTGCAATACCTTTCAAGCCGTGACGATAAACGAAAATTCAGGGTTTATCCTGCCAAAAATTCCTTTGACGAAGATGAACACATAATTTTAAATGCAGAACTGTATAACGATGCTTTTGAGTTGTTAAACACACCTGATGTGGGTGTTTCTGTAAAAAATAAAGAAGGCAAAAGCTATTCATTTTTGTTTTCACGAAGCGGGAACGCTTATTTGTTGGATGCCGGTATTTTGCCTGCCGGAGAGTACGATTTTAGTGCAAAAACCAAGCTTGGAAGTAAAAATTACAATGCTGCCGGGAAGTTTATTATCAGGCAGGAACAAGCGGAGTTTCAGCAAACCACCGCAAACCATCAAATGCTTTTTGCTTTGGCGGTACAACACGGCGGTCAGATGATTTATCCAGGCCAGTTATCCCGATTGGCGGAAATGATAAAAGCCGATGAAAACGTAAAAACGGTCGTATATGAAGACCGTAAATATGTAGACCTGATCAATTATAAAATCATCTTTTTTCTGTTACTTGCTTTATTAAGCACAGAGTGGTTTTCGCGGAAGCGGAACGGAGAAGTTTAAATGAATAAATTTAGGTTTGGTCTCCGGTTGTCCTGCCGGGCTTGGCCCGACATCTGGTTATTCTGTTTTTTTGCTTGATGTAAGCAACAGAATATCTTTCATAAAATAATGATGGTTAATTACAGTCATCTCAGTAAATTTTTCCCTTTTCAAATACAGAAATATGACTACGAAGGCTTTTATTTTATTTGTAATCCTTTTACAACTAACTTCTTGTAATGTTAAAAAAGACCTAATTCGTATTGATAAGCTATCCTGGGATCATGGATCGCCGGATTGTAAGCAAAATGCAGATCTTCCCATTCAAATTATGCAAATAAATGATAACACCTGGATTTTAAGACAGAACAAGTGTATCAATTATGAAGCTCCGTTTTTATTTTTGATGTTTGGTGATAAGAAAGCATTGTTAATGGATACGGGTGCAACGGAAGATGAAAAGTTATTTCCATTGTATGATGCAGTAAAAAAAATAGTTGATAAATGGGAGCAGGCACACAATGAAGTGGAGCTCATCGTCGCACATACTCATGCGCATGGCGATCATATTGCCGGCGACAACCAGTTCAGGAATAAATCAAAAACGATTGTTGTTGGATTAGGAGTAAATGATCTTAAATCTTTCTTCAACATAATTAATTGGCCTTCCGGCAAAGGTATCATCAATTTAGGTAATCGAATTGTGGATGTGCTTCCAATTCCGGGACACGAAAAATCATCCATCGCACTTTATGATCATGAAACGAAAATACTTTTTACAGGAGATAGCTTTTATCCGGGCAGGTTATATATTGAAGATTGGAAATCTTATAAACTAAGCATTGAACGACTAACTGACTTTACTCAAAAACATAAGGTTTCTTATATTTTAGGCAACCACATAGAAATGACAAAAACCCGGGGAATAGACTATACAACCGGTACAACCTATCAGCCGAATGAACAAATACTTCCCCTAAAAATAAAGGACCTTAAATTATTAAATGAAACGTTAAAGAAAGCTGGTGAATATCCAAATCGAAAGGTTTTGGGTAAGTTCATTGTAACACCTGTTAAGGCAAACTAAGTGTGTATTAAAATTGCAACCATTAACCTGGGCTTAAAACTACGGTTTGTTATGCCGGGCACGGCATCTCCGGATAATTGCCAGACCTTATTTATTAGTGGTTAGCTTTTTAAAATATATAATTCTTTGTCGCCGGAAATTCAAAAAATCTATTTAGAAAAAAAGTGTTGAAACTTTAAAATAAAAAAAAATCTCACTAAAGGATTTAACTTATCTTGAACATTAAATTACAGGTTACAAAACAAATCAAAACAAAAAAGGAATGAAATACATCTTAACCTTCTTTATCTCAGTTTTCGCACTGACAAGCTTTTCCCAAACAAAATCAATTAAAATATCAAGTCCGCTTTCAGAGAATTCAGCAAGTGCCGAAGGAATGTCGCCTGAACGCCTGGCCCGCATAGACGTTGTTTTAAATAATGCGATTAAGGAAAAACAAATTCCAGGAGCTGTTGCGCTGATTGCCAGAAACGGGAAGATTGTTTATTATAAAGCCTTTGGAATGGCTGACAACGAATCTAAAAGAATTTTGAAGCGTGATGATATATTTAGGATCGCATCTCAAACTAAAGCGATTACCTCAACAGCCATCATGATGCTTTGGGAAGAAGGGAAATTTCAATTGGATGATCCGATTTCAAAATACATTCCAGAGTTTAAAAACGCTCATATTCTGGATTCTTTAAATGAAAAGGATTCGACCTATACAAGCAAGCCTACCGATAAACCAATTACAATTCGTCATTTGCTGACACATACTTCAGGTATCGGATACGGAGTTATTGATGGGGATGCTAAATTTAAGAAGATCTATAAAAAAGCAGGGATCGTTGATCTTTATACTACAGAACCTGTAACGATTGAACAGAATATAAAGAAGCTGGCCAAACTTCCGCTCCATCACAAACCCGGAGAAAAGTTTACTTATTCCGAAGGTTTAGACGTGCTTGGTTATTTAGTAGAAATAGTATCGGGAAAGCCATTAGATCAATTTTTTAAGGAAAGGATATTTACTCCTTTGGGTATGGACGATACCTGGTTCTACTTGCCGGAATCGAAATTTGCCCGATTGGTTTCTGTTCAAACTAAAATAGATGATAAATGGATTAAATTTCCGGTACAATCTTTTTACGATCCGGATTATCCGATTAAAGGAGCAAAAAAATTCTTTTCAGGAGGTGCCGGTCTCTCCAGTACCGCCAAAGATTACGCCTCTTTTCTGCAAATGTATTTAAACAATGGCGAATTAAACGGAGTTCGTCTGTTAAGCAGAACCACCGTCAGGATTATAATGGCAAATCAAATCGGAAATCTATGGGGTGATTCTGGGGCGTATTATGGTTTAGCCTTTGGCGTTCTGGATCAGAAAGGTCAGGATCTTGGTGGCCGGGGTAGTTTAGGTACTTTTAACTGGGGAGGTTATTTTAACACCGATTACTTCGCGGATCCTAAAGAAAAAATTATCGGAATATTATTGAAACAAACACAGGAAATTTCAAATGATGAAACCAACTGGAAATTTAAACAATTAGTTGGTCAGGCTGTAAATGATTAAACATTCGTGTTTTTGAAAAACAGCGGTGGGCCTGTTTCATGAAAGCTTTTGCTTTTTTTTAATTTTGTATTGGCGATGGAAAAGTGTTTATTTTCCCTCGATCTGCCTTAAGGTGTTTTCATTATTTCCAATCAATAACTAACCAATGGTAAAAGGTAAAACAACGCTTCCGAATGAGACTGCTGATTTATTTTTAACCGATGGTGGACTTGAAACAACTTTGGTTTTTCTTGAAGGTTTTGAACTTCCGTACTTTGCAGCTTTTAATTTATTAAAAGATAAGAAAGGATACAACACGATTAGTGATTATTATAAGCGCTATTTGACAATTGCAAGAGAGCTTAAAATGGGTTTTATCTTAGAAAGCCCAACATGGCGGGCAAACCCGGATTGGATTGAAAAACTTGGTTATTCTAAATCAGCAGTATCAGAAATTAACGAAATAGCTATTCAGTTAATGGTTAATTTAAAAAATGAATTTGAGGCTGAAATAAATACAATTGTTATCAGTGGCTGTGTAGGTCCTCGTGGGGATGGATATCGACCTGAAAATTTAATGACTGTTGACGAAGCTCAGAAGTATCACTCAGAGCAAATAGTAGCTTTTAGTCACACACCAGTTGACATGATATCCGCCATTACAATGAATTATGCAGAAGAAGCTATTGGAATTGCTCGTGCAGCGGCTGCGGCCAACCTTCCTGTAGTAATCTCTTTTACCGTGGAAACGAATGGCAAGCTACCTACAGGAATGAGTTTAAAAGAAGTTATTGAGCAAGTTGATACAAGCGTAAAGGAACCTCCTTTGTATTTTATGATTAATTGTGCACACCCAACACACTTTAAAGAGGTGTTAAAAAATGGCCAAAATGAGCAATGGACAAAGCGGATAAAAGGGATTCGGGCAAATTCATCTTGTAAAAGCCACGCTGAATTAGACGAGGCTACAGTATTAGACAGAGGGAATCCGCATGAACTAGGTTATGAGCATAAAATTCTAAAACACACATTAAATCAACTGAATGTATTTGGCGGATGTTGCGGTACTGATGAAGAACATGTTCGTGAAATTGCATATCAAATTACAAACAACCTAAGCTAAAGCTAACTATGCACGATATCAGTAAGGCAATATACGGGGCCTCGAGTTCTGCCTCCAATTTTGTTAACACTAAAAATTCGGTTTTAAGGATGAACATTCCTGCTAATAAATCCGACGGTCGCAAAACTACAAACTGTTACTTTCGTTTACTTTTACTGCTAGTATTCACAGGTGCTTTTCAAACTTCTTTCTCCCAGTCATCATCTAAACCGGTTTATGTAATTGTTCACGGAGCATGGGGCGGGAGCTGGGCATTTAAAAAAGTAGATTCGTTGCTTACAGAAAAAGGTGCTGTCGTTTATCGTCCCTCTTTGACGGGGCAGGGCGAACGGGTGCATTTAGCCACAACCGAAGTTGGGTTAAGCACCCACATAAATGATGTGGTAAATACAATCCTTTTTGAAGATCTTCATGATGTTATTTTAATTGGCCATAGCTATGGTGGTATGGTAATTACAGGTGTTGCAGACAGCTTGCCCGGCAGGATCTCCAAGCTAATTTACCTGGATGCATTTGTGCCTGAAAATGGTGAAAGTGTAATGAGCATACAAGGATCACGTGCGGAAGGGCTAAAAATAATGGTGGTAAACGGTTTTTTGATACCACCCTGGGTACCCGCAGGAAAGTTGCCTCCTTCAGATGTTCCTCATCCTTTTAAAACTTTTACCGATCCGCTTATTCTTAAAAATAGCCGCAGGTTAAAAATTCCAACAACCTATATACTCACTGTAGAGAAAGGCAAGAATCCTGTGGCTGATGATTTTGCGACCCAGGCAGAACGGGCAAAGAAGAAAAGATGGACGGTTTTACAACTGGAAGCAGATCATAATCCTCAATGGTCTGCACCCGTATCGCTGGTAGAAATACTTAAAAAACTGGGTGGGTAGTTGAAATAAAATTATTTGAAAGAAAGCGGATAATTTGGGATTGAGTGCAACCCTAAAAGAACGATTTTTTTTCTTTCCTGGGCTCTTCCTTCACAATAACAAATACATCCTCATTTTCCTTTTTCATCAGGTATTTTTCACGGGCAAATTTTTCCAGCTTCTCTTTATTTGTACTTAACTCGTCCAGATCATTTTTTGCTTTCTCTGTCTCGAGAATATAAAAATCTTTTTCAGCTTCTAGTTTCGCTACTTCCGTGCGATAATCATATTGTGACAGGAGGTCATTGCGGTCAAAAAACAGCATCCAAACTACAAATGCGATTGTGGTTAAAAAATATTTGTTACCAAAAAGATTAACTAATTTATTCATTGATGCAAGTTAAAAAAAATCCGGTGTTTTATAACCCCGGATGTGTATGCATATGAAAACTTTATGGATAGCTTGCTAAACAAATAGGTGGCATTAAATCCCATTTGTACCGGCTCGTAAATTCCTCCGGATTCACTGTTTACGGCATCTGATCGGTTAGGCACTACATTAATAATTAAATACGCAGATTAAGATCTAAAATAGTTTCTACAAATTAACATATACTAAACAATCTACCTAACCAAATTTTATTTAATCTACTTCTTAAAAAACTTAAAATCCCTTCCAATAAAACGTGCCGAACTACCTAACTCTTCTTCAATACGCAACAACTGGTTGTATTTCGCTATCCTGTCTGAACGGGATGCAGACCCCGTTTTTATTTGTCCGCAATTTAAAGCAACAGCCAGGTCGGCAATTGTAACATCTTCTGTTTCTCCCGAACGATGAGACATTACCGAGGTGTATCCATTTGTTTGTGCTAAAGAAACTGCGTTAATTGTTTCTGTTAAAGAACCGATCTGGTTAACTTTTACCAATATTGAGTTTCCTATTTGCTGGTCAACACCTTTTTGAAGGCGGGTAACATTGGTTACAAAAAGGTCGTCGCCAACCAGCTGAATTTTATCACCTATTTTTTCAGTTAATAATTTCCACCCGTCCCAGTCATTTTCATCCATTCCATCTTCTATAGAAATAATGGGATATTTTTCAGCTAATTGAACAAGATAATCAACTTGTTCGGCACTGGACCGTATCGCACCATCCGAACCTTCAAATTTGGTGTAATCGTACTTTCCGTCTTTGTAAAATTCTGATGCAGCACAATCAAATGCAAGAAAAATATCCTCACCTGGCTTGTAACCTGCCTTTTCAATCGCTTTTATAATTGTTTCAACCGCGTCCTCAGTACTGTCAAATTTAGGTGCAAAACCACCTTCATCACCAACCGCTGTAGAAAGTCCGCGGTCATGTAAAATCTTCTTTAAATTATGAAACACCTCAGTTCCCCAACGCAAAGCCTCAGAAAATGAGGGGGCACCCACCGGCATTACCATAAATTCCTGGAAAGCGATAGGCGCATCCGAGTGCGAACCACCGTTTACAATGTTCATCATCGGAATTGGAAGGGTGTTGGCGTTAACACCACCAATATAACGGTATAAAGGCTGGCGGCTTTCCTGGGCAGCGGCCTTCGCAACGGCAAGTGACACGCCTAAAATGGCGTTTGCCCCAATTTTGCTTTTATTCTCGGTTCCATCTATAGAAAGCATCAGGGTATCTATCGCGTTCTGTTCAAAAACATCAATTCCTTTTAACTCCGGAGCTAATAGTTCATTAACGTTTTTCACAGCATTTAAAACGCCCTTACCCATATATTTTGCTTTGTCGTTATCCCGAAGTTCTACCGCTTCATGCATGCCTGTTGAGGCACCTGAAGGTACAGCGGCCCGGCCGAGAATGCCATTTTCTGTTATCACATCAACTTCTACCGTCGGATTTCCGCGGGAATCTAAAATCTGCCGGGCGTGTACATCAATAATTAAACTCATTTTTTTATTTTTAGATTGCAACGTTAAAAAAAGATCTAAGTGTTTCTATAACACTAAGACTAACCTTCTTCAAAATTACTGTTTTTAATAGAATTGTAAAATTTAACTACTGATTGTTGTGTTTTAGCACAAATCACCTAAAAACTATTGCTTAAATTTTTGTTTTTATTTGGAAAAGAATAATCAAGGCTTTAAAAAAGCCCCTTCCCGATAAATTACTATAGCCCATTTATCCCTCGTGATGCTCCCGTTTCTATCGGAATAGTTTAATCCTGACCATTCGTGTTTTACCTTCAGCCGCAAACTATAGCACAAAGCTTACATTTAAACTTATTGCTGACTATTTCTTCATCATCTCCACAAAATCATCGAATAAGTACCTGGAATCATGTGGTCCGGGAGACGACTCAGGATGATATTGCACGGAAAATGCTTTTTTTCCTATCACTCGTATTCCTTCAATAGATTGGTCATTTAAATTTAAATGCGTAATTTCTACCCTCTGAGAATTTCTTACTTCATCCTGGATAACCCCAAACCCGTGATTTTGAGAAGTCATTTCGCAATGATCCTTAGTTATATTTTTTACGGGATGATTTAATCCGCGGTGCCCGTTAAACATTTTCATGGTGCCGATATCATTTGCCTGGGCAAGCAACTGATGACCGAGGCAGATACCGAACATTGGTTTATCCGCGTCCAGAATCTCTTTCACAGTATTCACGGCATAAGGCATTGCCCCTGGATCGCCCGGACCATTAGAAATAAAATACCCGTCGGGGTTCCATTTTTGCATTTCCTCAAAAGTTGTTGTAGCCGGAAAAATTTTGGCATAAACGCCTCTCACATCAAAATTGCGAAGTATATTTTTTTTAACGCCAAGATCTAATACTGCAACCCGTAGCCCGCCGTTTTCGTCACCGGAAAAGTAAGCTTCTTTAGTTGAAACCAGGGATGACAATTCCAAGCCGGCCATTGATGGAACCTCCCGTAGTTTTTGCTTTAATATTTCCAGATCTAAAATTTCGGATGAAATGATCGCGTTCATAGCCCCTTTATCACGGATATGACGAACCAGAGATCTGGTATCCACATCAGATATTGCTACGACATTTTCATCCTGAAAATAATCCTGAATCGATGTTTCAGACATTTTGCGGCTGTAGGTAATGTTAAAATTTTTACAAACCAAACCTGCAATTTTTATAGCCCCGGATTCTGTTTCATCATGATGGATTCCATAATTTCCAATATGGGCATTGGTGGTAACCATGATCTGTCCAAAATAGGAGGGATCTGTAAAAATCTCCTGATAGCCTGTCATGCCCGTATTAAAACAGATTTCACCAGAAGTAGTACCGATTTTTCCGGCTGCTTTTCCATGATATACAGTACCGTCGGCTAAAAGTAAAACAGCAGGTAATTTGGTGTAATTAATCATTTAAAGTAAGATGAGTTAAAAAGATAATTTTAAAAAAGGAGGTTTTGCCGGAATAATCCGCGAGTGTTAGGGCAACACTTTGAAGTAAATAAACTTCATTCTTCACGGGGGTCAAAGCTAAGGTTTTAAGTTTAATTTGGTAACAAAATTTACAATTTCATCAAAGTGTTATAAACGGTATTAATTATATGATTAGAAGACTTGCGCAAAGTTTTGGAGTAAAGGCTTGAAATAAATAAACCCGGTAGGAGCGACAGCCCCTGTTTTTATCAGGGCTACAGCAGATAACGGGGCTAATATTAGCCAATTGCACCAGCCCTGCTTTACTAAAATTAACGGGATAAAAAACGGTAATTATATTTAGTCGATTCCAGTTTTACAAAATGCGCAATTCAAATACATAATATACCTTTGGTGTAAATACTCAACTCAAAAAGCTATGTCGGTTCATAAAGAACTAAAACGCATTACTACCAATAGCATTCAGGATATGAAGCTAAAGGGAGAGAAAATAGCCATGTTAACCGCCTACGATTTTTCTATGGCCACCATTGTTGACGATGGAGGTATTGATGTGATCCTGGTTGGTGATTCAGCTTCAAATGTAATGGCCGGACATGAAACCACACTGCCGATTACTTTGGACCAGATGATTTATCATGCTGCATCGGTTGTTCGGGGTGTAAAACGTGCCTTGGTAGTGGTTGATCTGCCTTTTGGATCTTACCAGGGAAATTCCAAAGAAGCGCTGAATTCAGCAATACGGATAATGAAAGAATCCGGTGCGCATGCGGTGAAGCTTGAAGGAGGTGCGGAGGTGCGGGAATCAATCGAAAGGATAATTACTGCCGGCATCCCGGTAATGGGCCATTTAGGTTTAACTCCACAATCTATATACAAATTTGGCACCTATTCTGTGCGGGCAAAAGAAGTAGCTGAAGCCAAAAGGTTAAAGGAAGATATTTTGGTTCTTCAGGATGCCGGATGTTTTTCTGTAGTACTAGAAAAAATTCCTGCATCGCTGGCTAAAGAAGTGACCGCTTCGGTAAAAATCCCAACCATCGGGATTGGTGCCGGTTTAGATTGTGATGGTCAGGTACTGGTTATAAACGACATGATAGGTTTAACAAAAGGGTTTCATCCCCGATTTTTAAGGCAGTATATAAATTTGTATGAACAAATTAACGAAGCAGTACAGGCTTATGTTAAAGATGTAAAAGAATCTGATTTCCCGAATGAGAAAGAGCAGTATTGAATGTGCGAATGAGTTGATATTTAAATATGCAAATTGGTTGCACAGCTATAGAAAAAATTAATGAATAGGTTTGAAGAAAAGAAAATGAAGTGCCCGACAGGTTTGGATGTAACCAATCAGGATATTCTTTTTGAAGATAATCACTTAATTGCGGTTAATAAAAGGGCTGGTGATATCGTTCAGGTGGACGATACAGGGGATGAATCTCTGGACGAAAAAGTTAAAAAATACATCGCTAAGAAATATAATAAACCAAACGGGGCTTTCCTGGGTGTTGTTCATCGGTTAGACAGGCCTGTAAGTGGGGTGATCCTTTTTGCCAAAACCAGCAAATCTCTTGACAGAGTTAATAGGAAGTTTAAGGATAGGGAGATGAAAAAAACGTATTGGGCGGTAGTGCGTAACCGGCCGGTAATTGAAGAAGGCAACCTGGTGCATTGGTTAGTAAAAAATCCACAGAAAAATGTTACCAAAGCTTATGATCAGGAAGTGCCCGGCAGTCAACGGGCTGAGTTAAATTATAAACTTATTGGTGAAACAGGCGGTTACTATTTGATTGAGGTCGACCCAATTACTGGCCGGCCGCACCAGATAAGAGTTCAGCTATCTACTTTAAATTGTCCGATCGTAGGCGACAATAAATATGGCTATCCTCGCGGAAGCCTAAAAAAAAGTATCTGTTTACATGCTCTCCGACTGCGTTTTTTACATCCAGTAAAGTTAGAACCTGTAGACATTTTTGCACCTCTTCCACAGGATGGGTTTTGGGAACGGTTTGAAATATTTCATACAAGTAGTAAAATGCTATAAACCATCTAAAACCGTCGAAATCTGATTTTGGTTGTTAACTTATATTCAACCCTTTTCTGTATGGAAACAAATTATGATTCTTCAGAGAATCTGCCGATAAACAATCCAAAAGGTAAAGCCACATCAGGGGCCACCATTTTTTACTGGTTGGATTCAACCGAACCAATTAAATTTCAGAATTTATCTCGTGATCAAGAGACAGAGGTGGATTACCATGCCATATCATGATATCAGGTTACAAACTTTTGCTAACGAAAATGATCTGCTAATTTGTGGAGGCGAGGATCATAAAACTGGCCAGGATGACAAAGAAGACATTTCTCAAACAGAGCGGTACAGCCGGCTTGAATCCTGGCTTCGTGAGCGTTTCAACAATTTGAAAGATGTGGTTTATAAATGGTCCGGGCAGGTTATGGAACCGTTGGATGCGATGGGCTTTATTGGTAAAAACCCAGGTAGTAAACATATTTACATTGTTACAGGAGACTCTGGTAAACGCATTACACATGGAACGATAGCAGGAATCCTGCTCAATGACCTAATTCTGGAAAATAAAAATTCATGGGAAAAGCTATATGACCCTTCCAGAATTACCTTAAAAGTAACAGGTGATTTTATTTCTGAGGCAGTAAATATGGTTGCTCAATACGGAGATAACATTGCCAGGGGAAGTGTTAATTCTGAAGAAGAACTTTCTGCCGGAGAAGGGAGTTGATCTTAAGATCCGGGCTTAAGCTCTATGCTGTATATTAAGATGAAGCTGGCCAAACCCATAAATACTCGGCAATATGTCCACATCTTGGATGTATTGTTCAATGGAATGCCGCTGAAAAATCTTTTGATTGCCCTTGCCATGGCTCTAGGTTTACCTGTAGAGGCAAACTGATTAATGGTCCGGCAATTTCCGACCTTACTGAACAAAATTTCAATTCTTAAATTCTTTAAAATCAGGGAATATTTTTCTCATTTTTCACCACTTTGAGAAACGCTATTTATTTAAATTAATTAATATGAAATTTTCATATCACATTTATGTTAACTAATAATTATGTAAAACTATTTTATGACTCTTTTAAAAGCATATTTGAATTTTGTTTATATAATTTAAACATTCATTCTTTTTATAATTAAAAAGGCATCAAGGTTGTTTAATGCTTTTTAAATTAATTTAAAACTCATGAAAAATTTAATCAAAACCTCGTCACTGTTATTGTTATTAGGTGGCCTTACTGCTTTATCAAGTTGTGATAAAAGAGCAGACACTCCAGCCTCTCCTTTAGTTATGGAAGGATGTACGGATAAATTAAAAATGGAAGTTGGAGGTAACTCTATTTCAGCCAGTAGCCCGTATAATGTTCACATTTCAGACTTATATAAAGATGCTAATGGTAACTATGTATGGATTTGGGAGATTAAAAACGAAAACCCCGGAAATGGTAGTGGTGGAACAGTACAGGATCTGAGTCATTGGGGAATTGATATAGGTAAATGTGTTTTATTAGGAGATATTGTTGAAGCCTCTTATAGCGCTAATAAAACTAACTGGACTGTATTTACACCTGAATTTAAGGAAGATAAAAGTCAGGATTGTTCTTCTGCGAATTATATTAAATTTGATTTTGGCACCACAGGAACTGCATCATCGTATTATAAGCTTGTAATTACGAAAAATGTAACACATGTGGATACTGAAGCCATTTATAAATCAGGTACAAATACGGGTTGTGGCGTTTTTGAAACTTGTGGTTTTGGTTGCCCAAAAATAGTTGTGCAATAATAATAAATCTCAAAAAACGGATAGTAAAATAAAGAAGCTGGCGGATACTATCCGCCAGCTTCTTTTTGTTTTAGATTATTTAAGATTTCAGTTGTAAATTGCCATCATATAAAGGAGTATGTATGGCAGAACAAATTGCAAAATCAGAAATATTTATAGAGGTAGAGAAGGACTTAAAGCTTAAAGGGTTTGAAATAATTTCTAAAGATCAAGACCGCCCATGGGGTGGTTTTTTTGTTATTAATGAAAACCAGGCTACAGAATTTGCTATGCATTATTTTGAAGGTATTCCTGTAGAAGGATTGCGCATTTCAGGCAAACTTAGCCCTAAGATATTAATTGTTGCTCCCGGAACACGGTTATCCTGGCAATATCATAACCGCAGAGCAGAAATATGGAAAGTAATAAAAGGTAAAGTGGGTGTCATTACCAGCTTTACGGATATTGAAGGTGAATTATCTGTGGTGTACAGCGGAGGTCTGATAAAACTCGAACAAGGTGAGAGACATCGTCTGGTTGGTATGGAGGGTTGGTCTGTGTTGGCAGAAATATGGCAACACACAAATCTGGAAGTACCTTCTGACGAAGAAGACATTATTAGGGTACAGGACGATTTTGGCCGGTAAATCAGGTTCATCTTTAAAAAAGAACGGTATGGCTTATTCCATACGTCCTATCGTAGTTAATATTAATAAAATTTAGACAGCATGAGCGTGCTTGTGAATGCCAAGATGATTCATAATTTTTGTTTTGGCATATCTCACTGATCTCAATTCCGCTGCTAAAATATCACGTAATTGATTGTCGAATTTCTCGATTAATTTTTCTGATGCAAGGTTTTGTTTTTTCATGATTTGGGTTAATTAGTTTATTTAATTGTCTTCCTCTGTTAAATTGTTATTTCTTCTATCGGCTTCTTTTTTGGCCCTTTCCAATTTTTCCAGGTCTCGCTGATCATCAGCTTTCTCCGGATTCATGGGATTTTCCCATTCTTTTTTGGGTAAATTTTCAGGCGGTATCGCTGGCTTTTTCATTTGATATTGATTAGCTAACAAAAAAACTAATTCTAATAACATGCCATTAAAAAGGTTGGTAAACTAAAGTGCTGATTAGTAATTCAATGAGAAATTAATAAACAATTAGGTTTGCAAGCCTCAAGTATTTAATTCTATTTTCCTATACATAGAAATATAAAAATGTATACAACGCGGATAGAAATACTGATTTAAAATGTTTAAATGTTAATATTTAACTATACTGTGCACCTTTGTATTCTATTAAATTTGTATTAAACATGGCAGAATTGGGATATAGTGAAGATAATATCAGATCGTTAGATTGGAAAGAGCATATACGCCTTCGTCCGGGGATGTACATAGGTAAACTTGGCGATGGTTCTGCTTATGATGATGGGATATATGTGCTGTTAAAAGAGATTCTTGATAATTCAATTGATGAATTCGTGATGGGATCTGGCAGGACAATAGAAGTTACAGTTACAGATTTAAAGGTTTCGATCCGGGATTATGGGCGTGGGATTCCGCTTGGAAAAGTTGTAGAATGTGTTTCGAAAATGAACACCGGTGGCAAGTATGATTCTAAAGCTTTCCAAAAATCAGTTGGTTTAAACGGGGTTGGTACAAAAGCGACCAATGCCTTGTCGTCCAGTTTTGTGGTTCAGTCATTTCGTGACGGTCGGACAAAAAAAGCTGAGTTTTCAATGGGAGAATTAATTTCCGATCATCCGGAAATAGAAACTACACAACGCAACGGAACATTGGTCATCTTTTACCCGGACGATTCTATATTTCGACACTACAGATACATTCCTGAATTTGTGGAAAGTATGATCTGGAATTACGTGTTCCTTAATTCCGGACTGACGGTTAATTTCAACGGAAAAAAATTCTTTTCAGAAAGGGGCTTATATGATCTTTTAACCAGGAATACAGATTCTGAAACCATCCGATATCCAATTATCCATTTAAAAGGGGAAGATATTGAAGTTGCCATGACACATGGGCAGCAATACGGCGAAGAATATTACTCATTTGTAAACGGACAGCACACTACTCAGGGAGGTACGCATCAGGCTGCTTTCAGGGAAGCAGTTGTCAAAACAATACGGGAGTTTTTTAAAAAAGAATTTGATTCCGCTGATGTCAGGGCTTCCATTGTTTCTGCGATTTCAATACGTGTTCAGGAGCCGGTATTTGAATCACAAACAAAAACTAAATTAGGCTCTCAAAACATAGCTCCCGAAGGGCCAACCGTGCGTACTTTCATCCATGATTTTATAAAAAAATCGCTTGACGATTATCTACACAGGCACCCATCTGACGCTGATTCACTATTGAAACGTATCATGCAGTCTGAACGTGAACGTAAAGATATTGCCGGTATAAAAAAACTCGCTAATGACAGGGCCAAAAAGGCCTCTTTGCATAACAGAAAGCTACGTGATTGTAAGATTCATTTTGAAGATACTCATGAACGTAAGCAAGAAACAACACTTTTTATTACGGAAGGAGACTCGGCCAGCGGATCGATCACAAAGTCCAGAGATGTACAAACTCAGGCAGTTTTTAGTTTAAAAGGCAAGCCGCTGAATTGCTATGGGCTAACCAAGAAAATAGTATATGAAAATGAGGAGTTCAATTTATTACAGCATGCCTTAAATATTGAAGATGGATTAGATAATCTTCGGTACAATAACATTGTTGTTGCTACTGATGCGGACGTGGATGGGATGCATATCCGGCTGTTGCTAATGACCTTTTTTCTACAGTTTTTTCCTGATCTTGTAAAAGCTGGTCATGTTTCTATATTGCAAACACCACTTTTTAGGGTGCGAAATAAAAAGGAAACTATTTATTGTTATAGCGATGAAGAAAGACAAAAAGCTATTCACAAATTAGGCAATAAACCAGAAATTACCCGGTTTAAAGGTCTGGGTGAAATATCACCGTCTGAATTTGAGCTTTTTATTGGAAAAGACATTCGTTTAGATCCGGTTATCATGTCAAAAGAGCAAAGTATCAAAAGCCTGCTTGAATATTACATGGGCAAAAATACACCTGACAGGCAGCAACATATCATTAAAAATTTACGTGTCGAAATGGATTTTATTCAGGAAGAAAATTTAGTTCCGGAAATAATTAATGGTCAATCCTTAGTGAAGGAGCCGGTGTTTGATGAATAATTTATCCGGGCACCCTTTCCTGCTAAATTTAACTCGTATTAAAATTAAAATGAGCACTTGTTTAATATGCTGTGAGTAAGTTTTCAGAACTAATTTAGGCCGAAAACTTATATTTACCCATCCCAAACAGAATCAATAATAAGGATGAGTGACGAGACTGAACACATCAATGATGATGAAACCTTACATACTGTTACCCCGCTTTCTGGTTTATATGAAAACTGGTTTTTAGATTATGCTTCTTATGTGATTCTTGATAGGGCTGTTCCGCATATTTTTGATGGATTAAAGCCTGTACAACGCCGTATACTTCATTCTTTAAAAGAGATGGATGACGGCCGTTTTAATAAAGCAGCCAATGTAATCGGCAACACGATGAAGTACCATCCTCATGGCGATGCCTCAATTGGTGATGCCATGGTTCAGATAGGCCAAAAAAACCTGCTGATAGATATGCAGGGAAACTGGGGAGATCCCGTTACCGGAGATTCTGCCGCTGCCCCAAGATACATTGAGGCACGCTTGTCAAAATTTGCTTTAGATGTTGTGTTTAATCCGGATACTACCGAATGGCAAAGTAGTTATGACGGCCGCAATCGCGAGCCGGTAACTTTACCCGTTAAATATCCCTTACTTCTGGCTCAGGGTGCTGATGGTATTGCCGTAGGATTGGCAACCAAGATTATGCCCCATAATTTTATTGAGTTGATTGATGCCTCTATTGAAGTATTAAAAGGGATTAGTTCAACCCTATTACCTGATTTTCAAATGGGAGGAATGGCAGACTTCTCAAATTATAATGAAGGAATGCGTGGGGGCAAAATCCGGGTTCGTGCCCGTATTGTTGAGAAAGATAAAAAGACCCTTGCGATCACCGAAATTCCGTATACAACAACTACGGGAGGTTTAATAGACAGCGTGATTGCCGCCAATGACAAAGGCAAGATTAAAATTAAAAAGATAGAAGACAATACAGCTAAAGAAGTAGAAATTGTCATTCATCTGGCAGCTGGAATTTCGCCGGATGTTACTATAGATGCGTTATATGCCTTTACAGATTGTGAAGTTTCTATATCGCCGAACACCTGCATCATAAAAAACGACAGGCCGTATTTTATGAGTGTGAATGACATTCTCACAGAAAGTACGCATCATACTAAATCTCTTTTAAAGCAGGAACTGGAAATTAAGCTGGCCGAGCTAAAGGAAAAAATATTTTTTAGTTCTTTGCTTAGGATATTTATTCAAGAGGGCATGTATAAAAATCCTGAGTATGAAAATTCGGGTAATTTCGATACTGTTTTTGTTGTTTTAACCAATCTGTTTGCGCCTTTTTTATCTCGTTTATACAGGGAAATTGTTGCCGATGATTATAAAAAACTGATTGATAAACCAATGAGCAGTATTACCCGCTTTGATGTTAAAAAGGCGGATGAGCAAATGAAATCTCTTGAAAATGAAATCAAAGAGGTAAATAAAAATCTGAAACACCTAACGGAATATACAATTTTCTGGTTTGAAAAACTGAGAACAAAATATGGCGCAGGTAGGGAGCGTAAGACAGAAATTAGGGCCTTTGACAGAGTAGAGGCTTCTAAAGTTGCTTTAGCAAATGTAAAACTATATGTAAACCGTGAAGATGGTTTTATAGGAACTGGCTTACGTAAAGATGAATTTATTTGTGATTGCTCAGATTTGGATGAAATTATTGTTTTTCGGGAAGACGGAAAGTTTACCGTGTCTAAAGTTGCAGATAAAACCTTTGTTGGTAAGGGAATTATTTATGCTCAGGTATTCAAGAAAAACGATGAGCGGACGGTTTACAATGTAATTTATAAAGATGGTGGAACAGGTGCCGCTTTTATAAAAAGATTTGCTGTTTTGGGTGTGAACCGCGACAAAGAATATGATGCAGGGAAAGGGACTAAGGGCTCAAAATTATTGTATTTCACAGCAAATCCAAATGGTGAGGCCGAAGTTGTAACTATACAGTTAAAGCCGCATGCTAAACTAAAGAAGTTACAATTTGATTTCGATTTTGCACATCAAATTATAAAAGGCAGGAATTCTTTGGGAAACATCGTTACTAAATTTCCGATTAAAAAAGTAACTCTTAAAAGTAAGGGCGTTTCTACTTTGGCCGGGCGCAAAATTTGGTTCGACGAAATTTTAAAACGGTTGAACATAGACGGAAGGGGAAAATATCTTGGTGAATTTGATGGTAATGATAAGATACTGACACTTAACCGAGACGGAGTTTACGAGTTAAATAACTTTGATCTAAGCAATCATTTTGATGATCATTTGAGAATCATTGAAAAACATGATTCTAATAAAATTTTTAGCCTGATACATTTAGATGGTAAATCAAAAAGTTATTACTTAAAGAGGTTTATTTTTGAAATTATACCAGTTGGTAAAAAAGCAGTAATAATATCTGAAGAATCAGGCTCTAAATTGATTTTAATATCCGGTTCTAAATTGCCGAAAGTGACGTTTGAAGTTATTAAAGGAAAGGCACAGTCTCCTGAAATAATTGAAGTTAACCTTGCCGGGGCCATCGATGTGAAAGGAATGAAGGCCATGGGAAATCGCTTAAGCCCGTTTGAAATAAGAAATATTGAATTGATTGTAGAGAATGAACCTGAGGTTGCGGTGCAAATACCAATTTCTGTAGAATTTTATTCAAATGCTGAAATATCCTTAGAAACAATCCCTACTGTTTTTGATGAACATGAGGGTGGGATTAAACACATGGCTTCAGAAAAGTCAAGTTTAGCTGTGGACATCCCGGAAACGGATAAAAATACACCGGCAGATAATATTACTTTGCCGGAAGCTGAAAATATGAACGCTAAACAAAAAACACCTCGTAAAATTGAACTGGAGATTACAAATCCTGATGATGTGGATTTAGACACCAACGGACAATTGGATTTATTTTGATAGCGAATGTGAACGATAAAACTTTTCTTTTAAAAGCTTAAACCACTTTTAATGCTGATATAATTTCCTTCTTTTGATATTCCGTAACCTGCTGAAAGCAATATCTTATTGTAAAAATTAAACCAAATTCCCGGGCCATAAGCTTTATGCCAGGTGCTAAGTTCAGGGTTATCTGAAAATACCCTGCCAGAATCAAAGAAACCGAAAGCACCTAAATTGCCGGTGAAAATATAGTTCCGGTAATTTGTAAGCTTAAACCTCAGTTCAGAATTTTGAAAGATATAAGAGCGGCCAGAAAACCGGTTATTTCTGAACCCTCGTAGGTTTGAATTATTTCCCAGCGAGTTGGCCTGAAAGAATTTGTAATCACCTATATTGGTCGCTCCGCCAAATCTGAATGCCGCTGTAATAGGAAAGTTAAAATTTGGAGTTGCATAAAAGGAGAAACTTGATCTTAGCTGAAGAAACTTATCTGACTGATTCTTAATTTCATTTAAATAATTAGCTTCCATTCTTAATCGTACCCCTGAGCTTGGAAATAAGCTGTTGTTTACAAAATCTATTACTGCGAATGATCTGAGAGAAAGGAATTTTGATGAATTTTCAACATCAGCTTTCTCTGGGAAATCCGGGCTTGTTATATATTTGTTTTCCGGTTTTTCAACTCTGAAATACTCGTATCCAGGTCCAATACCAACTTTAAATGCTTTCGTAAATCTATATTGCAGGTAAGAAGACAAACTTAAATTTTTAGTCTTTATTCTATAGTAGTCAATAGCGTCTCCAACATTTAAAGTCGAGTTTCCCTGACCATAATAGTTAAATGTATAAAGCGGTCCATTGTATTGTGCATTGAGCAGTACATCAAAATTTCTTGCGAATAAAGAATAAAAATTGGCCTTATAGCGAATTACATGTGCACCTGTTTTAGGAGCGTAATTACCAACCAAGCTTTGGTCATAACTATATGGTTCTTTTCTGAAGCCAAAATGTTTTATGCCGAAACCACCTCCAATAAAAATACCGTCATCTGAATTGAAATCAAGAAAAGGTTTTGCGCCTACTTTATCGTAAGCAAATGAGTTTGGATCGTATTTGTTGATCCAGCTTTTGCTGGAAAGTCTTAAAGCCGTGTTTTTACCTTTATTAATATTATTTTGTTCTGTATTTAAATCATAATAGAGTGTGCGGCCATTTGTTGCCTGATCAGCAAAAGCATCATTTCCTTCACCGCCAACTATCCGGATTTTTATGGCATTAAGGGAATAACCTGTAATAATAATACTGTCTAGTCCGCTTAAAGCGTACAAATTAATTTCTTTAGTTTGATTGTTATCGAAAACACGATCATAAATTTTATTATCCAATTTCTCGTCCTTATCAATTTTATAAATCGTTACATGAGTGCTTTCTGATTGCCGGTTAACCAAAATAAATTCCTTTTTATCAGAGCCTGCGATTGAAGTTTCTTTAGCAAGCTCCTTGTAATATTCCTCTGCGGCCTTGGTTAGTTGCGCACGACGGGATTTTAATTTTGTAATAATTTCCTGGCCGGAGTTTTTAAACACTTCTACTGGCATTGCAGCAACTGCTTGTTCAATAACCGCATCAGTTAACTTTATTTCAATATCCTTTGCTGTTTCTTTCCATTTATCCAATGATAATTTATTTAACAGGTTTCTATCTAAATTTCTGGAGGCAATAGACAGATCTACAGGGTTTTTGATTTGATCTTTAAAAGATTGTATATCTGGAAAAACCTTACTAACCAGGCTTGGAATGATGCCGTCAAATTTTGTAAAAGCCTGATCACGATCTCTTGGAATCGGCCTAAACAAAGTGCCTTTAGTTTTTTTAAACTCAGCCCATCGCCACTGATCTTCATGTCTGTCCCAATCTCCAATTAACAAATCAAAAAGACGGGCTCTTAAAAACATTTCCTGATCAACCTCATTATCATTGTCTCTCTGCACCTCTTTGTACATTTTTGCAGTACTTACCGCATTTTTCGCGTTTCCGAAAGACTTAAAATCAGAGACATCTTCATCCGGACGTGCTTCAATAATTCCTAGTTTCCCACCTACCTGTTGTATATACGGACCAAGCAGAGTTGAAAATGGCATATACACTAATTGCGGATTTGTATGGTATATTCCAATTGCTTTTGCCATAACAGGAATAATTAATGCACCATAAGGATGGGCAGATGAAATTTGATCCTGAACCAAATCCTCAGCAAAAGTTTTTAAAAATCCTTCCGGCAAGAGTGCGGCGGGATCTTTGTCAACTGTTCTAAATTGATATAAGTTACCGTCTTTTCCCTCAAGCTGTAAACTGGTAGTTTGTTTTCCACCTCCCATTTTTACAGGTGTTAAGCCTCCTGCAAATACTGAAAGATCTAAATATTTAATGTTTATAGGGGTTGCCCAAGTGTCGCGGTAGTGTTCGCCAAACAACCATCTTTTTAATTTTCCGGCTTGATAATCACTTCCGGCAACCACTGTTCTGGTGCTGTCTTTATAGCTAATGAGCTTTTCTTCTTTTATCTCTTCTTTATTTTTAGGAGGAATGGCATACAACGGGTTTCTGAAAATGACTTTCCCGGTGGAACCATCCCCTATGGGTTCCCAAAATTCTACCCAACATTGACCATTATCATAATAATTAAGGCGGGCGAAACCTTTAGAGCCCCCACCACCATGGGCAAACAATGCGTTTTTTCCTTTGGCCATAGAAGTTGATTTACTTCCTGCTCCGCTGATGATGTGGTTTATATTTTTGTATTTGTTAAGTTGCAGCGCATGCTCATGTCCTGCAGCGATGACCACATTTTTTTGCTCTTCAAAAACAGATAACAATCCACGTTTAAGTTGCTGGTAATCTTTATTTGATAAGTCTTGCCTTGAAACGCCATATTGCCTAAGTAGAGGATAAATGGAACCAATTACAGGCAGAGGAACATACCAATTATCCCGCACCAGTGTTAGGGGAAAAACATAATCTTTTAAAGTAAAATTACCACCATGCCTGCCATTACTGTAAAGTGGGTGATGCTGAGCATAAACAATATTTTTACCACGATTTCTTATCACAATATCCTCTACCTGCTGGATCAAATCAAGTCGGCTTGCAGCACTGCAACCATTATCCGGAGCTAAAGGTTTATCATATTTTGTGAGCCACCACTCAGAATCAACAACAATAACAACAAGATCTTTATTTAGCTGAATTTCTACCGGGCCTCCGCAACCATTGCTTGGCAAGAATACATCTGCACTATCCAGATAGTGCTGTATAAATGCTTCCTGTCTGTTTATTGCCTCTAAACCGCCGGGACTGCTTTCATTCCAGTCATGATTCCCGGGAATAATTATACTTCGGCCTTTAAAATTTTTTACAACGTTCATTTGTGATATAATACGCCGCTCTTTCTCTTTTCGGTCTGAAGCGTTTTCTTCAGGTAAGCCTCTCTCGTAAATGTTGTCGCCAAGAAATATCACCACATCTTCCGGGTGAGAAGAATTTATAAAAACCGTATCTGAAACAGTGCCGGCGGTAACCAATGTATCTTTGGGAAATAACTGAGATTGCAAAAGTTTTAAAACCGGTTCTTGTTTATCCTTGTCAGGATTACCGGCATCGCCGATCAGGAAAACCGAATATTTTAATTTTGAACTGTCTGGTGGGTGAGAAGCTTCCCACTTTTTTTGGGATTTATCATAAAATGGTTTTAAACTGGTACAACCCTGGAAAAAAATACATGAAAGAAATAGCAACGCAAACGGAAAAAATTTAATTTGCATATTCTAATTCAATAACATTTCCAATACCTTGTTTTCCGCCTTCATTTGAAACATAAAGTTTTCCATTTTTTGAAAATGAAATTCCTTCAGGTTGTGTAAACTCCTTTCCTTCAAACTTAATTATTCTTACCAGTTTTCCTTCAGTTGATAAAACCGCAATAAGTTTATTGATGGATGATAGTATAAAAATGGTATTATTTTGTGGGTGTACCGTAATTGCGGATGATTTAAAAATTTTGTTCATGTTGCTGTTACCTACAGCTTTTAAGAATTTTCTGGAGCTTTCCATTAAAGCATCTCCTTTAAAATACTCCTCAATTTCATTTAATTTAATTGAATAGACCGGTTTTTCTATTAATTCCATCGTATTCAAATCAAATGCGTAAATATCCTTAACAACCTCTTTTTTATCATGATTAAGACCTCCTTCCTTTGCGGCTAACAACAAACGATTTTTAAGCGGTTGGAACGTTAAACCTTCGATATCGTTCTTTTTATTTAATGAAGTTTTAAATTTACTTATTACTCTGTTATCTGAACGATAATCTCTAATTCTGATAATGGTTCCATTACTTATAACTATAAACACATCCTCCTTTACGATAACAACATCTTCGTAATCATCAGCCTGGCCAAATTGGAATTCGTTTATAATCTTATTTTCGGTTAAATTATATTCATATAATATTCCATCTTCGTCCTGAATTGCAAAAAACGTATCGTTATTCAAAAAACTAATGCCAGATATTTCTACTAATTTAGAGGGAAGTTCGTGCACTTTTAGATTTTTTGGTTGGTCAACTTGATTCAATATTTTTTTATTTTTAGAATTATAATCATTCTCTTGTAAAGGGTTATTGCATGAAGTTAAAGCTAGGATTACAAAGAGTATTGCAAGTTTATTCATACCAATTTTTTTATTAATAGAATACCATAATCATACCAGAGTGCATGGTTTACAACTGAAAGGTGGCACAGTTTTATATATTAAGTAAGAATTACAAAAAATAATAATGAGTCGGCAAATGATTAAAGATGTTTCGGAATATGTATTTAATTTATTTAAAGAGAAATTAAAGGCTGATTACGTTTATCATAACTACACGCATACATTAGAAACAGTAAAAGCGTGTAAACGTCTGGCTAAATCTTATAATCTAACCAGCCGGGACTTGGAAGTTTTGATGCTGGCTGCCTGGTTTCATGATACTGGTTATGTAGAAACTTATGAAGATCACGAAGAAGCCAGTATCATTATCATGAAGTCATATTTAATAGGCAATTATCCGGATGATGATATTGCAGAAATAGAAACCCTGATCTTATCAACTAAACATAAAGCAAAAACAGATGGATCTTTACAGGAAATTTTAAGTGATGCCGACTATACAAATCTTGGAACAAAAAAATTTAATCATCGTGCTGATCTTTTGCGGATTGAGTGGGAGAGAATACTCCAAAAAAAATATACTGAATTGGAATGGGCACAGGTTCAATTGCAATTTTTAATTGAAACAAATTTTAAAACTGAAAAAGCCATTGCAACATTAAATGTGCGAAGAGAGATAAACATCAGAAAACAACATGCAAAGATTAAGAAACTTAGTGATACCGAAACTGCAGAGAATGAGAAAAAAAATGCAAAACCCAAAAAAGAAGGCAGAGGTATAGAAACTTTGTATCGATCAGTTTATGATAATCACATAAACCTCACCTCAATTGCTGATAATAAGGCCAATATTATGATCAGTATTAACACCATTATCATCTCCCTTGTCATTACTTTATTTGGAACAGGTTTTGTATTTTCTTCTGACGGCGGAGTAGAGAGTATCCGTTTTGTTTTCCCAATGGCTTTTTTGCTATTATCAAGTTTACTTGCTGTTGTTTTTGCCATCATATCTGCAAGGCCAAATGTTACCTCTAAAGAAAAATATGAGTTGAGTAAGAAAGATAGTAGCATTTTGTTTTTCGGCAATTTTGCACACTTACAAATCAAGGAGTTTGTGGAGCGGATTAAAGTTTTAAAAGATCACAAACAAGAGTTATACGATAATATGTCTGTTGATATTTATCATCTTGGAAGTGTTTTGGTAAGAAAATACAGGTTTTTAACCTGGTCTTATAATATTTTTATGGGAGGAATGATTGGAAGTGCGGTTGGTTTTGTTGTAATTATGATTTTATCCTATTAATTTTCAACCCGGAAATTAATTCAACATCGTCCATAAAGTGCATTTCATCAAGGGTAATATATCTGTATTTTACTTCACCAATAAACTCATACTTTTCACTGCCAGAATGAAGTTCTTCCCAATGAAATGATTGTTGCAATTTTTGCCTGTTTCTAATTTTTGAAAGGTATTTTTCTGTTAATAGAATATAATTATTTTCATTAATACCATTTTTAAGTAGCTTGTGCGCAATAATTACGTCCTGACCAAGTAACTTAACACGGCCTTTAATATTAGAAAAACTAATGTGGCCGTAGTGAATTATTATTTTTAAACCCAATTGGTTATCACCTAAGTATTTTTCGTAGTTGACAGGATTATTTTTTTTTAAGTCAACAAGAAAATTTGAGAAAGTCATATACAAGTGTTTGCATTGCTCAGCAACTTTACTCACGGATGGTAGTCTGCCATTTTTATAAAAAAAGATAGCGTCGCCCTCAATCTCTCCAACATTCATTTTGATGATATTGGCGTCAATTAATTTTCTTAGTAGCATTGGAATAACCTCCTTTGAATAATTTATATCAGCAGTAGCTATAAATCTGGTAAAGCCGGTTATGTCAGGAATGCAAAATAAAACGGGTTTTATTTCATCTTCATTCTCCATATAGGTGGTTTTTATCGCTATTGCGGAAACTCAATCTTTCCTGGCAAAATATAGTTTAATTGATGATCTAATAAAAGTAAAATTGTTATATTCCACAATTAGCAGAAAAGCCCATTTAGGGCTTTTAAGTAGCGGGAAGCAGGATCGAACTGCCGACCTCAGGGTTATGAATCCTGCGCTCTAACCATCTGAGCTACCCCGCCGTACAGTAGGTATTTAATGAGAGTTGCAAATATAGCGGAAAATACTTTTCTTTAGGAAGAAAAAGCATTTTTTCCTTGATAAATTAATTGAAATTACCCCTAATGCTAGAAAAGAAAAAGTTCAGTATGGAGTACGAAGTGAATTCGTCACCAAAGATTTTATTTGGCTTTTTAAACGAACCTAACGGCCTTGCTCAATGGTTTGCGGATGATGTATCCTACCGTGACCAAATTTATACTTTTACGTGGGACGGAGAAACACAAAAAGCAAAGCTTCTTTCAATGAAAGATAATAAGCTTGTAAAGTTTAAGTTTTTGGATGATGAGCCCCATTGTTATTTTGAAATGGAAATTTTGCAAGACGAGTTGACTAATGATGTGGCTCTTTCAATTACTGATTTTGCAACTGAAGATAGCATCCAGGATCGAAGGCTTATTTGGGATAATCAAATACAATATTTGATTGGTGTTTTAGGCGCTTAAGGGTTAATTCCCTATTTTTGCGTGTGAAAAAAATATATTCGTTAGTATTAAATGCATTTTTAAGACCTTTCGTAGTAACTTTTTTCATAGTGATGTTCATTTTATTGATGCTATTTTTATTTAAATACATTGATGATCTGATTGGGAAGGGGTTTGAATGGTATGTAATTCTTGAACTCCTTTTATATGCCTCAGCAACTAATGTGGCGATGGCATTGCCGTTGGCTATACTTCTTTCCTCGATAATGACTTTCGGCAGCCTTGGAGAAAATTACGAACTGGTTGCTATAAAATCTGCAGGAATTTCTTTACAGAAAGCGATGATGCCATTATTTTTTGTCATCAGCCTTATCAGCGCCGGTGCTTTTTTATTCTCAGATTACATGCTTCCTGTCGCCAATTTAAAAATGGGTTCTTTGCTGTATGATGTAAGGAATCAAAAAGCGTCCTTTCTTATTACTGAAGGAATATTTAACAACAGTATTAGTGGGTATTCAATCCGTGTTAAAAAATTGGGAAAAGATGGGCAGACATTAAATGATATTATTATTTATGATCATAACAGTGGAAGTAATGGTAATAATAATGTTTTAAAAGCAAAGGAAGGTCGTATGTTCAGAATCAACGATGATCAAACTTTGGTTTTATATCTAAAAAATGGCGTACGTTATGAAGAAAGTCAGGGTAGCGGAACTAATTTTAACCCGAGAGAACAGTTTAGGCGAATAAAGTTTAAAGAAACAGAACAAAAATTTGATTTATCAGGATTTAAGATGCAGCGTACGAATGAAGATCTTTTTAAATCAAACTACGCGATGTTAAACTTAAAACAACTTAGTTTTTACAGAGACTCTTTTCAAATGAAAATTGATAGCAATAAAACAACTGTATTTAGAGATATTAAAGGCTTTTATAACAATCTTAATAGTAACAATCTCAAATTAACACCACTCAAAAATGGTAAGCCAACAATAAAATACAACAACATTTTAGACTTATTTCCACCAAATAGCACCCTTAGTGCTATAAAAAACGCTAAAATTCAAGTCGGCGCATTAAAGGAGATTATGAATGAAAAACAAAGCTATAATAACGATACTAATAATAGGGTAAAGGGATTTATTACAGAATACCATAAAAAATTTACTCTCTCGTTTTCGTGTTTATTGCTATTTTTTATTGGCGCTCCATTAGGAGCTATCATCCGCAGAGGCGGATTAGGATTGCCGGTTGTTATGTCAGTGTTATTTTTTTTATTATACCATATTATTTCTACGGTAGGAGAAAAATTCGTTAAACAAGGAACGTTGGAGCCAATTTTCGGAATGTGGCTTGCGATTATTATTTTAACTCCTCTGGGCATATTTTTGACCTATAAAGCCACAGTTGACTCTGCAATTTTCGACCCTGATTTTTACAAACAATGGCTTAAAAAGTTATTTTCTGTAAAGGCATAAAATCAAAAGTATCGTTCTATTTCTTATTGCAATCGTCTGACCCATTGCTTGTGGACCGCAAAACTCTACCAAACTAATTAATTAGATTTGTAACCGGACCAATTATTATGATTTGTAGTAATTGGAGGCCGCTTACAAAAAAAATCTAAATGTTAAATACCATAGAAGAAGCTATAGCTGATATAAGAGCAGGTAAAGTGGTAATCGTTGTTGATGATGAAGATCGTGAAAATGAAGGTGACTTTCTTACTGCAGCAGAAAACGCCAGTCCGGAGATAATTAATTTTATGGCCAGACATGGCCGGGGTTTAATTTGTGCTCCAATTACAGAAGAGCGTTGTGACGAATTGCATTTGGATTTGATGGTTGGACGCAATACTGCCACACACGAAACAAATTTTACGGTTTCAGTTGACCTTATTGGACACGGATGCACCACAGGAATTTCAGCTTCTGACCGTTCTAAAACTATTTTAGCTTTAACTAATCCTAAAACAAAATCAGAAGAATTGGGTCGTCCCGGGCATATATTTCCATTAAGAGCAAAAAAGGGCGGAGTTTTGCGTAGGGCAGGCCATACAGAGGCAGCAGTAGATTTGGCTAGGCTTGCCGGTTTTGAACCGGCGGGAGTGATTGTGGAAATTATGAATGAAGACGGTGAAATGGCCCGTTTGCCTGATTTACTGACTATATCCAAGCAATTTGATCTAAAAATTATATCTATAGAAGACCTAATATCCTATCGTTTAAATACCGAATCTTTAATTAAAAAAGAAGTATCTGTTAAATTACCAACTGATTGGGGTGATTTTGAGATGGTTGCGTATACTCAAATTAATACCGGAGAACAGCATTTGGCGCTCATAAAGGGTAGTTGGGAACCTGATGAGCCTATTTTAGTTAGAGTACATAGTTCATGCATAACAGGTGATATTTTTGGTTCATGCCGTTGTGATTGCGGCCCTCAACTTCATAAGGCCATGGAAATGATTGAAGAAGCCGGTAAAGGAATTATTATTTACATGAATCAGGAAGGACGCGGTATTGGGCTAATTAACAAGCTTCATGCCTATAATTTACAGGAAAACGGTTTTGATACGGTAGACGCAAATATTCAATTAGGCTTTAAAATGGACCAACGGGATTACGGTATAGGCGCCCAAATGTTAAGAAGTTTAGGGGTTAAAAAAATGTTGCTAATGTCTAACAATCCCACCAAAAGAGCCGGCTTAATTGGTTACGGTTTGGAGGTGACTGGAAATGTGCCAATTGAAATTGAATCTAACAAACACAACGAATTGTACCTTAAAACGAAAAGAGACAAAATGGGACATACCATTATGAAAAATATTTAATTATTTTTCCGTTTCTGTTTTTGGTGTTATGGCAATAGCCGGAGAGCTATCTTTTGCTTTTGACTTTTTGCGGCTCTCTTTTCGGTTCCGACTTATTAGTGCCTTTAAAAATTCGTTAGCATTGTCAAACTCTTGCCGATAAACCAATCCCATAGCGCTTACATAATCGTTATTTGTACCCAGGTTTAAATTCAATAAATTTCGGTTGTTCAATCTGTTTGAAGCCCTTAACACCAAACTCCCGTCTTTATTTAATAAATACAATGCTTCAACATCTCTTGCCACAGAGTTACCCAGAACGCTAAATTCATTTAAAACTCCTCTGCGGTCGGTTACTCCTCCGGTTAATATTAATCTTCCGTCTAAAAGTCTAAAAGATGCACTTGCCTCATTTAATGACCGGATATTAAAATCTACAAAGTTTAAATTTAAACTTTGAGTAATAACGGTATTTAAGTTATTAAATAAAAGTTCAGTTCCAGCACTTAGTACTGTTGAAGTAGCAAAATTTAAGTTCGCTCCAGAGCCCTCCGCAAAACTTCTTCTTACAATTAAACTTAGAGCCTGTTGATTAACATTATTTACATCACTTAAATAACTTTGTAACTCATCTTTAATGTAGGTATCAGCAGGAAAATTTAAGTCGAAATCAATAACAGGATTTAAAAGTGAACCTTTAAGATTCATAATAGCTTCCGCTAAAACTCTTTGATCCACAACTTCAGTTCTGCCTGCGGCAATGTATAAAGGTTTAATACTGGTTCTTACATTGTAAAGGGCCGTTAAATTAATAGTTGCCTCAGTGGGGTTTCCTGTCCATCGAATTGAACCACCCTGGTTTATATCAAAAATTTTATTAATAAAATCCTGGGCTGTAAATTCAAATTTTCCCTGAGATATAAGATAATCTCCAAACATCTCAAAATCGCCAAGGCTGGTAATCCGCAAATCTAAACCAGCGTTTCCCCGGCCGGTCAATTTCCCTAAGTCAGTAAAAATATTTACTTCTGTTTTCTCATCAACCCGAAGGTCAAAGTTCATAACTAAACCATTAAAAGACGATGTTTTATTAACTGTAAGGGCAGAGTCTTTTGCCACAAAGGTGATAAAGTCATTTTCTCCAACGGTTTCAGAAGAATTTAAAGGAATGTTAAAAACAGTGCCCACTTCTGTATTTGCATCTATGTTTATCTTTAAATTATTAGTAGGTCCATCAAACCTGAAAACGCCTGTCCCATATGCTACACCATAATATAGCGGATTATCTCTGGCTGTAGTATTTAAAGCCATAAAGTTTCGGGCAACAATGGTTATATTTATATTTGGTGTATTTGGCGATTTTAAATCAACGGTTCCATTTGCAATCGCTTCGTTATTGCGCACATCTTTAAGAACTAAATTAGAGAGGTTTACAACACTGTTTTGTATTGTAACTTTATCAGTAAGCGTATAAGGGGTTTTTAAATAGTTAACCGTTAGACCGGCATTTTTAAGGTTTAATTCCCCGTTAATTTGAGGGTTTTTAAGTTTGCCAGTAACTTTAAGATCTGCTGACACCAGCCCTTTTAAATTGGAGACAAGTTTTTTTAGAAACGGTTGAAAGATAATAACTTGATTATCTCTCATTTTTACATCCATATTTAAATTATTTTCATCACTGTTGGCGTTGTAAGTGCCTACCACATCAAGTGTTTTAACATCGTTATTAGTGATGTCCATCTTTACGTTAATAAGTTTACTTTGATTATCTAAACCCGCTGCTAAATTTAGATTGCCAATTGGTATGTTGTTAAAGTTTAAAGTATCAATAGTTAATGAAGCTTCAACACTCGGGGTTTTACTAATTGAAGTTAACTTAGCGGTGCCATTAAGTTCACCTTTTAAATTGATGCCAAGAGGTTTGGTAAGGGGATTAAAAGTGGTGAGTAGAAATTTATTAAACCCAATATTAAGTTCATCTTTCGGATCTTTTGAAATGATCCCATTTACTGTCAGGAGTTGATTGTCTTTAAAAAGTTCAAAGTCTTTGACAATAGTTTTTCCATTTTCAAATCGAAATGAAACCTTATCCTGAATTCGCCAAATTTCCATGTTAATAATTACATCCGAAGGCAAAATACTTAATTTAGCGGTCGAATCTGCCACATTGCTAAACTCGACTAAACCATTTAAATCAAGCTGGTTAACTGCATTTTTATCAGAAAGCTTAACGTTAAGAGTTAAACTGTCATTCTTTAAAATATTGGCGATGTTTACGTTTTTTATATACAGACTATCGGTTAAATCAACCCGATCGGAAGTCATAAAAACACTAAGCGCAACAGGCGAAGTTGTCTGATCGAAAATAAAGTTATTAACTTTTATTTTGTTGTAGGAAATCAATTTGGCAAACCCATTCAGGTTAGCGATATTATCTGTGGAATTAAATAGCCCTGTAAAACTAGCTCCTTCCGGGATTTTCAATTCGGGAATAAATAGCAAACTTAACGGCTCAAAATATTTAAGATTCAAAGAAAATTGAAAATTTTGCGGACCGGATTTAAAATTTTTAATATCAAGGGATGGAATGTATGTTTTTGCAACTGATTTAAAATAGCCAGGAAGCGTATTAAGGTCATATTCGCCTTTAATGCTCGCATCCATAATATCAGAATTGATTTTTAGTTCCCTGTTTTTTCCAATTCCAATCGCCGAAAGCGCTAAAGAATCTACTACAAATGAGTTCCTGGTATTTGTTAGCCGGATGCTTCGTATGTCAAATTTGCCTTGAATATTGTCAAGATTATCACCTGTAAAATTAGTATTGAAATCCGCATCAATCTGAACTGTATCTTTTAAAAGGTTTAAAGCATGAAGATTTGCCCCCCTAATAACCGCATTGAAATTAAACACAGGTAATTCAGGATTTAAATTTACGCCCCCGTTAAAATCTAACTTTACATTTTTATCATTTATGTCAATTTTGCCATTGAAAAAATTGTTAATTAAAGTACCATCAATTTTTATTTTAGAATACCTGTACCCCTTAATATCTATGTACGAAATATTGCTTATTACTTTTTCGTTTAAACTTTTAACGTTAAATCCACTTCCCGCTATTTCGGCAACCAGAGTTGTCCGTCCTAAACTCTTTTGGTTTAAAAAATCTCCAAGATTGAAATCAAACGTTTTAATTATTCCGCTGTATTTAGGGTTTCCCTTCGTTGGAATTTTCATCTGAAGGTCAGTAACTAATCGGCCCAGGGCCGTTTTGAACTCACCATAAGCAATGAAATTATCAGTAAGACCGGTAAAACGGCCTTTGAAACTAACATTTCCAAACTTTTGCAAAACAGGGGGTGTAATGGCTTTCTTTTTTCCGGTAACCAAGAAAATTATATTGTCAATGTCCCGTTTATTTGTTGAAACGTTAGAAAAATTAAGGTCTAAAGAAGTTTGATTTATGTTTGGCAGGCCTTTAATTTTAAAGTCACCCTTTATAGAGGTTGCTTTACCAATGGTAAGCGTAAGTTTTTTAGCCTTTAAGTCATTAATATATCCACTCAAATTCCCGTCTAACTGCAAATTAAGTTTCATTTTTTGCAGCTGCGGAACAAAGTATGATATGTCTTTACTATTTATTTTACTATTTGTTAAATTCGATTTTAGATAAACCTTGCTTATAAAAGCACCAAAATCTTTAAATGAATTATAACTTAAAAACAAATAATTAGAAAATTTGCTTTGGGTTGTTTCAAGCAAAAGGTTTTTAAATTCCATTTGATTGGTATCAATTGTAGCTTTCGTGGTTAGATTTTTTAAATGAAAACCACTTTTTTCATAAAAACTTATATTTTTAAAATGAGCTGCCAACAAATGTTTTTTTGTATCAAGACTTAAAATGGTCGCATTTAACTGATTAAGCGAAAGATCATTAAAATTGATCCCTTTAATAATTGTGCTCGTATTAAAGTTTTTGTACTTAAATGCGATGTTGTTCAAAACAATTTTTTTAAGCGTTAGGTCATACGCTTTGCGGGTTGTGTTGCGGGGTTCGTTTGTCTTTGGATTGAAGTAATTTATGATAAACTGCAAATTGGTTCCAGAGTCTTTGTATTGTTTAATATAAAACTTTCCGTTGTCCATTTGAGCAAGGTTTACAGCAATTATTCTCTGTTCAATGGAAAACTCTGAAATATCAATAGTAAACTTGGGTGAATAAATTAAAGTATCATTTTCAAGATCTTGTACATATAATCCTTCTAGAACTAAAGACTTAAAGGGTTTGATATATAAACTTTTAACTTCAACGCGTGTGTGTAGCTCTTTTGACAAATATTTTGCAGCCTTTTTGGCTACAAAGGTTTGCACTGATTTAAATTGAAGAGAGAATATTAATGCAGCAAACAACAAAATAATTGTTGTTAAGATCCACAAAGTTATTTTTAGTAGTTTTTTGATAATTTTGTGTATTAATATGTTTATTGAACAACAAATAAATTATCTGGTTTGGCTATAATTCTTGGTATAGAATCTTCTTGTGATGATACATCTGCGTCAATTTGCATAAACGGAAATATTCATTCAAATGTTGTTGCTAACCAGGCAGTTCACCAACTTTATGGAGGTGTAGTACCAGAACTTGCCTCACGTGCACACCAGCAAAACATCATTCCTACTGTTTATGAAGCAATCTCAAAAGCAAAAATACATAAAAATGATATTGATGCGGTAGCATTTACCCGTGGCCCGGGGTTATTAGGCTCTTTGCTGGTAGGTACGTGCTTTGCAAAAGCTTTTGCATTGGCGGGTAATCTTCCTCTTATTGAAATAAATCACATGCAAGCCCACATAATATCGCTTTTTATTGACGACAACCCTTCATTTCCTTTTTTATGTCTCACCGTATCCGGTGGACACACTCAAATTGTTTTAGTTAGCGATTTTAATAAAATGGAAGTCATCGGGCAAACCTTGGATGACGCTGCCGGTGAATCTTTTGATAAAACGGCCAAGATGCTTGGATTACCTTATCCGGGTGGTCCTTTAATTGATTTCTATGCTCAAAAGGGTAACCCAAAGGCTTTTAAATTTCCAGAACCAAATATTCCGGGCCTTGACTTTAGCTTTAGTGGTTTAAAAACCTCAATTATGTATTTTGTAAGAGATCACGTGAAAGAAAACAGCAGATTTATCACGGAAAATTTAAATGATATCTGTGCATCAGTACAACAAAGAATTGTTTCTATCCTGATTAATAAATTAAAAATTGCCGCCACACAGCATAATATTAAAAACATTTCTATTGCCGGTGGCGTTTCGGCTAATTCTGGCCTTCGAAATGCTCTAAAAATTGCATCTCAGGAAAATAACTGGAAAATGTTTATACCTAAATTGGAATATTGTACAGATAATGCGGCCATGATTGCTATTACCGGATACTATAAATTTTTGGAAAAGGATTTTGTTAATCAAAATGTGCAGCCTCTTTCAAGAATGCCTTTTTAATTTAAAATTTAATTGTCTGTAAAGAATTCTAACCAAACTTTATAGATCTTAAAAATAAAAAAGCCGCTTTCTTTAAATTGAAAAAGCGGCTTGTAAACATAAAATTTGGTATTGAGGTTTTTTAAAACCGTAAACTATCGCTTTTAAGTCCTTATACTTTTTCTTCCAACAATTCTCCGTTTACTAATGCCCGAATCTTGACTTCAAGCTCGTCCATCAGATCTGGGTTATCCAAAATAATTTGTTTAACAGCATCGCGACCCTGGCCCAATCTGGTTTCGCCATAACTAAACCATGAGCCCGCTTTCTTAATAATTTCATATTCAACACCGAGGTCTATAATTTCGCCGGCTTTAGAGATGCCTTGACCAAACATGATATCGAATTCAGCAATACGAAACGGAGGCGCCACTTTATTTTTAACGACTTTCACTTTTACACGATTTCCAGAAACTTCATCAGATTCTTTTATCTGAGAGATCCGTCTGATATCCAGGCGAACTGAAGCATAGAATTTTAGGGCATTGCCGCCGGTTGTGGTTTCAGGATTTCCGAACATCACTCCGATCTTTTCCCTTAGCTGGTTAATAAAAATGCAGCAACACCCGGTTTTAGAAATCGTGCCTGTGAGCTTTCTTAATGCCTGGGACATTAAACGTGCCTGAAGGCCCATTTTAGATTCTCCCATTTCTCCTTCAATCTCAGCCTTCGGAACCAATGCTGCAACAGAATCAATTACAATAATATCTATAGCTCCCGAACGGATCAGATTATCAGCAATTTCAAGTGCCTGCTCACCATTATCTGGTTGCGAAATAAGCAGATTCTCTACATCAACTCCTAATTTTTTTGCGTAATATTTATCAAATGCATGCTCCGCATCGATAAACGCAGCTATTCCGCCTTTTTTTTGTGCTTCTGCAATGGCGTGAATGGCAAGGGTAGTTTTTCCTGATGATTCAGGTCCGTAAATTTCAATTACTCTACCCTTAGGTAAACCGCCAATACCTAAGGCAATATCCAGCCCTAAAGAACCGGTAGAAATACATTCTATAGACTCGATTGCGGCATCACCAAGTTTCATAATGGTTCCTTTTCCATATGATTTTTCAAGTTTATCAAGCGTAAGCTGTAGCGCCTTTAATTTATCTGTGTTACTCATTATTTTAGTTTAATCCGCTGTAAGAATTTTTTGTAAAACAAAATTACTAAATTTTTTATCATTTAGATCAGTCCGTTTTACACTGTTGAAGTTATTAATAAATTAATGAAACTTACTGTTATTATTTCTGAATTTCTATTTTCTTTAGTTGAAGAATCAGACTTTTTCTATCTTTTAGCTGTTGATTTAGTTTGGTTTTTTTCAACTTATCTGATTGTATTCTTTTTGCTCCTGAAACAGTTTGTAGCTGTTGATAATATTTGCAGAAATCTGTCAGAGGACAAATTTTACACTTCGGGTTCCTGGCTATACATATATAGCGGCCATGCAAAATAAGCCAATGATGAGCAATATAAATTAGATTTTCAGGAAGATACTTAGTTAATTGTATTTCAACAGCCAGGGGAGTGACAGCATTTTTAGTTAAACCCAAACGGTTAGCAACTCTAAAAACATGTGTATCTACCGCCATAGCCGGAGCATTAAACAAGACTGAAATTATTACATTTGCCGTTTTTCTGCCAACCCCAGGTAATTTAAGCAGATCGTCAAAATTTGAGGGAACCCGGCCGTTGTAGTTGCTTAACAGCATATTTGCCATTCCTGCAAGATGCTTAGATTTGTTGTTTGGATAGTTGACACTTTTTATCAGCTCATAAATATCTTCAATACTTGCTTTGGAAAGTTTATTGATATCTGGAAAGCGCTTAAAAAATTCTGGAGTTACTTGATTTATTCTTTTATCTGTGCACTGCGCAGAAAGAATTACTGCCACCAGTAACTCGTAAGGATTTGAATAAGCAAGCTCTGTTTCAGCTTCGGGATGATGCTTTAAAAAATAAGAGACAAAAGCATTGTAACGGATTTTTCTTAGCATTTGTCCAAAGATAACGAGGTGTTACCTGAAAATAAATCATTGTAAATAAAAAAACCCTTGTTAGGGTTTTTTTATTTACAATGATCTTGAGTAATAAAGAAGATAATCAATAATAGAGTTTTTTGGCTTTAGCTTAAGTTTTTCTAAATCGTGTTTTATCGAGCTGTAGAATTTAAGTTCATCCTCGCCAAGTTCGTCAGGGAATACCGTTTCTTTAATTAATGGATGTACGGATTGTGTAGAGGTTTTTATCATACGCGTTTTTAAAAGATAATTAATTGTAAATAATTATATCCTAAACGCTTTTATTCTACCATTATTTTATGTCGGCAAATATATATTTAAGTTATTTTACTAAGTTTTTGAAATAACTTCTTTAGATAAAATCATTTTACGCAGGTTATTGAGGGCATACCTCATTCTCCCTAAAGCCGTATTTATACTTACGCCAGTAATATCCGCAATTTCTTTAAAACTAAGTTCACCATAATGGCGCATAATTAGCACCTCTTTTTGATCGGATGGCAGTAGATGGATCAGACACTTTAGATCGGTATGAGTTTGTTCGCGAACGATTTTATCTTCTGTACTTTCTTCATTTAGATGCAGAATATCAAATATGTCAAAGCCTTCAACATTTGTAACAACAGGTGTGCGTTTCTCTCGCCGGAAATAGTCAATAACTAAATTATGAGCAATGCGCATAACCCAGGGTAGAAATTTTCCTTCTTCGTTATACTTGCCAGCTTTTAAAGTGAAAATTACTTTTATAAATGTATCTTGAAATATATCTTCAGCGAGGTAAGTATCTTTTACCAGCAGATATATAGATGTGTATATTTTGGATTTATATCTTCGGATCAATTCTTCAAGGCATGATTCTTGTCCAGCAATATATTGATGAATCAGATCCTGATCACTCTCCAGTTGTATCTTCATAGTACTTCTACTTTAAATCCCCTCATTTAAGTTTAAAAGTGGTTATATGTAAAGTTTTATGCGATAGACAATCTCCTATTTTAAAATCGTAATAATTTGTATTTAGCCTCAAAAGAACCAATAATTTTTTCCAAATCAAAGAAAAATTCTGAAATCATCATTTTAACATCTTATAGGCTTAATTTTGTTTATAATTAAAAGTTCTATTAGTTTAATTACGAAAATAAATACAGAGCAAGTTTCATTCATGGGTATAGATAATACAGAAGAGGAAGTTGATCCTCGAAAATATATAATAATTAAAGGTGCAAGGGTTCACAATCTTAAAAATATTGATGTAGTAATCCCTAAAAATAAATTTGTTGTCATCACCGGCATGTCAGGTTCGGGTAAATCGTCACTTGCATTCGATACACTTTACGCTGAAGGTCAACGCCGTTATGTAGAAAGCCTTTCTTCTTACGCCAGGCAGTTTATGGGCCGTATGAATAAACCGGATGTAGATTACATTAAAGGAATTGCTCCGGCAATTGCAATAGAGCAAAAGGTAATAACTAGCAACCCGCGGTCTACTGTTGGTACTTCTACAGAGATTTACGATTATCTTAAGCTTTTGTTTTCCAGAATTGGGAAAACTTACTCGCCGATATCTGGCGGCATAGTAAAAAAGGACACGGTTACAGACCTGGTTAACTTTATTTCTAACTTTCCTGAAAATTCAACAGTCACTATTCTATGTCCGTTATATCCGCATAATAATCGCTCATTACAAGAAGAGCTCGCCGTGCTTTTACAAAAAGGATTCACCAGGGTACAACTTAACGGTGTGTTATCCAAGATTGAAGATGTTCTTGAAAATACATCTATAGCTAGTGAAAAACTGGAAAATGAATACGAAGTTAAGATCGTTGTCGACCGAATTTCTACGGCCAATAATGAAGAAACATTAAGCCGAGTTGCAGATTCTATTCAAACCGCTTTTTTTGAAGGTAAGGGTGATTGCATTCTTGAAGAAAACGGCCAATCTCATCATTTTTGCGATCGTTTTGAACTTGATGGGATCCGTTTTGAGGAACCTAACCCAAATTTTTTCAGTTTTAACAATCCTTACGGGGCATGTAAACTTTGTGAAGGATATGGTAAAATTATTGGCATAGACGAAGATCTGGTGATTCCTGACAAAAGCAAATCAGTGTATGATGGCGCAATTGCTCCATGGCGTGGAGAGAAGATGAAAGAATGGTTGGATAAATTGGTTAAGAGCGCACTAAAATTTGACTTTCCTATTCACCGATCTTACAGCCAATTAACGCCTGAGGAAAAGAAATTGTTATGGACCGGTAATAAATACTTTCAGGGGCTCAATGATTTTTTTAAAGAACTGGAGACTCAGACATACAAAATACAGTACCGGGTTATGCTTTCACGCTACCGCGGAAAAACCATTTGTCCGGAATGTTTCGGCAGCCGCTTACGCAAAGATGCTTCTTATGTAAAGATTTCAGGAAAGTCTATTACAGATATTGTTTTGATGCCTCTGGATATTGCTTTGTTGTTTTTTACTCAAATTAAACTGGATGCTTTACAACAAAAAATCAGCAAACGGTTATTGCTTGAAATTACAAATCGTCTATTATTTCTAAACGATGTTGGGTTAAGCTATCTAACTTTAAACCGTTTATCAAATACGCTTTCAGGCGGCGAATCACAACGAATTAATCTTGCTACATCATTGGGCAGTTCTTTAGTAGGTTCTGTTTATGTTTTGGATGAGCCAAGTATTGGTTTGCATCCCCGTGATACGCACCGGCTGATCAGCGTTCTTAAATCCTTACGGGATGTTGGCAATACAGTTTTAGTTGTTGAACATGAAGAAGAGATCATGCATGCCGCAGATCACATCATTGATATCGGCCCCGAAGCTGGAACAAATGGTGGAAATCTTATTTTTGCCGGTACTTTTGATGAGATACTTAAAGAAAAGAACAGTTTAACAGGCCAATATCTTAATGGAAATATAAGTATTGATATTCCAGCCCACCGGCGTAAATGGAGTGATTTTGTTGAGGTAAAAGGGGCTCGCGAAAACAACCTCAAAAGTGTAACAGCAAAATTTCCATTAAACGTTTTGACGGTTGTAACCGGAGTTTCAGGCTCGGGCAAAACCTCATTAGTTAAACGGATACTACAGCCTGCAATACAAAAGACCATTGGCAAGTATTCAGGAGAACAAACTGGTTCGTATGACAGTATTGAAGGAGACTATTCTAAAATAGAGCAGGTTGAAATGGTAGATCAAAATCCGATCGGCCGGTCATCAAGGTCAAACCCGGTAACTTATGTAAAGGCATGGGATGAGATCCGCAATTTATTTTCATCTCAATCCTCAGCGAAGTCAGCGGGACTAAAACCTTCTGCCTTTTCTTTTAATGTAGAAGGAGGGCGTTGCGATGTTTGCCAGGGCGAAGGTGAAGTTAAAATTGAAATGCAGTTTATGGCCGACATATTCCTTCCGTGTGAGGCTTGTAACGGTAAACGTTTTAAACAACATGTTTTGGATGTTACCTATGGAGACAAAAATGTGTCGGAAGTTTTGGAAATGACCATTGATGATGCTCTTGAGTTCTTCAATTCAGAACCTAAAATTATCAGCAAACTAAAGCCTCTGGTTGATGTAGGTTTGGGATATGTCCATTTGGGTCAGTCGTCTAATACACTTTCCGGAGGTGAGGCTCAAAGGATTAAGTTAGCTTCATTCCTTATTAAAGGAAATAATAATAGCAAAACTCTTTTTATATTCGATGAGCCTACAACCGGGCTTCATTTCCATGATATAAAAAAGTTACTGAAATCGTTTAACGCTTTAATTGATCAGGGAAATACAATCATTGTTATTGAACATAACATGGACGTGATTAAATGCGCAGATTGGGTAATAGACATCGGACCGGAAGGTGGAGACAAAGGAGGAACGATCGTATTTGAAGGAGTTCCGGAAGATTTGGTAAAGCAAAAGAATTCTTATACAGGTCAGTTTTTAAGCCAAAGATTGAGGTAATTTTTTAAAACTATTCTGGTTTTTTGTATAAATGAACATATTAAAACGAAATAAATTAATCTCAAAACTAATTCTTAACTTTTAATTACTAAATACCAACCATGCTTTCCAAAAAAACACGGTACGCTATTAAAGCCCTTGTAATTATGGGGAAGAACTTTGGTAACGAGCCGATGCAAATTTCCCGTATTGCCGCGGAAGAACATATTCCTAAAAAATTTCTGGAGCAAATCCTGTCCGATTTACGGAACGCAGGTTTGTTGTATAGTAAAAAAGGTGCCGGTGGAGGTTATAAATTAATTAAAGACCCAAAAGAAATATTCCTGGTCCAAGTGCTGCGTATTACCGGTGGTCCCATTGCCTTGTTGCCATGCGTAAGCCTTAACTTCTACCAGCGGTGCGAAGAATGCATTGACGAAGGTACCTGCGGAGTAAGAGATGTATTCGTTGACGTACGAAATGCATCCCTAAAAATTCTCGCAGAAACCAGTATAGCGGATGTTATGGAGCGTGAAAACCGCCTTAAAAATAATTTTATAGAAGTAGTTTAATTTTTTTGAGATCAAAGACTACTAAATCTATATACATTATATATATTTGCAATTTAGACTTAAAAAGTTATTATCAAATCAATGGCTACTTTTTTAGCTATAGGGTAAAGATCTTACAGAAATAATATGAACAGTTTTAGAACCGAATTAGAAGACCCAATAGTTCAGAAAGATATTATAGATCTGGAGAAGAAAATAAGGCTTTTTCGTGAAGGTAAAATTCATGATGACAAATTCAGAAGCCTGAGACTTGCTCGTGGTATCTACGGACAACGTCAACCCGGTGTCCAGATGATTCGGATTAAACTTCCGTTTGGCAAAGTAACCTTCAAACAATTTTTGCGCATAGCCGATATTTCTGATGAGTATGCGTCCAGCAATTTACACTTAACAACCCGTCAGGATATCCAGATTCATTATGTAAGCCTCGATAAAACTCCCGAATTGTGGGAAAAGCTTGAGCAGGATGATATTACTTTGCGTGAAGCTTGCGGTAACACAGTTAGAAACGTAACGGCATCCCCAACAGCAGGTATTGATCCCGATGAACCTTTTGATGTTTCACCATATGCCCAGGCAACTTTTGAATATTTCTTAAGAAATCCGATTTGCCAGGAAATGGGGCGAAAGTTTAAAATTTCATTTTCTTCCAGTGATGCGGATACCGCCTTTTCTTTTATACATGATTTGGGGTTTATCCCAAAAATAAGAATAGAAAATGATGAAGAAAAACGGGGGTTTAAAGTTTTATTGGGTGGTGGTTTAGGAGCTCAGCCGTATTTGGCCCATGCTATAAATGAATTTTTGCCTGAAGATGAATTGATTCCGTTTACAGAAAATGTATTGCGGGTTTTCGACCGATATGGCGAACGTAACAACCGGAATAAGGCCCGTTTTAAATTTTTAATCCAAAAGTTAGGTCTTCCAGAAATATTGCGTTTAATTGAAGAAGAAAAAACCGCTGTAAAATTTAAATCATTTACAATAAACCGAAATACAATTGAGCTTCCGCACATTCCTGAATTATCAGAACTCCTTGATAGTGAAGTAAAAGATGTTTTTAATTACGAAAAATGGATAGCCACCAATGTATTTGAACAGAAACAGAAAGGGTTTTTTGGGGTCTTTGTCAAGGTTACAACCGGAGATATTCCAACTGGAAAAGCAAGGGCGTTTGTCAACCTGATCAAGGATTTGGTTGCTGATGAGATCCGGATCACCCAAAATCAGGGACTGCTCTTAAAATATATCCGAAAAGAAGCCTTACCACAATTATATTCCGGATTGGCCAGCTTGGGATTGGCTGTTGCCGGGTTCGATAGTGTAGCCGATATAACCACTTGTCCGGGTACAGATACCTGCAACCTGGGTATCTCAAACAGTACTGAACTCGCCAGAGTGCTTGAAAATGTATTATTTGAAGAGTATGAAGATCTGGTATATAACCGCGATATTAAAATTAAGATTAGCGGTTGTATGAATTCCTGCGGACAGCATGGCCTGGCACATATTGGTTTTCATGGCAGCTCAATTAAGGCAAACGGCAAAGTGGTGCCGGCCGCACAGGTATTACTAGGCGGTGGTGTTTTAGGCAACGGAGCCGGGCGTGCAGCCGAAAAAATTATTAAAGTCCCATCTAAAAGAGCAGCTATTGTATTGCGTTTTGTGTTGGATGACTATCATGAAAACAGCTTTGCGGATGAGCTTTTTAACGAATATTATGATCGTCGTGGAAAGGATTATTTCTATCAGATGCTCAAACCGCTTGCGGATACTGCATCGCTTAAAGATCACGAATATGTTGATTGGGGCCACGAAGAAATTTTCAGTACAGCAATCGGTGTGGGAGAATGTGCCGGTGTAATGATCGATCTGGTAGCTACTTTATTATTGGAAACCGAAGAAAAGTATCAATGGGCTGTAGAATCTTATGAAAATAGGGCTTTCGCCGATTCAATTTATCACGCTTACAGTGTATTTGTAAGTGCCGCGAAAGCATTACTTCTGGATAAAGGCATCAACAGCAGCACTCAGAGCGGGATTATACGTGATTTTGATGAACAGTATAAAGAAAATAATTATTTACCAATCGGAATGAATTTTAGTGATCTGGTTTTGCAGATTAATAAACAAGAACCTGATGAGAAGTTTGCTTCAAAGTATTTGGAAGCGGCTACAGATTTTATGAACAGGATTAAAGCAGAAAGGAAGACGCTTACATGATAAAACAAACAGCAATACTAAACCAGGTTAAAGAACCGAAAATAACTTTGGTTGGAGCCGGTCCGGGCGATGCTGACCTGATTACTCTTAAAGCAATTAAAGCCCTAAAAACCGCTGATGTGGTTTTATATGATGCATTGGTTAACCCCGAATTATTGGAATTCGCACCTGAGCATGCCACTCGTGTTTTTGTAGGAAAACGTTCCGGCGAACATTCATATTCTCAGGATGCAGTAAACAAGTTGATGATCGATTACGCTTTGAATTACGGCCACGTGGTACGTCTTAAAGGTGGCGATCCCTTTGTGTTTGGAAGAGGATTTGAAGAACTGGATTTTGCCGCATCTTACAGCATTGCTGCGGAAGTAATACCTGGAATTTCCAGTTCTATCGCTGTTCCGGGGTTGCAAGGCATTCCGGTTACGCATCGCGGTTTAAGCGAAAGCTTTTGGGTAGTAACAGGCACAACCTCGTCCGGAAAGATTTCTCCGGATTTGTTTGATGCGGCTAAATCCCGGGCAACGGTAGTTGTTTTAATGGGAATAAAGCGGTTGGCCGATATTGTAGAGATTTTTAAGAACGAAGGGAAAAACCGTTTGCCGGTTGCGGTAATTCAAAGCGGTTCTATGAAAGGTGAAAAACTGGCTATCGGAACCGTTGATACCATTGTTGATGCCGCTAAAGATCAACAAATTGATTCACCGGCTATCATTGTTTTCGGAGATGTAGTTGGATTACATCCGTTGTTTCAACCGATACGTGCATTTTATGAATATGCTGAGTAATATCGCGGATGAAAAAACAGATATAACAGGAAACCAATTATTTCCTGTTTTCCTAAAATTAAATCAATTGCATGTATTGCTGGTTGGTGCCGGTAATGTTGGACTGGAAAAGCTTACCGCGATTCTAAACAATAGTCCACAAACAAAAATTACCATTGTTGCTGAACACGTAACAGCAGCGGTTAGAGAATATCAGGGAAAATTTTCTCGTGTAAACATTCTGCATAAGAGTTTTGAAGAAACAGATTTGGACGAGAAAGACCTGGTTATAACTGCTACAAATCAGCCTGTTTTAAACGAACTGATCCGCACGATGTGCCGAAAGCGCCGCTTACTGATTAATGTTGCTGATAAGCCTGAACTTTGCGATTTTTATCTTGGCTCAATTGTAAAAAAAGGCGATTTAAAGCTGGCTATCTCTACAAACGGAAAGTCCCCAACAGTAGCTAAACGGTTAAAAGAAGTTCTACAAGCAAATTTACCTGATCAGCTTGATCAAACATTGCAGCAGATCAATAAATTAAGATTAACCCTGAATGGAGATTTTGCTTATAAAGTTCAGCAACTTAATAAAGCCACAGCCATACTGGTTTCAACTCCACCCAAGCATTTTTCAGGTAAAAATATGCGCTGGCTAATTTGGGGATCATTGGTTTTTAGTCTTGCTATTATTGCTTTATTATTTTGGAACAACGATCCGGCTTTCAAAACTTATTTAACAAACATTCATCCGGCGTTTTATTATTTTTTAATTGCAGGGTTTTTATTTGCGATGATTGATGGAGCAATCGGCATGTCATATGGAGTTACATCAACTACTTTCGCTTTGTCAATGGGAATACCACCGGCTTCAGCAAGTACAGCTGTGCATGTTTCTGAGATAATGAGTAATGGTATTGCCGGCTGGATGCACTTTAAAATGAAAAACGTAAACATGCGTTTGTTTTGGCTGCTGGTTGTTCCCGGAATTATCGGGGCTGTTATGGGAGCGTTTATCCTTTCATCTCTGGAGCATTACAGTCATTATACAAAACCGGTGGTTTCACTTTATACGCTAATCTTGGGAGTGGTTATACTTAGAAAAGCCTTTAAAGTTGAAAAAAAACGCAGAAACAATAAAATCAAAAGAATTGTCCCTTTGGGATTTGGAGGAGGTTTTATTGACGCTGTAGGTGGAGGAGGCTGGGGTTCTATCGTATTGTCATCATTAATTGCCGGAGGAAGAAATGCGAGATATTCTTTAGGTACGGTTAAATTATCAAGGTTTTTTATTGCGCTAATGAGCTCGCTTACTTTTATCACAATGCTAAACGGAATTCATTGGGATGCCTTGGTTGGATTGGTTATCGGCAGTGCCATCGCATCACCAATAGCAGCCAGGCTGTCAAACCGTATTTCTGTGAAGGCCATTATGGTTTCCGTTGGGATTATTGTGATTTTAGCAAGCGCTAAAAGTATAGTAGGTACGATTACGAGTTTGATTTAAAACAGGTAATTTAGCCAATCTATAGAAAAAAAATTGTTTATACCCATTACCTGATACCTTACACCACAAATGAAAGAACAGTCTAAACTCATCAGAAGCCAAACTACCCGGACAAGCAACCGCGAACATTCGGTGCCTTTGTATTTAACATCCAGCTTTGTTTTTGATGATGCCGAGCACGGACGTGCCATGTTTGCGGAGGAAGTAGAAGGCAACCTTTATTCCAGATATTCCAATCCCAACACCTCAGAATTTATCAACAAGGTTGTAGAAATGGAAGGCGCAGAGGCAGGTCTGGCATTTGCTTCAGGTATGGCAGCCGTTTTTGCTTCTATCGCCGGATTATTGCGTAGCGGAGATCATATTGTGGCGTTTCGTTCTGTATTTGGCTCTACACACCAGTTGTTTACCCAGTTGCTACCGCGATGGGGAATAACCACCAGCTATGTAGATGCATCAAAACCAGAAGATTTTGAAAAAGCATTGCGCCCTGAAACAAAAATGGTTTTTTTAGAAACGCCTTCCAATCCGGGTTTGGAATTGGTAGACCTGGAATGGCTTGGAAAATTAAAGGAAAAGCATCAGTTTATATTCAATGTAGATAATTGTTTTGCTACTCCATATCTGCAAAAACCCATCGAATTTGGTGCTGACATTGTAAGTCATTCGGCTACCAAATATATGGACGGACAGGGACGGGTTTTAGGTGGGGTAGTTGTAGGCCGGGCTGATTTAATGAAAGAGTTGATGTTTTTTATCCGGCACACCGGTCCGGCAATGTCGGCATTCAATGCCTGGTTACTTTCAAAAAGCCTGGAAACCCTAACATTACGAATGGACAGGCATTGTGGTTCGGCCTTAAAATTGGCTCAAACTCTGGAACAACATCCAGAAATTGAAGAGATCCGGTATCCTTTTCTCCCGTCTCACCCTCAATTTGAACTTGCTAAACGACAGATGAAACAAGGTGGAGGTGTGGTAACTTTTACGGTTAAAGGTGGTTCTGAACGTGCCAACAAATTTATGGATGGTCTTGATATGATTATGTTAACCCCTAACCTGGGCGATTCAAGATCTATTGCTACGCATCCCGCCTCAACTACCCATTCAAAGTTGAGTGATGAGGAACGTGCCCAAATCGGAATTTTTCCGGGAACAGTACGAATTTCTGTGGGTTTAGAAGACGCTTCTGATATTATTGATGATATAGTAAAATCGTTAAATGAATCGAAGGTATGAAACTAGCCGAAAATATATATCGGAGTATTCAGGGATTAGGGATAGAAAAATCACTAAACTATTTAGCGGAACAGTTTCCGGGTAAAGTAATTTTTTCTACCAGTTTTGGCTGGGAAGACCAGGTAATTACGCACATGATATTTTCTGAGAAGCTGCCCATAAAAGTATTCACTTTAGAAACCGGCCGGTTATTTACAGAAACATATTATGTATGGAACCGGACTTTAGAAAAGTATGGTCAGAAGATCCATGCCTTTTATCCGGATACCTCGGCATTAGAAACAATGGTAAGCAGTAAAGGCCCGGCCAGCTTTTACGAATCTGTTGAAAACCGAAAGGAATGCTGCGGAATTCGTAAAGTGGAACCTTTAAAACGTGCCCTGGCCGGAAATGACATATGGATCACTGGAATACGTGCCGAACAATCTTTAAACCGTGAAACTATGACAGCCATAGAATCGGACGAATCTAACCGAATGATAAAATATAACCCGTTATTCGACTGGACTCTAAACCAGGTTAAAGAGTATATCCGGCAAAATAACATTCCATACAACCCATTGCATGACAAAGGATTTCCGAGTATTGGATGTGCCCCTTGTACGCGAGCTGTTAAAGAAGGTGAAGATTTTAGGGCCGGAAGGTGGTGGTGGGAAGACCAGGATAAAAAGGAATGCGGGTTGCATGTTAGCAGTTAGCTTTAGGATACCAGCTTTCAGCAATCAGCTTTCTTAAAAACGAAATGCCTGAATGAAATAAACCCGATAGGAGTGGAAAGCCTTTCCGATTTTTCATCCGAAAGCTTGAAACGGATAGCGGGACTACCGTTTATCGTAGCTAAAGCCTTGATTTCAAAAAAATAATTTTAAAAAATGATTGGAAAGAATATTAAATAATAGTCTCCTATCTAAATATTAAATACTCAATACAAAGAAAATGACTCAACAGGATACCGATTATTTAGATCAACTGGAGGCAGAAGCAATTTACATTTTGCGGGAAGTAGCCGGGCAGTTTGAAAAACCGGCATTGCTGTTTTCGGGAGGCAAAGATTCGATCACCTTAGTGCGCCTTGCCGAAAAAGCATTCAGACCGGGGAAATTTCCTTTTCCGCTGGTACATATTGATACAGGCCACAATTTTCCTGAAACGATTGTTTACAGGGATGAAATGGTATCCCGGATTAACGAAAAATTGATTGTTGGTTACGTTCAGGATAGTATTAACGAAGGGAAAGTAGTAGAGCAGAAAGGAAAGAACGCCAGCAGAAATGCGCTTCAAACTACTACTCTGCTGGATACGATTTTAAAATATGGGTTTGACGCCTGCATTGGTGGTGCAAGACGTGATGAAGAAAAAGCCAGGGCAAAAGAACGTATTTTCTCTGTTCGGGATGAATTTGGTCAGTGGGATCCCAAACGTCAGCGTCCGGAGCTCTGGAGTATTTATAATGGCAGAATCCATAAGGGAGAAAATGTGCGGGTTTTTCCTATCAGTAACTGGACGGAATTAGATGTTTGGAACTACATACGCAGGGAAAAAATTGAATTGCCTTCTATTTACTTTTCCCACGAGCGGGATGTAATTACAAGAAATGGTCAGATTATGGCTGCAGCCGATCATTTAAACATGGATGACCTGGATATTATTTCAAGCAAAAGGGTCCGTTTTAGAACGGTTGGCGATATGACCTGTACGGCGGCAATTGAATCGGACGCGGATCAGATTGACGATATAATTGAAGAAATAAGAGCTTCTAAAATTTCAGAGCGAGGCGCCAGAATGGACGACAAAGTCTCAGAAGCAGCTATGGAAGATCGCAAAAAAGGAGGATATTTTTAATGGATCTATTAAAATTTTTTACAGCCGGAAGTGTGGATGACGGGAAAAGCACCCTGATTGGACGCTTATTATATGACAGTGAATCGATACTTGCAGACCAACTGGAGGCTTTACAGAATTCTAACCGTAAAAATGATGACGGTACAATTGACCTTGCAATTTTAACGGACGGACTGAAAGCCGAACGTGAACAGGGAATTACCATTGATGTAGCTTACAAATATTTTCAAACCGATAAGCGCAAATTCATCATTGCAGATACGCCAGGCCATATTCAATACACCCGAAACATGGTTACAGGAGCTTCAAACTCAAATCTGGCTATAATTTTAGTTGATGCCCGTAACGGCGTTGTTGAGCAAACTGTGAGACATTCGTTTCTCGTTTCGTTGCTGGAGCTAAAGCACGTGGTGGTTTGTATTAACAAAATGGATATGGTTGCTTTTGATCAGGAAATATTTGAGAAGATTAAGAAAGAATACGCATCTATTGCCGAAAGGCTAAACATGCACGATGTCACTTTTATACCGGTTAGTGCCCTTAAAGGAGATAACATTGTTAACCAGTCTGAAAACATGGATTGGTATCAGGGTAAAAGCCTTTTAGATCATCTGGAAACTGTTTCTTTAATTGAAGATGATAATTCAGAGCAAGCAAGGATGCCGGTTCAATGGGTTATCAGGCCTCAAACAAGTGATTTACATGATTACAGGGGTTATGCCGGAAGGGTTTTAAGTGGTAGTTTTCAGGTTAACGATCCGGTGACTATTATGCCCTCGGGAATACATTCAGTAATTGACCGAATTGACACTTTTGAAAAAGAACTACAAATTACAGGTGCCGGGATGTCAGTTACCATACATCTCAAAGATGATGTGGATGTAGGTCGGGGAGACCTGATTACCGGAAGTAATCATCAGCCTAAAATTTCTAACCTCATAGAAGCGGATCTTTGCTGGATGGACACAAAACCTTTGGATCCTACCCATACTTATTTGATCCAGCACAATAATAAAGTAACTAAATGCAAAATTTACGAGATACTTTATTTGTTTAATATCAATACACTGGAAAAAGTGCAGTCCGACACTTTTCTTTTAAATGATATCGGAAGGGTTGTAATAAAAACGGCAGGCAATCTGGCTTTTGACCTTTATCATGAAAATAAAGCGAACGGTGGTGCAATTTTAATAGACAGCAGAACAAATTTAACCGTTGGTGCTTTTATGTTCAGGGCGTTAGCAGATTAGGGTGGTGGAAATTGGTCTAAAGAACAATGTTGAATACATTTAGACCCTTATTCCTTCATGTTTACATTCTTTATTCTAGCTAAAACCCCACACTTGATCCCGTATACCTAATACCTTACTTATATCTTATGAAAATCGAATTAAAAAGGGTAAACGATGCTGTCCATTTTGAAGCCAGCTCGCCATCATCAACCGTTAAAGTTCATATTGACGGTTCATCTGAAATTGGCGGTCAGGGTTTGGGCGTACGTCCGATGGAACTAATTTTAATGGCACTTGCATCCTGCAGTTCACTTGATCTGATCACTATTCTTCAAAAACAAAGACAAAATATAACCGGTTTTTCAGCTTCTGCAGAAGGAAAGCGTACAGAAACTATTCCCCATGTTTTTACTTCTATACATTTAACGTTTCAGTTGAAGGGGGACGTAGATCCTTTAAAGGCTGAAAAAGCTGCTCAACTTGCAGTCAAAAAATACTGTTCGGTACACGATATGCTGGCTTCTGCAGGCGTTGACATTACCTATTCCATCAATATAAATGAGGCGCATGGTAAAATAGAATCGGCTGTTTTATGACACAAAAATTAAATGTTTAAACATCTATTATTTTAGTTTTGTAAATACTAAAAAATAAACAATATGGAAACACTAACTCAAACCAAATGGATTGTTGACCCAACGCATTCTGAGGTACATTTTAAAGTGAAACACCTCGTAATTTCAACAGTAACAGGAACTTTTAAAGTTTTTAGTGGAGAAATGTCAACTGGCAACGATAATTTTACCGATGCCGATATTCGTTTTTCACTGGATGTTTCAAGCATCAGTACCAATCAGGAACAACGTGATGAGCATTTGAAGTCTGCGGAGTTTTTTGACGCTGCCCAGTATCCAAAGATTACTTTTCAATCAGCTTCTTTTATTAAATCTGGCGATGATTATGAATTGACAGGAAATTTGACAATCAAAGAGGTTTCCCGACCTGTAAAATTACATGTAGAATTTGGCGGATCAGCGACCGACTTTTACGGTAATGAAAAAGCAGGATTTGAAATAAGTGGTAAAATAAACCGTAAAGATTACGGCCTAACCTGGAATGGAATTACAGAAGCAGGAGCAATTGTAGTTGCCGAAGATATTAAGCTGAGTATTAATCTCCAGTTTGCCAAGCAGGTTTAATCACTCAGATAAACAGATAGAGCAGACCTTAGAGTCTGTTTTTTTGTGTCTGATTTTTTGATTAAAAGGACTTTTGATTATATTATTTCTTTAAAAACTCCACGTTCCAGATTTTTTCTGCTTTGCGTCCCAATAGCCAAAATGAAAAGGCCAGAATACTGAAAAACACAGTTTTATCTGTTAAATCCCATAAATATTCAAAATAACGTGTGTAGATATTGATCAATAGAAAAGTAATTCCGAATTCACGGGCGATGTAATTTTTGGCTTTTAGTCCGTAAAAGGTTACGGCCAGAGAAATGATAACAGAGATAATGGCCCAATAAAAAAGTTCAATTTGCTTTATTTTAAACCAGTCTTCTAAAGCTCCGAAGTTGCCAAAGATTGAAAGAAGCCATAGGGATATAAACAAATACATGAAACCAATGATATGGGTCAGATCCCTGAAAAGAGCCGTTTTATTCCATTTGTTAATAACTAAACTTAACGAAATTAATAATGCTCCAAAAAGAACGAATCTTAAAGGATAATTCATCCCAAGAAAATAATGGCTCCAATTGGTTTGATAGCCTGTTTCGGTTCCAAACCAGCTGCCGAGTGAGATTAAGGCAAACGCCCAAATCAATTTTGATTTAAATTGGATGGCCATTACACCATACACAACCACTGATATCAGAAAAAGAATGGAGAAATGCCCGGAACCTCTGTCAAACGTTTTACCTAAAAAAGCAATACAGCTTGCCGTAAATAAAACGCCTAAAAAGATAAAAGCTTCATTGCTAAATATCCTTTCGGGATGTTCTTTTTTCTTTCTGTTCCCTATAAAAATAAATAGGGAAGATAATATTCCGGAAAAAACACTGATGAGGATATCCGGAGTGTCATAGAGTTTCTTAAGATAATTGATTACATTATCGTCAATAATTAAAGATGCGATGGCAATTATTCCGCAAGCTAAAGCAACCCAAAAGGAATATTGCGCCAGCCTTCGCCAATCAAAACCTTTAGTTTCTATAGTGCCGCGTAAATTATTGGCTGTAGATTTATCTAGCAAGCCATCCTTTTCCCAGAAACTTATAATTTTATTAAGGAATTGACTTTCCTGGCTATCAAGATTTAGTTTTGCCATTTATTTACACAAGCAGTTAGATTTTTCAACTTGTTCCCCGAGTACTTTCAAATACATTTCTTCTTAATTTTCTGACCATCTTAACGGTATGAACACGAAAAATGTCATAAAACATTGCAATAATCAGTATTGCGGCAGGTATATAAAAAGAAGGATACTTAATTACACTAAAAATATAGGCTCCTGTAATACCGCCCATTATAAAGAAAAAAATGATCACGACTCTTAAGAACATTTTTTGTTTAATGTCCTTGTTTTCTGAATTACGTGAAAATAGAAAGGTAGATAATTCAATGCCCAGATCTGTAAACATTCCGGTTAGATGAGTGGTTCTAACTACCGAACCGGAAATCATTGAAACCATTGCGTTTTGCATACCCATAGCGAATAGTAAACTTCCGGCAAATAGTTCTGTTTTAAAAAGCGTTTTATCAAAGCTATAACCGTAAAATGCAATAATAATTAGGATCATTATTTCTGAAAACATTGGAATAACATAGGCATAACGCAGATTTTCACCAATTCTTTTAATAAGAATACTGGATATAAAGGCTCCGAGAAAAAATAATAGCATCCATAATCCTACTATTTTAGCGGCATAAAAATTTCCATTTGCAATCTTCTCCCCAAATAATGCTACATGGCCAGTTATATTGGTAGTTAAAACATTAAAAGCAATGAAACCGGCACCATTTACAAATCCCGCAGTGAGACAGAGTAAGGCAGCTAACCTGATATTATGCCGGTATGTCCTCCTTTGCCCTGTGTGTCTAAGCATTATTTATTGTTTAGAAATCTGCTTTTTGAGATACTATTTATGACGAAAGTGACAGCCTAACCGCGATTTCATCTTTTTTAAGCTGTTCCCTTAATTCTGCCAAATTATTAAATTTTTGATCAGAACGAATAAAATCTAAAAAAGAGAGCTGGATAAATTCACCGTAAATATCCTGATCAAAGTCAAAAATATTCACCTCAATGTTTCTCGTCATTCCATTAAGCGTTGGCCTATGACCGATATAAGCCATGCCATTAAGAGGTTTAATGTTGAAAGTTTGAGGTTGGAGGTTTGAGGTTTGAGATTGAAGGTTGGAGATTGGAGGCTGAAGATTATGGATTTGATTTCCACCTTCCGATTTTTGGACGGGCACTTTCAAGCTATGTATCTTTACAGCGTAAATGCCATCAGCGGGAACAAGCTTGTAATTTTCTTCAATAAAAAGATTAGCGGTTGGGAAGCCCAACTGGCGTCCGATCTGATCTCCTTTAATTATCTTTCCGGTTAAAGAAAACGGGTAGCCAAGAAAATCGTTTGCTGTATTAATGTCACCGGTTAAAATAGCCTGCCTTATCTTCGTTGAGCTAACCGCCACATCGTGAATATCTTGTTCAGGGATTTCTTCTACTTCATAATCTAAATCAATAGCATATTGCTGAAGATGTTTTAAGCCACCAGACCGGTCTTTTCCAAAACGATGGTCATAACCAATAACGATGTGCCGGGTTCCGATACGATCAACCAAAATATCTTTGATATATTCCTGCGGCGAAAGATTTGAAAAATCCCGTGTAAACGGCGTAATAATCAGGTGATCAATACCAGCCTGCTTAAGAAGGCTTGCTTTTTCGTTTATGGTATTAATTAATTTCATATTGACATCTTCCGGGTGAAGAATCATCCTTGGGTGAGGAAAAAAAGTCAAAATAACACTTTCTCCGGTCTTTTGTCGGGTAATTTCAAGCAAGCGGGCTATAATTTTCTGATGACCCACATGAACGCCGTCGAAAGTGCCGATGGTTACAACCGCATTGTCAATCCGCGTAAATTCGTCAATATGATTGTATACCTTCATTTGTTAAGGACTATCAAAAATACGCTTTCCAGATCCAGAATTGATTTATTTATCTCAAGATTGCACAACATGGCAGTCTTTAAGGCTTCTAATGTGATTTGTTAATTCCATGACACCATAAGCCTGATCAGTATGAAAAGTACCGCTACGTGTTCGTTTTAATTTTGAAAGATATGCGCCATTTTGAAGGGCCTTTCCAAAATCATAAATTAACGAGCGTATGTAAGTTCCCTTGCTGCAAACAACCCGGAAGTCTACTTCTGGAAATTCAATCCTGGTGATTTCAAATTCAGAAATGGTTACCAGACGTGTTTTGGCTTCAAAGGTTTCACCTCTTCTGGCTTTCATATATAACCGTTCACCAGCCACTTTTACAGCCGAATGCGGCGGCGGAACCTGATTTATCATACCTAAGAACTGCCTGCTGGTTTTAAAAATTAGATCTTTAGTAAGATGATCAATGGTAAAGGTTTGTTGAATATCTGTTTCCAAATCATAAGAAGGAGTAATAGCGCCGAGACAAAAGGTGCCAGTATATTCTTTTTCCTGAGCCTGATATTCATCTATCTTTTTAGTTAGTTTTCCGGTACAGATAATTAGCAAACCGGTAGCAAGCGGATCGAGGGTCCCGGCATGGCCAACTTTAAGCTTTAACGGTTTAAAAGAGTTTCTGATCTTACTTACAACGTCAAAGCTGGTCCAATTTAAAGGCTTGTTTACCAGTAAAAGCTCGCCCTGAGCAAAGTCAAAAGCCGGAAATTTTTTTAAATTCCTGTTTTCCATCAGACTATCCGTAAATCAAACCCTGACGATAATAAAATCAAGATGATCAATCCAACGATTATACGATACCATCCAAAAAGTTTAAAACCATTTTTTTGCAGGTAGCTGATAAAATATTTTATGGCTAACATTGCCACAATAAACGCAACTATATTACCGATTGCAAGCAACTGAAATTCTTTGTTATTTATTATATAACCATCTTGATAAAAGTCATATATTTTTTTTACCGTAGCTCCAAACATCGTGGGAACGGCCAGGAAGAATGAGAACTCTGCAGCATTTTTTCTGGTCAGCTTTTGGGACATTCCACCAATAATTGTGGATGCAGATCTTGATACTCCCGGGATAATGGAAATACACTGGAACAAGCCGATTTTGAAAGCAGTGCGATAAGTGATTTCTTCTGTTTTATCAATGGCTGATTTATTAAACCACTTATCCACAAATAGAAGTACAACCCCGCCGATAACCAATGACATAGCAACAACTAACGGACTTTCCAACAGGCTATCAATAATGTCTTTGAACAACAATCCAAAGATAACCGCCGGAATAAAAGCTACCAGGAGCTTGAAGTAAAAATGGAGCGACTGAAAAAATTTTTTGTAATAGAGTACTACAACCGATAATATGGCACCGAGTTGAATCGAAACTGTAAAAAGTTTTACAAATTCTTGTGATTGGATGCCCATCATGGATGAGGCAATAATCATGTGTCCTGTTGATGAAACCGGTAAAAATTCAGTGATCCCTTCTATAATGGCTAAGATGATGGCCTGAAAAGAGTTCATTACAAGTAATTCATTATTTATTAAGAATAGCGAAAAAACCCAAAGTGAAGCCAGCCAAAACCACGATAGGTGCTAAAATAGTCTTGCGAAAATCATAAATTTCTGTCTCTCCAATCATCAGTATAAATCCTAAAATAACAACGCCGATACCAATAAGCATTAAGCGATAGTTGGCTTTCCCGAAAACAAAGTTTTCAGGCTGACTCTCGGTTTTCTCTATGTTTTTTTGTGCCATTATCTATATAGATCGTAAATTTTTAAACTAAGAAATTTGCTTACCGCAAAATAGGTGCTTAAGCCAGAAATTAAAATCCCAATACCTACTACAGCTGCAAATACAAGTCCGAATTCAAACCAATTGCGTAACAAAATGATTTCCGGAACCTGATTCTGTGCTAAGTAAAGAATGCCAAGCAATAAGATGATAGCAATAAGTCCGGCCAAAAAACCATGTAAAATCCCATAAGTCATAAATGGTTTGCGAATAAAGTTTTTAGTAGCACCTACCAGTTGCATGCTTTTAATTAAAAAACGCTGAGAGTAAATGGCAAGACGGATTGTATTATTAATGAGAGCGATGGCAATAATTAACAGGATAGCTGCGAAGGCCAGGATTACCAGACCAATACCGCGAATATTCTGATTAACCATATCAATAAGCGACTTCTGGTAAATCACTTCCTTAATTAAAGGATTTTTGGTTAACTGATTTGAAAAGGCGTTAATACTGTTGTTATTGGCATATTCTGCTTTCATGTAAACATCAATGGAAGATAAAAGGGGGTTGTAACCTAAAAAATCAACAAAATCTTCCCCCATTTCTTTTGTTAAATTCCTTGCCGCCAGTTCTTTACTTACATATTGGGTATTCAAAACGTAGGGATTGCCATCAATCTGTTTCTTTAAGTTTAAAATATCAACGTCTTTCGCCCCATCGTTAACAATAATATTTAAAACTATATTCTCTTTCACGTAATTGGAAAGGTTTTTAGCATGAACAAGAATTAAGCCCAGTAGCCCTGTCATCAGTAAAACTAACGCAATACTAATAACGGTAGATATATAAATGGTTTTTGTTTTTTTTGCCGAGGAGCTGCCTTCAAATTCTTCCATGCGATTGATTTAAGATTGCGAAAATAAAGATTTCAAGTTATAAACTTAAATAATTAAGCCTTAAGTGTTAGGTTCGACACGTTAAAATGTGTTAAAGTTAAATTTCAGCTGATTTTATAAAGAATTTAAATGCCGCCCTTCAGGGCTTCACCTAAAATTGTTTTTCGAAAAGCAAGGATTGATGCTTCTAGGTTTTTTAAGTCCTGCTATCCTTTCTAAGCAATCCCGGCGAAGGGCTTTTCACTATTATTAGATTTATCTTACTTAGTTCAGTGTTTTAAATGCAGAACCATGGCTTAACTTCTACTTTCAACCTTTCACCCTTTACCTTCAACCCTCAACCTTAAACCTATTTTTAGTATTTTCGCAGCTTATCGAAATACGTAATGGATTATCAGTTTAGGGATATTGAGAAGAAATGGCAACAGTTTTGGGCTGAAAATGAAACATATAAAGTAAGCAATAATTCCCCTAAGCCAAAGTATTACGTGTTGGATATGTTTCCTTACCCCTCAGGTGCGGGTTTGCATGTTGGCCATCCGCTTGGCTATATCGCCTCTGATATTTTTGCCCGTTACAAGCGTCTAAAAGGGTTTAATGTACTACATCCAATGGGTTATGATTCTTTTGGGTTGCCTGCAGAACAGTATGCGATTCAAACCGGTCAGCATCCCGCCATCACAACGGAAACAAACATAAACCGATACCGTCAACAACTGGATAACATTGGTTTTTCTTACGACTGGAGCCGTGAAGTTCGCACCAGTGATCCAGCTTATTATAAATGGACGCAGTGGATATTCATGAAGCTTTTCAATTCCTGGTATAATTTAATAACTGATATAGCAGAGCCCATTCAAAATCTGATTAAAACGTTTGAAACTTCAGGTAACATCGGAGTACAAGCTGTTGCTGATGAAGATGTTTATCAGTTTTCCGCAAATCATTGGTTGCAAATGAGTGAAACTGAAAGGCAGCGGATACTTTTAAAATACCGCCTTACCTATCTCCGTGAGAGTACTGTTAATTGGTGCCCGGCATTGGGAACCGTTTTGGCTAATGATGAAGTTAAAGACGGCTTCTCTGAACGCGGCGGCTACCCTGTTGAGCAAAAGAAAATGATGCAATGGAGCATGCGTATCACGGCTTATGCTGAACGTCTTCTGCAGGGTTTATCAACAATCGACTGGCCAGAGCCTCTTAAGGAAATGCAGCGAAACTGGATCGGGAAAAGTGTGGGAGCGATGGTGGATTTTAGTCTGAGCCTCACTCCAGTCCTTTCCAAAGAAGAGGGAACCAAGGGAGAAGGGTTTGAAAAGTTGGGTTATCAAACTGCGGATCCAGCAATATGGGAGATATTAAAGCAAAATTCGAAAGCTAATCGTCAGAATCAAACGGAAGCAGAAAGCGAATTGTGGCAATATTTACAGGGCAGCAAAATCGGCTATAAAATCAGCCGTCAACATGCAGTTGGTACTTATATTGCTGATTTTATTTGTTTGAGTAAAGGATTAGTTATCGAAGTGGACGGAGGATATTATGACACCAACTCAGAAAATGATAAGTTAAGAACCAACGCTTTGAATCAGTTAGGTTTTGAGGTTATCCGTTTTCAGAACGACGAAGTTATTACGAATCCAAATGCAGTAGCTCAACAAATAAAACAAATGCTCAACAATTTGCCTGACCGAAAAGTCCTCTCCTTTGAAGAGGATTTAGGTGAGGCCAACTCCTTCTCCTTTGGAGAGGGTCGGGCTGAGGCCATTACCGTCTTCACCACCCGCGTAGACACTATTTACGGAGCCACATTTTTAGTTTTGGCCCCTGAGCACGAACTTGTAGAGAAATTAACTACTCCTGATCAAAAAAAGGAGATCGAAAACTACATAGCCCAAACCAAAAAGAAGTCGGAATTGGATCGAATGGCCGATACCAAATCCGTTAGCGGAGCTTTTACCGGCAGTTATGCCTTTCATCCGTTAAGCGAAAAAGAAATTCCGATATGGATTGCCGACTACGTTTTGGCTGGTTATGGAACCGGGGCCGTAATGGCTGTTCCTTCCGGAGATCAGCGTGACTGGCTATTCGCAAAAAAATACAATTTGGCCATTACGGCCATTTCTGATGCGCAAAAAGATCTTAATCAACAAGCCGATCCAACCAAAGAAGGAAGGTACATTAATTCTGATTTGATAAACGGAATGACTTACGCCGAAGCCAGCAAAGCATTAATTAAAAAGCTGGAAGAAACAGGCGCCGGTAAAGCAAAAATTAATTTCCGCTTACGCGATGCAGTTTTTGGACGCCAAAGATATTGGGGCGAACCCGTTCCGCTTTATTTTAAAGATGGTTTGCCTTACCTGATTAAAGAATCGGAGATTCCGCTGATACTGCCCGAAGTAGATAAATATTTGCCTACTGAAAGTGGTGAACCACCTTTAGCAAGAGCAGAAAACTGGCGTTACGCACCGGTCCAAAAAGTTCTCTCCTTTGGAGAGGATTTACGGGAGGCTACTTCCCTTTCCGAAGGAGAGAACCGGGTTGAGGCCCAAGCCTTTGATTACGAACTTTCCACCATGCCCGGTTGGGCTGGCTCCAGTTGGTATTGGTACCGATATATGGCTTCCACTGAGGATAGAAACGAAAATGTTTTCGCACCAAATAAAGCCATCGAATATTGGAAAGACGTGGATCTTTATATCGGTGGTTCTGAACACGCCACGGGGCATTTATTGTATAGCCGCTTTTGGAATAAGTTTTTAAAAGATTTGGGTTATGTGGGAGAAGAAGAACCTTTCAAGAAACTGATTAATCAGGGGATGATCCAGGGCAGGTCAAATTTTGTTTACCGCCTAATAGACAACGACGGCCTGAGCACCAACACATTTATATCCCATGGTCATATCAGTAAATACAAAACCACCGCTCTGCATGTAGATGTAAATATAGTTCACAACGAAATTTTAGATATTGAAGCGTTTAAAAATTCACGAGCGGAATTTAATGACGCGATTTTTATCTTTGAAGACGCGAAAATTTTAAACTCCCTATCTAAGGGAGAGAGTCGGGGTGAGACTTATATCTGCGGCCACGAAGTCGAAAAAATGTCCAAATCCAAATTTAATGTAGTCAGCCCTGATGACATTATTGAAAAGTACGGCGCAGATACCTTGCGGATGTATGAAATGTTCCTTGGCCCTTTAGAACAAAGCAAACCATGGAACACCAACGGAATTGAAGGTGTTTTTAAATTTTTACGTAAATTTTGGAAGCTTTATCATGATGATGATTTTAATTTTCGGGTTAGCGATGATGAGCCGACAAAAGCCGAATACAAAGCCTTACATAAGATTATCCGTAAAGTAGAAGAAGATGTAGAGCGGTTCTCTTTTAATACTTCAGTTTCCAGTTTTATGATCTGTGTAAACGAACTCACTGATTTGAAATGCCATAAAAAAAAAATTTTACAGCAACTGGTCATCGTGCTTCATCCGTATGCGCCACACATCACCGAAGAGTTATGGACATTGCTTGGAAACAAAGACGGAACTTTATCTTTTGCTGAATATCCAAAATTTATATCCGAATACCTGGTGGAGAATGAATTTGCTTACCCAATATCCGTCAATGGAAAGACGCGAATGAACCTAAATATTTCTCTTAGTTTAACTCAGGCTGAAGTTGAAAATATCGTTTTAAACAATGAGCATATTCAAACTTATCTTGACGGTAAAAATCCGAGAAAGATTATTTTTGTAAAAGGGAAGATTGTAAATTTAGTTGTTTAGAATGTGCAGATTGATAGATGTAAAAAATTGCAGATGATGAGCCAGTTGCTCACTTTATTCAATTTTTATTTTTAAAAGAATGTTCTACTTGGCTTGATGCGGTACATCTTGTCTAGCTCAGTTGTTAAAGTATTTTCGGTCATTTCTATAAGCAGCCGGATAAAAGACAACTTAAACTACAATTTTTTAACCCGTTTAAGAATTAGCAGGTTTTGTGCATTGTTGCTCATTCCTGAAATATTATTTTGGTACAAATTTATTAGCTGATCATAAAATAAAATGACGACAGGCGATTGTTCCATCACAAGGTTATCCATTTTGCGGTACAATTTGTAACGCTTCTCGTCATTAATTTCATAAAATGAGCTTTCAAATAACCTGTCAAATTCTTTATTTTTAAAGCTTGTATAATTTGGTCCGATCGGTACGTAGTTTTTAGAATAAAATACAGATAAATAATTTTCCGCGTCGGGATAATCCGCTATCCATGAACCCCGAAAAAAATTAACCCCATTTTTAGATATCAACTCCCTTAAACTGCTGCTTTGGTTTACTTCAACGCGGCAAGTGATTCCGATTGCACTCAATTCACCCTGCACAAATTCGATTAGGTCTTTATAAGTGGTTGAAGTTTGAAGCTTAATCTCAGGCAATCCATCCCCGTTAGGATAACCCGCTTCGCTAAGCAGTTTTTTAGCCTTTTCGGGATCATACGCATATCCTTTAACCTTTTCCATATCAAATCCTGGCATTCCTTTCGGTATAAATCCCGAATGACCGGGAGTGCCAATGCTGTTTCGAAGATACTTTATCATTTTTCGACGGTCGATGGCGTAATTAATCGCCTGCCGAATTTTCTTATCCCTTAACGGTGACGACTTTACAATGGCCATTCCAGTGTCTACCAAAATTCCCAGATATTCGGTATTCAGGTACGGACCCGTTTTAAGCTGAAACTTTCCCTGGTATTTCTTAGTCATCTTGCCTGATTTAGTTAAAATATCATCGCGGTAGCTGCCGTCAATGCTGTTAAAAAAATCAAGATTTTTTTTTATAAATTCCATAAAAGCGGTCTGCTTATCCGAAATAAAAGTAGCCTTCATTGCATCCAGATATGGCAACTTAACTCCGTTATCATTCTCCCAATAATTTTCATTTTTCAGCAAAACTAAAATTTCGCCTTCTTTCCAATATTTAAACTTAAACGGGCCTGTACCTACCGGGTGATTTCTAAAATCTTTCCCGTAATGCTCAGCAACTTCAAACGGAACAACGGAACCATATTGAGCGGTTAGCAAACTTAAAAATGGAGTAAAAGGCTTTTTAAGTGTGATTTGTAATGTGCTGTCATTTATGGCCTTGAAAGATTTTTTGTCATTAATTTTATCATTAAAAATCCATGCGCCTGAAGAAGCGGTTTTGGGATCAATAATGCGGTTAAAACTGTAAACAAAATCGCGGGCAATAACCTTTCTTCCTTTTCCTTTCGGAAATAACGGGTTATCATGAAAATGAACATCTGATCTTAAATGAAAGGTGTAAACTTTGCCGCCTTCTGAAATCTCCCAGGTTTTAGCAATGGCCGGTACAGTTTTTAAGCTATCATTTACCTGTACCAAACCGTTAAATATTTGATTAATCATCCATAAGGCATTCTGATTTCTAGCAAAAGCAGGATCCAGGCTTGTTAAACCCTCATTTAAATTTATGTTAAAGACCTTCTTCTGAATATCCTCTCCATTGTTTGCGCAGGCAGAAATAAAAAGAACGCAAATGCTTACGCAGATCAGGCGAGATAAAGCTTGCAGAACAGATGTTTTACGGGTAAATGGTATATGCATTATCGCTTAAAAGCCGGTATTAGTTGTACATCAGTGATTTTGTACATTTGCACAAATTAAGCGATTAATGACTGATAAAAAAATAATTTCCCTGTTGCCATCAGCTACAGAAATTGTTTGCGCTCTTGGATTAACTGAAAACCTGGTGGGTATTTCGCATGAGTGCGACTATCCCGAAAACATAAAAGAACTGCCCGTTTGTTCATTGTCAAAAGTGCATTCCAGCACACCCAGTGGAGAAATAGACAAGAAGGTAAAACAATTGCTTTCGCAGGCTTTGTCAATTTATGATCTGGATACCAAACTTATTTCAGGTTTAAATCCGGATGTAATCATTACCCAAACCCAATGTGATGTTTGCGCTGTTTCATTTACGGATGTTGAGCGGGCATTATCCATGTTTTTAGACAAAAATGCGGAAGTCATCTCTTTGGAATCCTCAAGTTTAAAAGATATTTTGATAGGGATCAGGCAGGTGGCCGCCAAACTTGAGGTTGCCGACAGAGGTGAGATCTTAATTGAAAATTTGGAAGAAAGGGTAAATATTATTAAACACAAACTTAAGTTTTTTGATACCAAACCTTCTGTAGCCTGTATAGAATGGATGGACCCGCTGATGATTGCTGGTAACTGGATTCCGGAATTAGTTGATATAGCTGGTGGAAATTCCATTCTGACCCAAAATAATGAACATTCAATTTTTATAGAATTTGAGAAAATTTGTATAGCCAACCCTGAAATAATAATTTTAATGCCATGCGGATTTTCTATTGAGCGTACTCTGAAAGAAATGCAGTTACTTCTTCAACTTTCAGGCTGGTCTCAACTTTCAGCTGTAAAAAACAATAAAATCTTTATCGCCGATGGCAATCAGTATTTTAATCGGCCTGGTCCCAGAATAGTTGACAGTATAGAAATACTATCAGAAATTATTCATCCTAAACAATTTAAATTTGGGTATGAAGGTTCTGGTTGGATCCAGTTTAATATTTAATACACCCCTCCCATAAAGAGGAATTGTAGTTTAAATATTACCGTAATTTAAGATTACTCAAGAAATAACCTGCCAGCTATGGACTCATTTTCAATACCGTTTAAACTAGCCACGGATTATATTAATCGGACAAATCGTGCGGTTTTTTTAACAGGCAAAGCAGGCACGGGGAAAACCACATTTTTAAAGCAAATAAAACAACAAACGCATAAGCAAGTGGCCGTTGTGGCTCCAACCGGAGTAGCCGCAATCAATGCGGGTGGTTCTACTATTCATTCTTTTTTCCAATTACCCTTCAACCCTTATCTTCCCGAAAAGGGAAACGCACAAATTATTAATTCAATAGCCGGGAAAAGCGAATTAATTTCCCGGGTTAAAATGACAATAAGCCGTCGTAAAATTCTACAGGAGCTGGAATTGCTAATTATTGATGAAATCAGCATGGTACGATGTGACACCATGGATGCCATCGATGTAATTTTACGTCATTTTAGATATAGGTCCAACGAACCTTTCGGCGGCGTGCAACTATTGCTTATTGGGGATATGTATCAGCTTTCGCCGGTTGCCAGACAATTTGAATGGCAAGAACTTTCTCAATTTTATAAAAGTCCGTACTTTTTTCATAGCCGGGTAATGATGCAACAACCTCCGGTTTATATTGAGTTAGATAAGATTTACAGACAAAAAAATGAAGATTTTATCCGCGTACTTAATGAAGTCAGAAATAATAATCTATCTGCTGAAGGATATGGTTTATTGCAAAAGCGTTATAACCCCGATTTTAGTCCTGATAAGGACGAAAATTACATCACACTTTGTACCCACAATTATTTGGCTGAACAGATAAATGCAAAGAATTTAGCGACTGAACCTGGCAAAAGTGTTTTTTACACGGCGCAGATCAATGGTGAGTATCCTGAAAATAACTATCCTTTGGAGAAAAACCTGGAGCTAAAAATTGGTGCAAAAGTAATGTTTATAAAAAATGATCTGGAAAAGGAAAAGAGATATTATAATGGAAAGATCGGTGTAATTAAAGAAATGGACAAGGAACTTATAAAAGTAAAATGCCAAAACGAAACTGAACTTATTAATGTTGGTCTGTATGTTTGGGAAAACATAAAATATGAGGTAGACAAAAATACCCAGCTTTTAAATGAAAACATTATCGGCACTTTCCAACAATTTCCGTTGAGGCTAGCATGGGCCATAACCATTCATAAAAGCCAGGGTTTAACTTTTGAAAAAGCAATTATAGATGCCGGGAAAGCCTTTGCTTCCGGGCAGGTTTACGTAGCTTTAAGCCGATGTGTATCATTAGATGGGCTAGTTTTAAAGAGCCAAATTAATTCGGGAAGTTTAAACAATGATCAGCACATTGTTCGGCACAGCAATGAAAAATCCGCTATTGAAGAAACCCAAAATAATCTTATTTCTGAAAAGGCATTATTCAAGAAGCAACTTTTAAATCAGCTTTTTGATTTTTCAGGTTGTTTGAGTCAGCTTCAAAATTTGACATTCTATTTTGAAAAATACAATGAAGCTTTTGATGTTAAGACGTCTTTGTTTTTATTAGAGATTAAAGAGCAATTAGATGCCTTACAGCTTACATCAAAAAAATTTCAAGTTCAGTTAAGCAATTTACATGACGATGCCAATGAATCAAATGAATTTTTACAAGATAGAATCTCGGCAGGTTCCGGCTATTTTAAAACAAAAATTGAAGAGGTAATAAGCCGTATAAATCAAACTCCTGTAATAACGGATAGCAAAATTCATTCTCAACAATTTAATAATGATTTAAAAGACCTGTTTATCATTTTAGCTCAAAAAAGTAATCTAATTGAAGGAATACAGATTGAATTTTCAATTGACAATTTTTATAAAGCCCGTAGAAGTTTTATAGTTCCACCATTTAGTGTAAATGTTTATGCTGGTACTAAGAGCTGGAGCTATACGCAGACCGAAAATACGCAACCGGAATTACTTCAAATGTTGCGTAATTTAAGAAACGAGATTTGTGAAGCCAAAAACCTGCCCGTATATATGGTGGCCAGTAGCGCAACATTATTGGAATTAACTGAGTTTTTACCTTTAAATATATCGGATATTTCCAAAATATCCGGATTTGGTAAATTAAAAACGCAGGCATATGGACAAAGATTCTTAGAGTTAATTACGGCTTTTTGTAAGGAAAACGGGTTGGAATCAAAAATTAATCAAAAATTAGTTGAAAGAGATCGCCAGGAAAAGAAGCATCCTGAAAAGATAAATAAAACGAATACCAAGCTGGAATCATTTATACATTATAAAAATGGAAAAACAATAGATGAGATTGCCGGGATCCGAAAGCTAACATCAGGAACTATTTTGGGTCATTTGTCACATTTTTTAATAACCGGAGAAATTAAATTAACAGAATTGGTTTCTGCTGAGAAGATAAATGTAATTGAGGCTGCCTTAATTACTTATAATAATGAAAATGGATTGGCATATTTAAAGCAACAGCTTGGGAATCAAGTTAGCTATGCTGATGTTCGGATAGTTGCGATGATGTACAAAGCAAGCAAAAAACTTTCTGATATTTCTTAATTACTTTCTATCCTTTTTTAGTGTTTTTTGAGTAATAAAAACACCATTATTACAAAACCTTCATATCATGCCAGCGTTAATCCTTATATTTGTATTTTAAGAAATATGATGAAAGTTAGTTTTGCAGCCCGTGGTGAAGTAATGAAGCATGTTGAACAATTTGTGCTTGATACCATGGAAGATTATTTGAAACCCATTGATACTAACTGGCAACCATCTGATTTTTTACCTGATTCTACACAAGATAATTTTTTTCAGGGAATAAGGGACCTTCAGGAAAATGCCCGGGAAATTTCTTATGATCTGATGGCCGTTCTGATTGGTGATACCATCACTGAAGAAGCATTGCCGACCTACGAATCATGGTTAACTATGGTGGAAGGAATATCTAAGGATGAAAACCAGGGATGGATGAGATGGGTTCGTAAATGGACTGCTGAAGAAAACCGTCACGGTGATTTATTAAATAAATATTTGTACTTATCAGGCCGGGTAAATATGCGCCAGATGGAAGTTTCAACTCAATATTTGATTGCGGATGGTTTTGATATCGGTACCGGACATGATCCCTACCGAAATTTTATATACACCAGTTTTCAGGAACTGGCAACTAACGTTTCCCATCGTCGTGTTGCTTCCTTAGCTAAAAAAGCCGGGGATAGTTTGTTATCTAAAATGTGTGGTGTAATTGCTTCTGATGAAGCCAGGCACGCAAAGGCTTATAAAGATTTTATGAGTGAGATATTTCGTGTTGATCCTAACGAAGCTATGATTGCTTTTGAAGATATGATGCGTCAGAAAATAGTGATGCCAGCGCATTTTCTTCGTGAAGTTGGTTTAAAAATGGGACAGACATTTGGCCACTTTACGGATGCTGCACAACGTTTAGGTGTGTATACCGCTGTAGATTACGTTGATATCATGAAGCAATTGATTATTGACTGGAATATAGAAAGTCTAAATGAACTGAACGAAACCGGCGAAAAAGCACGTGATTACGTTTTGCAGCTTCCAAACCGGTTACTTCGCGTAGCCGAAAGAATGAAGAATCCATCACTGGAATATAAATTTAGTTGGATAGCCGGGTAAGAAGTAGTAGCAGAAGCAAAAATAATTGCTCCTGCTGCTGTTAAAATAATTTTTTACTGTAGTTCTTTTATCTGAATATTTTTAAAGTAGGCTTTGTTTCCATGATCCTGCAAGGCAACGTGTCCTTTTTTAGCTGAACCGTAATCAGGGTAGTCCTTCCACTTACCTTCCGTTTTATTCTTTAGCCATTTTTCATCGCCGGCCTGAAACTCAACGATTTTTTCTCCATTTAACCAGTGTTCTACATGTCCGTTATTATAAACGATTTTACTTGAATTCCACTCACCGACAGGGCTTACTTTCTTTTTATCATTGGTAATATTCATGGCATAATCCACACCTGTTTTTTGCCAGTCCTCCAATTTATCCTGATAACCGTCATCATCAATCATTTGATATTCCGGACCGGTTTCCCAGGGTGCTTTATACTTTGAAGATTCAACAACATGATACATCACACCGCTGTTGCCGCCTTTATCAATTTTCCAATCCCAGCTAAACTCAAAATTTTCGTATTCAGCATCTGTAACAATGTCGCCACCGCTATCGCCTACAGCCGCACCCAAGCATACTAAAGCTCCGTCTTGAATAGTCCAATTTTTTATTTCACCGGACTTATTAAAAGCATGCCATCCGTTTAAACTCTTTCCGTCAAATAAATTTTTTCCTGTTCCTTCATCTTGGTTCATGGTACTTTCTGTTTTAGATAATGTAGAATCTTTAGTTGCTGTCGCTGATTTATTTAGCGTTGAACAGGATGTAACAGCCAATGTGCTAACACAAATACCGGCTGTAATTAATTTTAATTTGATCATATATTTATTTTTTTACGAGTTGCATTTTTTCAGGATTCCATAAAATGGCGGTATCCTTCTCATAGCTATCGTTACACAATAAAGCCGGTGCTGCTGCACGGTAACCGAATACAGCATCTTCAACTACTTCTCCTCCGCTTTTTATCGCGTTAAAAAAGTTTACAAAATGATCATAAGGGCCGCCTAAGTATCCTTTTTCTGCTGAAAAAGTATATTCTTCAGGCGCCAAAATTCTTTTGCGCTCCTGCACAGGTGTGCCTGCTTTTTTCATTTGTTCAATGTAAAACGCATCATCAGATTCAATGGTTTTATTTCTTTTTAACGTTACGCTATCCCAGGTAACATCCATAGAACCTTCGCTTCCTACTAATTTTAAATAGGTGGTACCGCTTGTTCCGTCAACAAAATTACATCTTAAAGAAAGATTAAAGGCGGGATGGACTTCACTTTGCGGGTAATCAAACGTACCTAACAACACATCCGGAACTTCCCTTCCATCTTTCCAATAGCGCAAACCACCTGATGAATAAATTTTATTCGGCCCCACTGAATCGGTGATAAGGTGTAAACTTGAAAAGAGGTGAACAAACAGGTCCCCGGCCATACCGGTTCCGTAATCACGATAATTTCTCCATCGGAAGAAGCGGGTAGCATCAAAAGGTCGTTTTTTTGTATTGCTCACAAATGTTTCCCAGTCAACAGTTTGTGCTGAGGCGTCTGTTGGTATTGGATATTGCCATGCCCCGGTTGGGGAATGACGGGCCCAAAATCCTTCAGCATAATTTAACTGCCCGATTGCTCCTGATTTTAATAGCTCTTTTGCTTTTTCGTTTCCCAGGGAAGAAACTCCCTGACTACCAACCTGAAATATCTTACGTGATTTTTTTTGGGCTTTAATAACCGCAGGCCCTTCTAATATGTCGTGAACCATCGGCTTTTCGCAGTAAACATGTTTACCAGCCATAAGTGCATCAATAGATATTTGCTGGTGCCAATGATCAGGTGTAGCAATGATCACCGCATCAACATCTGAGCGGTTCAAAATTTCTTTGTAAATTTTTGTGGTTGCCAGGTCAGCTCCCCATTTAGTTTTTGCGTCAGCCAAACGGCCATCATAAAGATCGCATACCGCCACCAGTTTAATTCCCGGAATTTGCAAGGCAGTAGTTGTATCCTGCACACCCATTCCTCCAGCCCCAATTAAGGCGATGTTGATCTGGTCATTGATGCCTGGTTTAAAATCCCTTATTAATGATTCTAGGTAAATATTAGAACGTTCTGCAGAAAACACATCGGCGCCAATAGCTACGGCGGCAGAGGTGGCAGCTAATTTTTTAATAAAACTTCGGCGGTCTGATTCGTTAGTAATCTTCATATAGTGTGCATTGTTAAGTATGAATTATATAGTTTTAGTACTTTGCAAAAAAAATAAATGAACGAAGTGGCTTAACCAAATAGAAACGAGAGTAACGCCTTGCGGAACTAAACTCTTTAGCGGAACCATCGTAAACATGTAAACTAATCTCCGCTTTTCTTGTATTTCTACAGTTTAATTTAAAAAGCAAGGCGCTCAGGACACAAAGGTTGCTTTAGTCCCCGCTATTCGTTCCAATCTTCAAAATAAGGACGTGGGCTTTAACTTCTATAGGGTTTAATTAATTAGTACAGTATTTCATAGCAGAAATTATGAGCTAATTTCTTTTAGCTATTTAAGCTTTTTAATTCTAATGTTTCTCCATCTCACTTTAATTCCACCTCCGTCATGAATTTGAAGAGCGATAAAACCCTCTCCCATTCCGATTTTCTCATCTTTAAGATAAACCATTTGTTTTCCATTTAAAAAGGTGGTAATCTCATCATTAATTACCTGGATACGGCCTTTGTTCCAACCATCAGGGCTTAAAACTTTCTCATCTTCTGCGCTCGGTTTGATCAACCATTCACGGCCATATGATTCATAAATGCCTCCGGTGCTGCTTCCAGGAGGAGCAACTTCAACCTGCCATCCACTTATTTTAGTTCCTTCAATATTCGAGCGGATAAATACCCCACTGTTGCCATTGGCTTCCAGTTTAAAATCATATTCTAAAATAAAATTTTTGTAATCTTTTTTGGTAGAAAGATAGCCATATTGTTTTTCGGGGCCACTTTCACATACTAATTCGCCATTTTGTACGTACCACTTTTCTGTACCATGGATTGTCCAACCCTTTAGGTTTCTCCCATTAAATAAGGATTTGTAGCCGGGTGAGTCAGCAGTTGACGCCATCAAAAAGAAGGAACATAATAAAAGAAGGTATTTCATAATTAAAGGGTTAAAATAATTTATTTGAATGTATAATTTTATCTTAAAAACTGCGAATAGTTAAACCTTTATATATATCTGCTTTTTATCAAGGATAAAACCAACAAGCCAACATACCATCATAAATGAAAGTGCGAAAAAAAGCGAACCGAAAGAGCCTGGCGCAATTTTCTGAAAAAAATTAGTGTTTATCCATTCAACTGAATTTGTACCTCCTCCGGTATGTATCCTATATAAAATAATGATTAACAATTCTGATAACAGATAAATGAACAAAGGATTTTTTCCGAAAACGGTAAAGAAATAAGTCCAGTTCCATTTATTCCACGCTTTGATCTCAACAAAAAATACCAATGCTGATATCAGGATCAAATCAAGACCGCTGGTTAGTAATACGAAAGAACTTGTCCAAAGCTTTTTGTTGATCGGGAAAACCATATTCCAGCAAAGAGCAATAAATATTAAAAGGCTTCCAACTAACAATAATTTAGTTAAAGTTTCATATCCTTTGCCTTTATGCTGAAGGTACAATCCGGCATAATATCCAATGGTTACATTTACAATTGCCGGAAGCGTACTTAATATCCCTTCGGGGTCAAAAGCGATTCCTTCGCCATGGTATAGATGGTTGCTTCCTAAGACAAACAAATCCAGAAACTGCCCGGTATTGCCTTCCATGCTAAAGGGGCTTAAAGGATTACCAAAAAATAATAAGATAAGCCAATAAGTAATCAGTAAAATTGCTGAAAGCACAATGACCATTCTGGTTGATAAGAAACGGATCATGATGGAGGCAAAGAAGTAACATAATGCGATTCGTTGCAGAACACCCATAACGCGTGTATTATTAAAGGGTGTTAAACTTAGATTGCCGGAGCTATTGACTTCAAAAAATGGAAACCAGTACATTAAAAATCCTAACAAAAAAATTAAAGCAGTTCTTTTAAGTATTCTGAAAAGAACTTTGCTATTATTAAGATGATTATTTTTAACCATGGTAAAACTCATAGCGTTTCCCACAGCAAACAAAAAAGAAGGAAACACAAGATCGGTAGGGGTAAAGCCATGCCAGTTTGCATGTAAAAGCGGTGCAAATGGAGTAGCACCGGTGCCGGGGGTATTTACAATGATCATCAAAAAAATGGTCATTCCCCTGAAAACATCTAATGAAACAAAACGTGTACCTGCGGTCATTTATAGCAATATGACATAATAATTTTTTTGAAACAAGGTTACATAAAAACTATTTAAATCACACCAATTTTACTTGCTATAATAACTGTTACATATTTCTTCGATATTGTCCGCCAACCTGGTACAGTGCATTTGATATTTGACCTAATGAACATGCTTTACAAACTTCCATTAAACTGTGAAAAATATTTTCACCATTAACAGCCTTTTGTTGCAATTCTTTTAACAAGTGGGAAGCTACATCGGTATTTCTATCCTGAAATGTTTTTAAAGCTTCAATCTGAAATTGTTTTTCTTCCTCAGTCGCCCTGATAACCTCAGATGGAATAATGGTTGGCGAGCCGTTTTTATTTAGAAATGTATTTACACCAATTATTGGAAATTCTCCGGTATGTTTCAATGTTTCGTAATACAAAGATTCTTCCTGGATTTTTCCACGTTGGTACATCGTTTCCATGGCACCTAAAACGCCGCCACGATCATTAATCCGTTTAAATTCTGCCATCACGGCTTCTTCAACCAAATCTGTAAGATCTTCAATAATGAAGGAACCCTGTAGGGGGTTTTCGTTCTTGGCTAAGCCTAATTCCCGGTTAATTATCAATTGAATAGCCATTGCCCTACGCACTGATTCTTCTGTAGGAGTTGTTATTGCTTCATCGTACGCGTTGGTATGCAGTGAGTTACAGTTATCATAAACCGCATAAAGCGCCTGTAAAGTTGTACGGATATCGTTAAAATCAATTTCCTGGGCATGTAATGATCTCCCCGATGTCTGAATATGATATTTTAATTTCTGTGAACGATCGTTCCCTTTGTATTTATTCTTAATTGCTTTCGCCCAGATGCGCCTTGCCACGCGGCCAATTACTGAATATTCGGGGTCGGTTCCGTTCGAAAAGAAAAAGGAAAGGTTGGGTGCGAAATCATCTATATCCATTCCGCGGCTTAAATAATATTCTACGAAGGTGAAACCGTTACTAAGTGTAAAAGCTAATTGGGAGATTGGATTTGCACCGGCTTCGGCAATGTGATAACCGGAAATTGATACCGAATAAAAGTTACGGATTTTATGGTCAATAAAATATTTCTGTATATCACCCATCATCCGCAAAGCAAACTCTGTAGAAAAAATACAGGTATTCTGAGCCTGGTCTTCCTTTAAAATATCAGCCTGTACCGTTCCACGAACGTTGGCAATGGCATAAGCTTTTATCTTTTCATATATCTCTTTTGGTAAAACCTGATCGCCGGTAACGCCTAAAAGCATTAAACCCAAACCATTGTTCCCTTCAGGCAGGTCACCCTGGTAAGAGGGCCGGTTTGCTCCCCATAATTTGTATAAATGGTTAATTTTGTCTTCGATTTCTGTTTGCAAACCATTTGTCTGAATATATTTTTCGCATTGCTGATCGATCGCCGCATTCATAAAAAAGCCAAGTAACATAGGTGCAGGGCCATTAATTGTCATGGAAACAGAAGTGGACGAATTGCAAAGATCAAAACCGGAATACAGTTTTTTAGCATCGTCAAGTGTGGCGATGCTAACGCCCGAATTGCCGATTTTGCCATAAATATCCGGCCGGGTATGTGGATCTTCACCATATAAAGTGACTGAATCAAACGCGGTTGAGAGTCGGTGTGCAGGCTGGCCTAAGGAAACATAATGGAAACGTTTGTTGGTACGCTCAGGGCCACCTTCACCGGCAAACATCCGCGTAGGATCTTCACCTTCGCGTTTAAGCGGGAAAACCCCCGCTGCGTACGGGAACTCTCCCGGAACATTTTCAGTTAAAATCCAACGCAGTATATCACCCCAATCTTGGTATCTGGGTAAGGAGATTTTCGGTATCCTGAGTTTTGAAAGAGATTCATAATAGAGAGATTGCTTGATTTCTATATCCCGAACCTTAAAAATAAATTCATCAGCCTGATATCTTTTAATTGTTTCCGGCCATTCTCGTAGCAAACGCCTGCACTCCCCATCCAAGGCTTCTTGAAGGTGTGTATAAGCTTCGCCCAAACCCTCTCCAAAAGAGTAGGCCTTGCTTTCTGCGGCAAGATCTAAAACACCTTTTATCTGGTACATCCGCCTTGCAATTTTACATTGCTTGTTTACCCACTCATCATAATCCTGACTTGACTCAGCGATTTCTGATAGATAGCGTACGCGATCTGGTGGAATAATATAGATTTTTTCAGACTGGTTTGATGTTGAGGTCATCTCTGTATGAAAATCTATTCCTGTCTTTTTTGTAATTGAAGTCATGATTGCGGAAAATAAATTATTCATTCCCGGATCATTAAATTGAGATGCCATCGTACCAAAAACCGGAATTTCTTCATCTTTAGCTTCAAAAAGCTGGTGATTTCGTTTAAACTGTTTCCGTACATCCCTTAACCCATCTAAAGCCCCTCGCTTATCAAATTTATTGATGGCTACCAGATCAGCAAAATCTAGCATGTCAATTTTCTCTAATTGTGTGGCGGCACCAAACTCAGGCGTCATCACATATAAGGATACATCGCAATGCTCGGTAATTTCTGTATCAGATTGCCCAATCCCTGAAGTTTCAACAATAATCAGATCAAAGCCTGCCGCTTTGCAGATATCGATAGATTCCTGAACGTATTTAGAAAGAGCGAGGTTAGCCTGCCGTGTAGCCAATGAGCGCATATAAACTCGCGGGTTGTTAATAGAGTTCATCCGTATCCGGTCGCCCAAAAGTGCCCCACCTGTTTTTCTTTTTGATGGATCAACGGAAATGATAGCCAGTGTTTTATCTGTTTCTATCAAAAAGCGGCGGACTAATTCATCAACCAAAGAGGATTTTCCAGCTCCGCCTGTTCCGGTAATTCCCAATACAGGAATCGTTTTATTGTGAATCAGCTTTTTAACCTGAGCCAAAAAATGCTCAGCTTCCTGAGGGTGATTTTCGGCGATTGTAATAGCTGATGCGATCGACTTTGTCTCTTTATTTTGTATCCCATTAAATTCTCCATTGAGCGTAGTGCGGGTTAAAAAGTCACACTGTATTAGCATATCATTGATCATCCCCTGCAAACCCATTTTCCGACCGTCATCCGGAGAGTAAATCTGTGAGATACCGTAAGCTTTTAGTTCTTTAATTTCAGAAGGTAGAATTACACCGCCTCCGCCACCAAAGATTTTAATATGACCGGCCCCTTTTTGCTGTAATAGATCATACATATATTTAAAGTATTCAATATGTCCGCCTTGGTATGAAGTCAGGGCAATACCTTGCACATCTTCCTGAATGGCACAATTTACAACCTCATCTACAGACCGATTATGGCCTAAGTGAATAACTTCGGCACCTGAGGATTGTAAAATGCGGCGTATAATATTAATGGTTGCATCATGTCCGTCAAATAAAGCGGCAGCGGTTACAAATCGAATTTTATTTTTGGGTTTATATACTTCCGTAGATTGCATATCTTTTGTTTCAAAATACTGAGCAAAGGTAACCAAAATAGGTTTTGGATTTTATTCAGAGATTTTTCTGTTTCTATAAATACTTTAATTATTTACTTTGTTTTTAGTTCTAAAGCCCGGCCAAGAATTAACACATAAATGTATTAAATAGGTTTTTGGATAGTACAAAAGATTGAAAGGCATTACAGGTAGGATTTGATCGTATATTTGCAAAAAAATAAGTTTTGAGCACACCTTTAGATTTCGGGTATAAGAATTACAATCATTACGGAGCTTACCTTCGCAATAAATACGATGGAAAAAAAGTTTACAAAATCATTGCTGATGCCGGTTTTACTTGCCCAAACAGGGATGGTAGTAAAGGTTTCGGTGGTTGTACTTATTGTAACGTAGATTCTTTCACTCCCCAACTTTCTCGCAGACTGCCCACTATTCGTGAGCAAATTGAACAGGGAATGGAAAGGGCGTTTAAAAATTATAAAGCTGAAAAATTTATTATTTATTTTCAGCCGAATACAAATACGTACGCACCGGTTCATTATTTAAAATCATTATATGACGAAGCCTTAAGTATCAACACAGAGAATATAGTCGGATTATCAGTTGGAACCCGCCCTGACTGTATTGATTTCGAAAAAATAGCTTTACTGGAAAGCTATGCTGACCGTTTTGATGTGGATCTGGAAATGGGTATGGAATCAATTTATGATGAAACGCTTTCTAAAATTAACCGTGGCTGCACGCACAATGAACTAATAAATGCCTTAAACCTTGCCAATAGCCCTAAAATCAAAATTTGTGTTCATACTATTTTTGGATTTCCTTGGGAAACAACTGAAATGATGTACCGTTACGCGGATGAAATAAACCGTTTTCCACAAATTAAATTTGTTAAACTTCATCACCTTCATATTGTAAAAGGATCTATTATGGGTTCTAAATTTAGTAAAGAACCATTTAAACTCTTCAGTATTGACGAATACGCTGACTTTCTTGCAGCGTTTATTCCCCGATTAAGGCCTGATATCGTACTGCAGAGATTGTTCGGCCTGGCAGATTACGATTTGCTAATTGCTCCAAACTGGGGTAAGAAAAAATCTGAAATTCAAAGCTATATTGATAAAATACTGGAACTAAAAGGTGTAATTCAGGGAAGTAAATACGCTTCAAATGTTTGTAATTTCATTTAGAGATTATTCTACCAGTCA